>JAPNUJ010000049.1 GCA_026627155.1 Bacillota bacterium | reverse complement strand
GTGGTGCTGACCATCATCCTGACCTTCCTGCAGTCGATGTCCAGTCTGTACCTTCCCAACCTGATGTCCAACATCGTCGACACGGGTGTTCTTCACAATGACACGCGCTACATCGTCGAGATCGGTGGCGTGATGCTGTTTGTCGCGTTGCTCGGCGTCGCCTGCTCGGTCGCAGCGGGACTCTATGCTGCAAAGTCCGCAGCGGCCTTTGGACGGGACCTGCGCAGGGACACATTCGGGCGCGTGGAGACGTTCATGTTGCGCGAGTTCGATCAGATCGGCACATCGTCACTCATCGTCCGCACGACGAACGACATCATGCAGGTGCAACAGTTTGTCAACATGATGCTGCGGATGATGATCATGGCGCCCTTGATGGGGATCGGCGGCATCATTATGGCGGTGTACACTGACGCCCCTTTGTCGCTGATCATCGTCGTCGTCATGCCGATTCTCGGGGCCTCGATTTTCTTGATTTTGAGTCGCCAGATCGCCCTTTTTCGGACGATGCAGGCGAAAGTGGACGTGCTGAACCGGGTGGTGCGGGAACATCTGTCTGGCGTTCGGGTCGTCCGCTCCTTCGGACGCACGCCGCATGAGCAGAAACGCTTCCAGGCGGCCAACGAGGATGTGACAGATGTTTCGGTTCGAGTGTACAAGATCATGGCGCTGCTTATGCCCATCATGATGTTTGTCCTGAACTTCTCGACGCTGGCGATCATCTGGTTTGGCGGCATCCGCATTAATGACGGCGCGATGCAGATTGGCAGTCTGATGGCGTTTATTCAATATGCCACACAGATCCTGATGTCCGTGATGATGGCGTCCGCGATGTTTTTCATGATTCCGCGGGCGCAAGCATCCGCCGTAAGAATCAACGAAGTGCTTGATACTGAACCGGCGATCGTCGATCCCGTGACACCACAAAACGCCAATATGCGGGGCGGGTTTGTCGAGTTCAAGAATGTGACGTTTCGCCATCCGGGCGCGGAGAGTGCGGCTGTCGACAATGTCTCCTTCACGCTGAGACCGGGTGAGATCACGGCGATCATTGGGGGCACCGGTTCCGGAAAGACTTCGCTGATCAATTTGATTCCGCGCTTTTACGAGTGTGAGTCAGGGGCCGTGCTCGTCGACGGCGTCGACGTGAGAGAGCAAGAACAGCAAACGTTGCGTCACAAGATCGGATTTGTTCCGCAAAAGGCCGTATTGTTCACCGGAACGATCTCGGAGAATATCCGCTATGGCAAACCTGACGCTTCCGACGACGATGTCCGCCATGCCGCCGATATTGCGCAAGCGACGGAGTTCATCCTCGAGATGCAGGATGGTTTTGCCTCGCCCATCTCGCAAGGCGGGGGCAACGTGTCCGGTGGCCAGAAGCAGAGACTGGCGATTGCCCGCGCGCTCGTGCGCAAACCGGAGGTTTACATTTTCGATGACAGTTTTTCCGCACTTGACTTCAAGACGGATTCACGACTTCGGGCGGCGCTTAAAAACGAAGTGCAGCAGGCCACTGTCGTGATTGTTGCGCAGCGCGTCAGCACGGTGATGGATGCCGACCGGATCCTGGTCCTTGACGAAGGAAAGCTCGTGGGCAATGGGCGACACAGGGAACTGATGAAAACCTGCGATGTGTACCGTGAAATCGTGTCATCGCAGATGTCCGAGGAGGAGAGCGCATGAGCGACGGGCAAAAGTCATCGTCGAGCGCAGACCGTCAAGTGGGCCGCGGACCCGGACCTGGTTTCGGAGGCCCCGGTGGTCCGGGCGGGTTTGGCATGGTCGTCCAAAAACCAAAGAATGCGAAGCGAACCTTTCTTCGCCTCTTGCGTTATTTTGGACGCTTCAAGTTTCGCATCACCTTGGTGTTCGTCGCGGCTGTAGCCAGCACTCTTTTCACCATCGTCACCCCGAATCTTCTCGGGGATGCGACGACAGACCTGGCCACGGGTTTTGTCAACAAGTTGCGGGGCCTGCCAGATGCGGGTATCGATTTCACCAAGATTTTGCACCTGCTGGTTCTTCTGGGAGCACTGTACCTTTTCAGTTCCGTGTTCAGTTGGGTGCAGCAGTACATCATGGCAGGCGTCGCTCAGCGGATGGTTTTTAACTTACGCAAAGAAGCGAATGACAAATTGGCCAAACTGCCGGTCAGTTACTTTGACTCTCATCCTCACGGTGACATCTTGAGTCGTTTTGTGAACGACTTTGATAACATCAGCAGCACGATGCAGCAGAGTCTGACGCAGGCGATCCAGGCCATCATCACGTTTGTCGGCGTGATCATCATGATGCTGACGATCAGTTGGATCATGACCCTCGCTGTCGCGCTGACGCTGCCTCTGTCGCTGGTCGTAACCCGTGCCATCGCCAAACGATCGCAGCAGTACTTCGTTACGCGTCAGCGGCGGTTGGGAGAACTCAATGGTCATGTCGAGGAGATGTACACGGGACACGCCATCGTCAAGGCATTTGGGCATGAAGCGGAGTCGATTGCCGCCTTTGCCCAGATCAATGAACGGTTGTACGACTCGACGTGGCGAGCGCAGTTCATCACGGGCATCATCATGCCGGTCATGAACTTCATCGGCAACATTGGCTATGTCCTGGTTTGCGTGATCGGTGGGGTGCTGGTCACGAGAGGGTCGATCAAGATCGGAGCGATCCTCGCTTTTATTCAGTATTCACGCTTGTTCACACAGCCGATTACCCAGTTGTCGAGCATCTCCAATGTGATTCAGTCGACGTTGGCCTCGGCGGAACGCGTCTTTGAGATCATCGACGAGCGCGAAGACCTGCCCGAAAGCAGGGTGCCTGAGGCACTCATCGACGCGCAGGGCGATGTCACCTTTGAGCAAGTCGAATTCAGTTACAAACCGGATGCGCCTCTGATCGAGCAGCTGGATATCCAGGCACGGAGCGGCCAGACGGTGGCGATCGTCGGTCCGACAGGGGCAGGCAAGACCACGTTGGTCAACCTGTTGATGCGTTTCTACGAGCTCAGCGGAGGTCGCATCCTGGTCGATGGCGTCGATATCGCGCACATGCGTCGCGAGTCGCTCCGTGAACTGTTTGGCATGGTGCTGCAGGATACTTGGCTGTTTCACGGTACCATCCGGGAGAACATCGCCTATGGGAGAGAAGGCGCCAGTGAGACAGACGTCATCGAGGCGGCGCGGGCGGCGTTTGCGGATCACTTTATCCGCACGCTTCCGGATGGATATGATACGTTGCTGAACGAAGAGGCTTCCAACTTGTCGCAAGGTCAAAAGCAACTGCTGACGATTGCGCGTGCGATTTTGGCGAATCCGAAGATCTTGATACTGGATGAGGCGACCAGTAGCGTCGATACGAGAACCGAAGCCCATATTCAGACGGCGATGAAACGGCTCATGAAGGGGCGCACCAGTTTTGTCATCGCTCACCGCCTCTCCACGATCCGTGAAGCCGACCTGATTCTCGTCATGCAGCACGGCAGTGTGGTCGAGCAAGGAACGCACGAGGGACTGCTCAGACTCGGCGGCGTGTACGCCGATCTCTATAACAGCCAGTTTTCCCATGAAGAAGCGCTCAGCGCGGTGGCGGTGGGGTGAAACGCTGCGAAACACGGATCGCCGACTTGCTCTGTGTTCTGTGACCGACTTGTGGAACTGATGCATGGGCGTGCGCACGTTTGAGTGTCCACGATGTCCAAGGCGCTGCGGACGCTTCTTTTCATCCTTTTTTATGCAATTATGAGCCCGTCTGCATTTACTTTGCGACGGGTTTGCCGTATACTAAAGGAGATAAAAGCAGCGTTGCAGAGTTCAGTGTGGGTTAAGAAGGCCTTCTCCGAGTGGAGGCGTGGTCTGTGCAGTGCTATAGGCAGCCGGCGAGGCACCCGGAATACGCGGGTGGTTTTTCACGTAAAGTAACATCAGGCATCGGAAGGGGAACTTTACATGGCGTACTTTAACAACCGCAAACCTACGGCGGAGCACGTGTATGAAGACACGGTGATTTGGCAGTGTTCGTCGTGCAACTGCTGGTCGCGCAAGGAGTTCATCGCGGAGTTTGAGCCCACCTGTCCGATCTGTCACAGCAAGATGAACGAAGAGACGAAAAAGATCCGGGTGCAGTAAAGATAAAAGGAGGGCCGAGGGCCCTCCTTTTTCGCATGCTTGTAGTATACACACGTTGCGTATGACACCGACAAAACCATATAGCGGCGGTTCAAAGAACTATCTTTTGCACCACTCGCCGCTGTACATCCCGGCTGGCGGATCGATCGCGAGCAGTGGGTCGCCGTTCACAGTCAACCAGACGTAGTCGTGGTTCACGTCTGCGCCTGAGGTCTGGTAGAGCCCCTCTTGCAGGTTGAACAGCATCTGCCCTGTGCCGAGCGATGGCGCCGAGATCAGGTTCTCGTTCACGCTGACGGTCGTGTTGCCGCTCGGGTTGTACCCGGTATCGGCCAAGGCGGAGCTGAAGAACAGGGCTTGGCCTGCAACGGTAAAGGCGGCGATGAACAAAAGCTGCTTTTTCAACTGGACACCTCCTTCGTGTTGGATCCGGGGTGGGCCGAGCCCGGTCAGACCTCGTCAGCGACGTCTAGGAACGCATCCACCACGTCGGGCCGATACAGCGTGTCCCGACAGCGCAAGATCTCCTCGATCGCTTCATCCTTTGGCAACCCCGGGCGATAGACGCGGTCGCTCGTCATCGCGTCGTAGGAATCGACCACGGCGACGATCGCGGCGCCCGTGCAGATGGCCGCATCTGCAAGCCCATACGGGTAACCTTTTCCATTATACCGCTCATGATGCTGTTCGACAATAGCCCCGACCGGAATCAAAAAAGGGAGTCCCGTCTCCGCCAGCATCTGACGGCCAAAGATCGTGTGTTGGCGCATCACGATCCACTCGTCCTCTGTAAGCGCCCCTGGCTTGCCCAAGATGGAACGGGGCACCCGCACCTTGCCCACGTCATGCAAGAAAGAGCCGAGGTTGAGTTCGTACAGTTGACTGGAGGTCAGATTCATCCGCGAGGCGACCATCATGGAGAGATCCATGATGCGTTGGCAGTGATCGGCGGTGTAGCCGTCTTGTTCCTCGACCGAGACAGCCAGTTGGCGCATGTTGTGAAGCTGGCCACTATATAAGTGAAAGACTGGCTCAGAAGATGCGTACAAAAACTCGGTGTGTTCCAGCGCCGTAAACAGGCAGTGTTTGCGCACAGGCTGGGCGGACAGCGTATCGCCCGGGAGCAAGAGAACGTCACCTTCATCCCGCATCCAGAGCAGTCGGCCCTTCAACAGCATGAGGCACTCGAGCGCATACCAGCCGCTCTCGGGGAGCATGGCCCAACTGGTTCCCGCCTCGAGCGTGTGCAGGATGATCTCCGTCCCGTTTCCGGCGGCGAGCAGGGACACCCGCAAGCCTTTGAGTTGAACTGACTCGGCTGCTTGACCGGATCGGCGTATGGTCACGCCAGCTTCATCATAGTCGCCCATCGCTTCACCCTCTTTATGATGACCATTAGAGCATAGTGAGTGCGCTTTGACAATGGAATAGATCAGGCACGGCTGCTGCAAATCCGGTAAAATGCGTAGGTGGGGAACGATGCGATCGAGCCAGGAGGGATATTGTGTCAGCGACATCGAATGAATGGATGCAGGCGGCGATTCAAGCTGCGCTGGACAATGTTAAAACGCTTGCGGGTGGTCCGTTTGGAGCCGTCGTCGTCCGCCAAGGGGTGCTGGTGGCGACCGGCCACAATCAGGTGACCGCGTTGCACGACCCGACGGCCCATGCGGAGGTGCAGGCGATTCGCGCCGCGTGTAGAAAACTGGGTCATTTTCAGTTGACGGATTGTGAGATCTACACAAGTTGCGAGCCTTGCCCGATGTGTCTTGGTGCGATTTACTGGGCGAGACCGGGGGCCGTCTACTATGCCTATTCGCACGAAGATGCGGCGCGGGCGGGTTTTGACGATCACTTCATTTACGAGCAGATCGCCCTTCCGATCCAGGACCGGTCGATTCCGATGATCCAGTTGCCAACGGCTGGTGCGGATCCGTTTGCTGAGTGGCGTGCCGCCGAAGGACGCATTGAGTATTGAGTAGGGAAGATCGATCTGTGTAACAGACTTTGCAACGGGTGTATGATAGAGACGATAGGCAAATGGGGGGGGAAGACCATGTCATTCTTGGGCTTGCACAGTTTTTACAGGTCGGGCAAAGTGGGTGCTGCCATCACGGCCCGAATCGGTGGGGGCGTTCTGCTGGCGGGGCTGGTGGCGTCCGCCGTCCTAACGGGACCGGCGCATGCTGAAGCGCAACATCTGCCCAATTTCCACTTTTCAAGGATTCCTCGGGGCTATCATCTCACTCACATTGCCTGGGAAGATGAAACCGATACGAGTATGACGATGAATACAGAGTATCCAGCCGGGATGACGGTCCTGACACTGAAACAAGCGAGATCGGAGTCTGCCTTTGGACCGTTTATGGCACCAGGTGGCACCGCCTTTTACTTTGGGACGCCAGGCGACGCGATGGGGGATCGCGGCCAAGTGGTGTGGGAATTTACGGGACCCTCGCACCAGGAGTTGTGCGCCGTGAGTCCGGTCTTGCGTTTGCCTGACCGCGGTTCGTGGGGGGCGGCAAGGATTCCGCTGCAAGTCTCCTCACAGGGGATGGTCGCGTGGCCTGGCTATCAGTTTTTTCGAAGCCGCGATGGGCAGTGGACGAAGGTGGCCGCCACCCTTACGCTGATGAAGACGCCCAACCGCACCGGTTACCTGATGACGTGGGAGCACTTGCCGCTCGATTGGCAACTGTCCGCTTTGCGATTCGTGGGCCACGGCCACACATTGAAGGCTACGGTCGGACAAGCCTTGGGTGAGGCAGGCACAAGCCCTTACTTCAGCGAGGCGGGCATCGGCTGGTCGTTCAATTATCCTCCATCTGACGTGGGGTGGCGAGGGGTGGTTCAGGCGGGATTTGACACGGGTACCGGGTCCGTGGCGTGGGTGTCGACTGGATCGATTCAGTTGCGAGGGTGAGGAGCGTGCGCGGGGGGCACCCGCCTTCTTCTTTGTTGTGGCTCGTTGGAACATTGACGGGTCTCGGGATTTTACTGGCCGTCGCATCCGTGTTTCTGCAGGGCGGCGGTTCCAGTTCGGGTATTTCACCACTTGCGTTGCCGGTTTTCAGTTTGCAGGGTCAACGTGCACCGCAGTTCAAGGCACCCCTTTTGGCTGGTGACGGCAAGACGGTTACCCCGCGGCAGTTCCTCGGCAAGCCTCTTCTCATTAATTTTTGGGCCTCTTGGTGTCCTCCGTGTAATCAAGAGGAGACGACCCTCGTAAAGGCGGCACGACAGTACGCAGGGCGAGTGCAGTTTCTTGGCGTCAACGTGACGGACAAGGATTCCGTGGAGGCGGCCCAGCGGTTCGATGCAGTGTACAAAGTGGGTTGGCCTACGGCGCGTGACATGTCAGGGTCGATCTCGAGCATGTATCGGGTGCTGGCGATTCCTACTACCTTTTTTGTCAATCCCGATGGGGTCGTGGTGGCTCGCGTCGAAGGCCCGCTTGGCGCAGACCAACTGGCTGCGGAGTTGAACCGTCTGATCAGACCGACTGGCGACGGCTGAAATGACTACCGCGACAGGGAGGCCGTCTTGCGACGCCGCTATTCAGGTTAGTTCTGCCGATTGGCGGAGATAATGGTGAGGGAGCGTGGCTCCGCCTGTTATTTCTGAGACAGCCGCAGGGTCTGTCATTTTGGAGGCGTTTTGTATGCAGCCGAAACCATCGCCTGAACTGCCCAAGTCATCGAGCCCTCTCTGGTTGGATCGCTTGAGTCTACCGCAGTTTCCCAAACTGCAATCCGACATCGTCGTCGACATCGCGATCGTGGGTGCGGGGATCACGGGCATCACGGCCGCGTGGTTGCTGGCGCGCGATGGCCGTCGCGTGGCCCTCTTGGAGGCGGACCGCGTGTTGCAGGGGACGACCGCCCATACCACAGCCAAAGTGACGGTCCAACATGACCTGATCTACGATGAACTCTTGGCGCATGTAGGCAGGACAAACGCTCGACTGTATTACGAGGCGAACGACGAGGCTCTGGGCTTCATACGCGATCGCGTGTCCAGTCTGGAGATCCCCTGTGACCTGACCGAAGAGGAGGCCGTGTTGTACGCGACGACCGAGGCGGGAGAACAAAAACTGCTCCGTGAGTACGAGGCGTATCAGTCCCTGCACATGCCGGCGGCGTTGCGTTCTGACATTCCCTTTTCCATTGACGTGCGCAAGTCCCTTGCGATGCCTGGTCAGGCACAATTTCATCCTCTCGTCTACCTCTCGACTCTCCTTCAGGAAGCCGTGGCGCACGGCGCGAAAGTCTATGAACAGAGCCCCGCCAGCGACATCCACTACGGGGAGTACCCCGAAGTGGTAACGTGCGACGGGCCGACAATTACGGCTGAAAAGATTTTGATCTGCTCCCACTTTCCGTTTTACGATGGACTGGGTCTCTACTACGCACGCATGCAGGCGCAGCGCAGCTACATTGTTGCGGCGAAGCTCGGGATCGAGTGGCCAGGTGGCATGTACATCAGCGTCGATGGACCCTCGCGATCCCTTCGGTCGGTGGTGCACGCGGGGGAGACCTATGCGCTGGTCGGCGGCGAAGGGCATATCACAGGGCAAGAGTCTGATACGGAGAAGCACTATCAGGCATTGACGGATTTCGCTGCGAGTCATCTTCGGACGGAGCACATCGCGTACCGCTGGTCTACGCAGGACCTCGTGACCGTCGATCGCCTTCCCTACATCGGTGAGATCTCGGCGGTGCAGCCACACGTTCTGGTCGCCACGGGGTACAAAAAATGGGGAATGACCACGGGTACTGCGGCGGCGCTGATTCTGCGTGATTTGGCAGTTGGAGTCAAAAACCGGTACACTGCCTTGTTTGCCCCTACAAGGTTTCATGCGGATCCAAGTTTGCGGTCATTTCTCGCCCAGACGGTCAACGTGGGATCGTGGCTCGTGACGGGCAAGCTGGACAAGCCATCGCGCGAGGCCAAGGATGTCTTGCCTGGAGAAGGGGCCACTGTTCAGTATGGCGGCCAGCGTGCGGGCGCCTGGCGCGAATTGGACGGGACGCTGACAGTGCTCGATACGACCTGTACACATCTCGGTTGCGAAGTGATGTGGAATGCTGCGGAGCATACGTGGGATTGCCCGTGTCATGGATCGCGTTTCGCTGTTACGGGCGAGGTCATAGAGGGTCCGGCGACGAAACCGCTGGTGCGCCTGCACGGGTAGGCGTCTGCGTCTCGGACGGAGCCAGGACCCCTTCAGGCAAATGTGGTACGATAGGGTGAGTCAGATGGGATCGGTCGCGGGCGATCGGTCCCATGACCAACACCGCGCCGAGAGGGGGAGACGGGCATGAGCGAAGAAGTAGGAAGAGATACGCACCTTGCGACGTTTGCCGGAGGTTGCTTCTGGTGCATGGTGAAACCATTCGAAACGTGGCCAGGAATCAAGCGGGTGGTGTCAGGGTACACCGGCGGACGGGTTCCGAATCCAACCTACGAACAGGTGTGTTCGGAAACCACCGGTCATGTCGAAGCCGTACAGATCGAGTTTGACCCCGAACTGATGCCTTACGCGGAACTCCTGGACGTCTTCTGGAGACAAATCGACCCGACGGATGCCGGCGGCCAGTTCTACGACCGCGGATCCTCATACAAAACAGCCATCTTTTATCACTCGGAAGAGCAGCGACTTCAGGCGGAGGAATCCAAGCGACGACTGGCAGCCAGCGGGCGCTTTGACCGGCCGATCGCCACAGAGATTCGCCCCGCTGAACCGTTTTACGAAGCTGAGGACTATCATCAGGGATATCACCACAAGAATCCCGGCCACTACAATCGCTATCGTGTGGGATCCGGGCGAGATGCGTTTTTGCGCGATCACTGGGAGTCGCCGAGCCGTTAGACGCGAGTCAGAGTGAAAGTCGGTCGCATCGCGCCAACCGAGTCTCCTTGTCCATTCTGGATGGGTTGCCGGATGTAGCTCTCCAGTTTCGCCGTGGGCCGGGACGGCGTCCAGTCGAGTTGGCGCAGGATTTCCATGACGACGCTTGGCAGCAGTTCCTTGTTGCCGTCCTCCACTTTGATCGCGATCCCGACATGCCGAGTCATGTCGCCGAGGCAGAGCACGCCTTTCGCCCCTTCTTTTGCGATCAACCGTCCCGCAAAACTTCGGATCAGATGAGTGTTGAATGAATCCTCTTCAGTGAGCAGCTCCGGGTGATTCAGCATCGCAGTGGTCACCCGGCGCACGGCCTGCGCTCGCCGCGAGGACCAGGCGTCGGGTTCCGTCAAGCGCGCGAATCCCCAGGCGAGGTGCCGCAGTGGTGTCGCAAAGGTCGGGATGCCGCATCCGTCGAGGCCGATGGTGAGCTGATCGACTGGGTAGCGAAGCGCGTCACTGACGGCTTCGAGAACCCGCTGCTGTACAGGGTGGGACAGTCGGTGATAGCCCTCCACCGGGTCGCCCAGATAAGCGGCCGTGGCCAACATCCCCGCGTGAACCCCGCTGCAACAATTGCACAGTTTGTTGACCGAGCCGGCCTCCTTGATCAAGGTTTCGTAGGCCCCGACGTTGGTCGGGGGCGTGGCGGCGCAGACGAGGTCGGTCTCGTTGCACCCGATCCGCTGCAAGAGTGCGAGCACGCGAGCTCGCTGTTCCGGCAGTCCGCTGTGCGAGGCCATACAAAGGGTCAAGTCATGCTCGTCCAGTCCGTAGTGATCGGCGGCTCCTGATTCGAGCACAGGGAGCACCTGCATGGGCTTGAGAGCGGAGCGCCCATAGACTGTGACCTCGGGCTCGCCATAGGCAAAGAGCAAGCGTCCTCCGACGTCGACGACAGCGATGTGCCCATGGTGCACATTGTCGATGATACCGCCGCGCGTCTCCTCCAACAAGGCGGTCATCGGGTCAGTAGGCCTGCGTGTCGCCAAACGACATGATCCAGATCGAACCCCCTACGAAGGCGACCGTGAAAAACAGTGCGAAGCCGAGGGCGAGGATGTGGTATTTTGGTCCATGACCCTCGGTGAAGTGCATGAAGAAGAACAGCTGGACGACGATCTGCAGCACGGCCAGCACCATGATCACCGTAACGAGTGGGTTGCCGCTGAGCCAGTGGTGCAACACCGCAAGAAAGGCCAGCACAGTCAAAAGCAGCGACAGCACGTAGCCGACTACGTGCAACCATGGGAAACGGCGCTCGACTGGCGTGAATCCGCCGCCGTGCCCGTTGCCAGACTCTTGGTGCCCACCGTGCGTGGCTGCGTGTGACGACATTTACATCACCCCCATCAAATACACCACTGTGAAGAGGAAGACCCACACGACATCGAGAAAATGCCAATACAGGCCGACGATCGTCAGCTTGCGCGCGATGGCGGGTGTAATCCCCTGGCGCATCACCTGAAACAAGATGGAGCCCATCCACAAGATGCCGAGCGAGACGTGACAGCCGTGGGTGCCTACCAAGGTAAAGAACCCGCTGAGAAAGCCGCTGCGCGAGATGGTAGCCGAGACACTGACGTCGCGCACGAATTCACTTACTTCCAGACCGACGAACAAAAGCCCCAGCAAAGCCGTGACCGACAGCCAGAGGACCAGTGCGCGACGTCGTCCCTCGTGCATGACATGCGTGGCTAAGCCGCAGGTGAAACTGCTGGTTAACAGGATGAAGGTCTCTTCTGTGAACCCGGTGACATCAAAGAGTTGACGGGGACCCGGTCCGCCATCGGTGTTGCCCCGCAACACAATGTAGGTGGCAAACAGGCAGGCGAAGAGAATCATGTCGGTCGCGAGAAAGACCCAGAAACCGGCCACGCGCAACTCATTTTCATCATGGGTTGATCCCGTCGTCTGGCTGCGTGCCTGGACTCCCCACGCGTCTTCCTTTGTGACGGCCATGGCTAGAGCCTCCCGAGCGCGATTTCTTCGTGACGTATCTCATCCGCCGGAATCTGGTGACCGTCGTCAACCTCTTGGGAGCGGTGTAGCATGATCGCCAGCACGCCCGCGAAACCGAGAATGACGACCGCATACCATTCGAACACAAATCCGAGTCCGACGACGAAAAACGCGACGGAGAAGAGAAAGGGTCGCCCGGAGTTATTGGGCATGTGGATGTCCTGGATCTCGCCGGGTTGAGGCCGGTAGTCTTCCGTACGCCCGTACTTCTTGATTTCCCACCACTCGTCGCGGCGTGTGATCGTGGGAATCACGGCAAAGTTATAGTGCGGGGCGGGAGAGGGCAGAGACCACTCCAGCGAGCGCGCGTTCCAGGGGTCACCCGTCACATCGCGCAACTCGGAACGGTGCATGACGCTATAGAGAATGTTCCATACGATGAACAGGAAGCCAAGTCCCATGATCACCGCGCCGACAGTGGAGAGCAAATTCAGGGAACTCCATCCCATGCCGGCCGGGTACGTGTAGATTCGCCGCGTCATGCCCATCAGTCCCAGCAAGTACTGCGGGAAAAAGGTGACGTAGAAGCCGACGTTCCAGAGCCAAAAAGCCAGGCGGCCGATGCGTTCTTCAAGTAAAAATCCGAACATTTTCGGCCACCAGAAGTACATGCCTGCGAACATGCCGTAGATCGTGCCACCGATTAGCACTTGGTGAAAGTGAGCGATGAGGAAGTAGCTATTATGGTACTGATAGTCTCCCGGCGCGGTGGCCAGCATGACTCCGGTGGCACCCCCGACGACAAAGTTCGGGATGAAGCCGACGGCCCAGCGCATCGGCATGGGCATTCGCACCCGTCCACGGTACATGGTAAACATCCAGTTGAATACCTTGACGCCAGTGGGAATGCCGATGGCCATGGAGGCCAAGGCGAAGAAGGCGTTGACGCCGGGCCCGGCACCCATGGTGAAAAAGTGATGGGCCCACAACAGAAAGCTCAAGATGGTGATCGCCATAAAGGAGGCGACCATGGTCGAATAGCCAAAGATGCGTTTTCCGGAGAAGGCCGGAAACACTTCGTTGAGCACGCCAAATGCAGGCAAGATCACGATGTAGACCTCGGGATGTCCCCAGATCCAAAAGAGGTTGGCGTACATCATGGGATTACCGCCGTGGTCCATGCTGAAAAAGTGGGCGCCCGCGACGCGGTCGATGAGCAGGAGCCCGAGAGCGACGGTAAGGGCTGGAAAGGCGTAGATGACGACGATACTGGCGGCCAGTGCCGACCAGGTGAACAGGGGCATGCGCATCAGCGTCATGCCTGGAGCGCGCATCCGCAGGATCGTGATGATGAAGTTGATGCCCGTGGCCATGCTCCCGATCCCCGTGATTTGCAGGGCCATGATGTAAAAATTTTCGCCGGGTCCATGGTCAAACTGATTTTCTGTCAGCGGCGCGTAACTGACCCAGCCCGCGTCGGGGGAGCCGCCGATCACAAACGAGATATTTAAGAGGAGCGCGCCAAAGAAGAACATCCAGAAACTGATCGCGTTGAGGTAAGGGTACGCCACATCGCGGGCGCCGATCTGAAGCGGCACCACGATGTTGAACATCGCGAAGATCAGTGGCATGGCGACAAACAGGATCATGATCGTTCCGTGCGTCGTGAAGATCTGGTCGTAGTGATCCGCCGCCAAAAAATGCAGGTTGGGGCGCGACAGTTGTGTACGCATGAGCAAGGCGTCGACGCCGCCGCGAAAGAGCATCAGCAAAGCGGCGATGAGGTAGAGGATGCCGATCTTCTTGTGGTCCACGGTGGTGAGCCACTCACGCCAAAGCCAGCCCCATTTTTTGTAGTAAGTAAGCACGAAGACAATCGCGATGCTGACGAGGCCGATCGATGCATCGGCGCCGTAGATCAGCGGATCCCCCGTGACCAAGGTCGGCCAATAGTGCGGAAGCATAAGTCAGTCTCCTCTATTTTCGGAATCGTGTCGGAATCGTGTCCCTTGCGGCACCGTCGCGGCGTTCAACGGTCCGCGTTGATGATGGACAGGTCGCGCTGCATGTACATTCCGCCTTGATGTCGGATGGTGCGCTCGAAGGAACCCGCCGGGTAGGACGAAAAGAGCAGAGTTGGCGTGTTCGACTGGGCGTTGACCAGCTGTTGATAGCCTGACTGCGTGAGGGCAGGCGACGACTGTTTGACGAGCTTGACCCAGCGGTCGAAGTCGCGTTGCGGACGGGACACCACGTGAAATGCCATCTTGGCGTACCCGCGGCCGGTGAAATTTCCACCGTGACCGTAGAAGATTCCCGGCTTGTCCGCCTCGAGCCACAGCCGCATTGCCATCCCTGGCATCGCATACTCTTGGCCGCCGAGTTGCGGTACCCAGAAACCATTCATCGGTGAGTTGGCGGTAATCACAAATTGCACGGGACGGTTCGCGGGAATGTCCACCTCATTGACCGTTGCGATGCCTTGATCGGGGTATTGAAATAGCCACTTCCAGTTCAGGGACGTCACCTGCACGGTGAGCGGCGATGCACTCTTCATCGGCGGCCTGACCAAGGCAAATGTGTCGTAGACGGTGTAGACACCAAGGATACCGACGATGGCCACGGGGATTCCCCACCAAATGATCTCGAGAAGCTTGCTCTCCGACCACTCTGGCATGTAGGGGGCCGTGTTGTCCGGATGGTCGCGGTATCGGCGCGTGATATAGGCCAAGAGCAGCATTACGGGGATGACGATGATCAGCACCAGAATGATGGAGACGACGATCAGGTGCAATTCGATCCGCGCGACGGGTCCGGCTGGATTCAACACGAGAAACTGCGCATTGCCGTTCATGAAAGTAGCTCCTCCTCTTGTCTCGACTCATGCCGGCTCGGCAGGATCACTCGAGGATCCGGTGAAATGCATAGAGCAGGACGAGGAGCGCGACCAGAACGATGACCGCGATGCCAATGTAATAGTTTCGTCGCCTGCGTGTGATCATGGACAGTCAACCCCTTTTGTCTAGGTGTGCAGGATGTACGCGTCCACCCACCACAGCAGTCCTCCGATGACGAGCGACAGGACGATCGTCAGGATCGTGATATTGATCACCTTGTTCAGTCCACGGGTGCCTTCACCGTTGTCATGCCAGTCTTTCAAAGTGGTCCCTCCGTCGACGTGATGTGGCGCTGGACTAGTACATGCGTTTGACGACGGTGAGGTGTTTGCCCCAATAGCTGCCTGGGCCAATCGATAAGAAACCGACGTGTCCGAGTCCGCCACCTTCCTCGATCATCTCCTCATGCCCGATGTAGATGCCGACGTGCGCGCCGTGCAGGAAGACGAGCAGGTCGCCGGGTTGCATCGCCTGCCTGGCAACGGGAACACCGACGGAGTGATACTGCACCTGGCTTGAGCCGCTGAACTTGTAGCCGAGCGCATGATCGTACACGTAGGAGGTGAAGTTGCTGCAGTCAAATCCATACTGCCCACGATCTTCGTTGTGCCCCCAGATATACGGGGTGCCCAATTTGCTGTCCGCCACCGACATCAGCGCATGGAACTTGGTTTGCGGCAACGCGGCCGGTCCGGCCAATGGTCGCACATCGGGGTCCATCGTCACGCCGGGCGGCGGGATGGGGATAGGGCTGGATGCGGGACCGATCATTGGTGCGACCGGCGACTGCGACAAGGGGAAAGTCACCCTGTGGTCGGGGTAGATCAAGGTAACCGATTGCACGAAGTCGCGCGAAAAACGGGCTGCAACGTAGTTGGCTATGCCGGTTCGCGTGGCGGTGTCGATCACGTTTTCGCCCGTCGCCATGGGGTTGGCCGGGACGACTTGCAAAAAGACGTGGCGGGTTCCCGGATCGTCTTGGCCACTTTTCACGATGACGTCTGTGGTCGACGGCGAAGTGCGCGTTGGAGCCTTGGCAACGCGCGGAGCAGGGCGGATCGCGGTGGCGGACATATCCTGGAGCGGTTGGCATCCGGCGAGCACGAGCGGAAGGCACAGCGCCAGGCTGGCCGTTAGGGCACGTTTCAATTCGGTTCACCTCAACCGGGAAATTTTTCTGTTTACAATGTTCCCCGATTTGCGGAGGTTATGAATTCATTCCCAAGCCGGCGTGTGACAAACGGGTGACGTTCATGACTTGGAGGGGCGGCGTAGGGCAGGGGTTGCCTCGCGGCGGTGGGTGTCGTAGCATGGACGATAGGGCGGATCGCTTGGGAGATTTCGGCGGCTCGTTCATACGATGGAGGCGCGTCGACGCTTGGACTCGACAAGGAGAGGTGGAGGACCGTTGTGAGCACTCATATCAACGCGCCTGAGGGCGCTATCGCGGACCGTGTTTTGTTGCCGGGGGACCCCTTGCGGGCCAAGTTTATCGCTGAGACGTACCTCGAGGAGCCCACGTGCTACAACGAGGTCAGGGGGATGTTCGGGTACACAGGACTGTACAAGGGGTGTCGTGTGTCTGTGCAGGGAACGGGCATGGGCGTGCCGTCGATCTCGATCTATGTCCAGGAGTTATTGGCGAACTACGGCGTGCGCACGGTGATGCGTGTGGGAACGTGCGGCGCCATGCAGGAGTGGGTGAAGGTTCGCGACGTCATTCTTGCGGTGGCGGCGTCGACGGACTCAGGGACCAACCGCACGCGATTCGGCCATGTGGATTTTGCGCCTGTGGCAGACTTTGTGCTGTTGCGCCGGGCAGTCGAATTGGCACAAGCACGCTCGCTTCCCTGTCATGCAGGAGGCGTGTATACCGCTGATCTCTTTTACAACGACGAATCGGATGCGATGAAGCGCCTGACGCGCTATGGCGTCCTGGCAGTCGAGATGGAAACCAGTGCTCTCTACACGCTGGCGGCGGGATTTGGCGCAAGGGCGCTCTCGATTCTGACCGTGAGTGACCACCTGATTACGGGCGAGGCGACTTCGGCGGCGGAGCGCCAGACCACCTTTGGCGCGATGGCGGAACTGGCGCTCGACACGATCGTGTCGGAGCCTGAGTGATCAAGAGTCCTGATGACGGGCGCTGTCGAGAATAAAGCGGGCGGTGAGGTCATACGCCTCGCGCAAGGTCGGTTCGGGACTACGGGCCGATTGCAAGAGCGTCTTGGCATTGGCGTAGTACGCTTTGCAGACGGCGCCGTCGTACCCACAGCGAGATGCTTGGGACAGGTACTCCTTGTAAAGCGAAAGGGCCGTGGCTCGGCGTCCGGCATCTGAGGGGTGGATGATGTCCCAGTGCATCTCGATCTCCATCCCCATGTTGTAATACTGGGCTTGACGCGCCGAAGCCTGAAGACGCGACGGTGCGTCGATGTCCCAGTGGAACGCAGCGCCGGGTTGAATCATGACCGCGTCAAATCCAAGGGCCCGAGCATGGGTGATGCCAGCAGCCCCATAGAACGGGATCCAATAAAACCGCAACCCGTGCCCGTGAACAGCGTCTGCTACCTCGCGGATCAACCACTCGTCGTACGGGTCCTTCAGGTTCTGCGATTCCGGCTGCCAGTAGAGCCCTGCCAGTTTAAGGTGAGCGAATCGCTGCTCGGCAAAACGAGTCACCAGGGAATCGACAAGCCAAGTGAGAGCCCTGCGCTTGTCGATCGCAGCCGCGGATTGACCCGAGGCTGCAGGATCAAAGTGCAAATGCGGCTCCGCGTCATTCAGCTGACCGAAGTCCCGGGGACTGGCGGTCGTTCCCGGCAAAGCCAGCACGACTCGGGTGGGATGGGCAGCCTCCAACGTGGCTGCCACGTCGGCGTCAAGGGCGTGCAACTGACGGCCACTGCCAAAGAGATCGTCCAGCCAGTGTACCCAGGCGGCTGCGGACGTCTCGAGTTTGCCATGCGGTGTAAACAAAAAGCTGTCAAAGAGGCGTGCAGGTGTGCCGGTCTGGGACGGCACATATTGAAGCAACGGGAGAAAGTCGCCTTGGGCCCAGACGCTGTTGGCGTCTGCCGATCCGGAGTAGATCAGCAGCATGTGATGGATACCGCCGGCGTTTTCATCGCTCGTCTGTAACCATCTCCCGGGCTCGATCTCGTGAGCGGACTCGCTGAGAGGTGACCCACTGCTCCGTGCGGCTTGCAGAGAGCCGTGCCGAGTGGCCGTAGGGAACCGGTCAGGAACCAGATCTGTGATGTCCAGGGCCGCTGGATCAACGAGGAATCCGTTCCCCACGAGATCGGTCAACGACGGTCCTGTCACCTCCTGCGTCGGGGTCACAGCTTCATCGTGGCCGACAACGGTGCACTCGTCGAGAAATACATAGACTCGGGCGGTAAACTGAACCCGGACAAACCGTGCATTGGTGTTGGCTGCGATGACGAACTGTCGCCTCTGCGGAGGCTCCACGTACCAGGCCGGTTGTTCGCACGCTTGCCCGACGCGATGCCAGGCGTGGCCATCTTGGGAGGCGTAGACAAACACGCAGACCGGCGGGAGGATCCCCGCCGGTCCACTATGGAGGCAGCCGACGGCGACGGACGCCACGTGGCGAACGGCGCCAAGATCGATCTGTACAAAGCGTCCTCCCTGGCGCAAGAAGCCCGTCCAGGCAGGATCTTTCACGGCCGCAGAGGCAGTGTGACCATCCGTCAGTTGACCGCGATCCGGATACTGCGCCTGCTCGGTGCGAGAGAATGCTGCGTCCGGCCACTGCGCCCCCGTTTCGTATGGACAGCCCACTGACAGAACGCGCTCACGACGGGAAAAAGGCCATAGTGTCATCGTCCTGACCTCCTTCAGCGCTTGCGCTGACTCATGGTCGTTCCGATCTGATCGGTTTGTGCCGCGTGTGTCGCTGCAATGCTTGTCGTGTCCGTGCTAAATTCACTCGTGATGCCGTAGGCGAGTCCGCTGTTGTCCGATATGGCCGTCCAGGTGGGATCCATGATCTGCCAATCCGTTCCATTCCACACCTGCAACCATTCGTGTGCGTCGCTGGGATTGGTATCGGTGTAGTTCGGTTTGGTCCACGAACTGTTCGCGTAGCCGCCCACCGTCTGCACGGGGATTCCGACTGAACGCATCAAGGCGGCCGACAACTGCGCGATGTTCTCGCACACGCCGAGGCGGGCGTCCCACGTGGCCATGGCATCTTGAAACACATACTTGGCTCCCGGTTGATCCTCCGCCTCGTTGTACGTGATGTCGGCCGCCGCATAGTTGTTCATCGCAGCAATGGCCGTGTCGAGACTCGGGCTGTTTTCCAAAAGCGCGTCCGCCATGGTGGTGAATTGCGGATAGGCGTTGTAGTCAATGGCGGATGACGGCAACAGCGACTCGAGCTGCGTCGAAGGCGCCGTTCCTGAAACGGGAAGGTCATAGTCGATCGGATAGGTGAAGTTGGTCGACGACGAATTGGTCATCAAGGTAAGGTAGCGCGGGACCAGAGACACACTCACGTCACCGGTGAAGGGCGACTCGAGCAAAGCCGAGAAGTGGCCTGAACTGTCAACAGGCAGTCGATAGTCCCACTCGTCCGCGCTCGTGCTTCCGTTCAACACCACGGTAATCATCTTGACGCCACTGACGGTTCCGGACACGGGTATCCAGTTGCCTTCAGCTGGATACTGGTCAAACGTGACGTTACTGTCCGATTGCGGTTGGACGGTCGGCAGGTCGGTCGGCAACGGGAGTATCCCTGTATCGTCGACGGGGAGCGCAAAAGGGAGCGAATGCAGGCTCGAAAGTCCGATCTCGATCACGAGAGGCACGCTGTACTGGCCGTTGTTGATGGCCTGGACCGTGTATATTCCAGGCTTGGATGCCGTGAAGTAACCGAGTGTCTGCTGGATGTTGTTGTTGGCCCCGGTCCACGTGTCCTGG
>JAPNUJ010000048.1 GCA_026627155.1 Bacillota bacterium | reverse complement strand
GATTGTCGAGGGGCAGATTCACGGTGGCGTGGCGCAAGGCATTGGCAGCGCCTTTCTGGAGGAGTTGCGCTACGATGAAGACGGGCAACTGCTGACCACCTCCTTGTCTGACTACTTGTTGCCCACGGCCACCGACGTGCCACCCATGCGGGTCGAGCACATCGTGACGCCGTCTGGTAACGACGGTGGCTTCAAAGGCATGGGCGAGGGGTCCCTGATCGCGGCACCACCCGCCTTGGCCAACGCTGTGACGGACGCACTGAGTTCATTTGGCGTGTTGGTGACCGAGATTCCTGTGCTGCCGCAGCACATCGTGCAGTGGACGCAGGGCAGGGAGACCGTCCTGTCATGACGGCGCGGCGCGATCAGGTGGAGGCCTTGCGCGCCACCATGGCGTCCGGCTCGCGGGCCGCGCTCGCCGTGGTGATCTGGACAGATGGGTCTGTCTACAGGCGGGCGGGCGCGCGGACCGTGGTAACTGAAGAGGGACGCATCGTTGGACTGATCAGCGGTGGGTGCGCTGAACAAGACTTGTTGGAACACGCTCGCTCCGTTTGGCAGACGGGGCAACCCTTGCGCATGCAGTATGACTTTCGCGGGCCTGATGATTTGCTTTGGGGCATGGGGTCAGGGTGCAATGGCGCCCTGACCGTGTGGATGATTCCTTGTGATCCAGGTCGCGATCGGGATCTGGCCGATCGCCTTGTGGCTGATGCCGGGCGGCGCGCGGATACGCGGGAGACGTATGTGTCCGTGCTCGTCGTAAACAGCGCGGACCCAGGGCGGCTTGCACTCGGTCCGATCGTGGACGGGGAGGATGTGTTGCGCCGAAGCTTGGGCCTCCGCGTCTCGGGAGCGGCGTCGGCTGAGGGAGACCTGGGGGAGGAAGAAACCCTTGCCGCAGGGCGGTTAGCCCCGGCCTCAGGCGAGCCCGGCGTGCTCTTGACGGGTGTCGTGGACGGGGTGCAGGCGGAACTGTTCGTCGACCGCGTGGCACCTCGCCCCCAGTTGGTCATCGTCGGAGCGGGCGAAGACGCCCTGCTGTTGGCGCAGTTCGCACACTTCTCTGATTGGCACGTCACGGTCATCGATCACCGCGAGGAGTGGCTCGAGCCCAGCAGAATTCCGTGGGCTGACGTGCGGCAGTTGATCGCGCGTGACCACTATGGGTTGTTGCCAGTAGCGGCGGACGCGCACGCAGTGATCATGACGCACAATTTTGAATTTGATCGAAACGTGCTCGGGGCGCTGCTCCCCTTGCACTTGCCATACCTGGCCCTGCTTGGACCACGGCGTCGCTGCGAGCGGATGCTCGACGAGCTGCGGTCGACCCGTGAAACGTGGTCCGACCGAGACTTGGGCGCGCTGCACTCTCCTGCAGGGCTCGACACGGGAGCCGAGACGCCGGAGGAGATTGCCTTGGCGATTCTGGCCGAAGCCATGGCTTGTCGACGCGGGCGGTCGGGCGGTGAGTTGCGAGCGCGCGTGGGCCCGTTGTCTGCCGCCGGGGGTTTGGCGTGATGCCGACAAGCGAGCGGGGGACGTCACGTGTGTCGGATACGCCCATGGACGCGGCGTCGTGCGCACGTCCAACTTCCGTATGGGCGGTTGTACTCGCTGCGGGACGTGCGCAGCGAATGGGCCGCTGGAAACAGTGGCTTCCTCTCGAAGACGGCGTTCCGATGCTGCGCCGGGTGTGTCTGACAGCACTCGACAGCGGCCTAGCCGGGGTTTTGGTGGTGATTCCCCCCGCACACGGCGTCTATGCCCGAGGCGCCGACCCTGAGGCGACGGTCGGCCGAGAGGTGTTCACCGCAGACGCACTCGCCGATCTGCCCGTTCGCCTTCACGTCAACGAACGGGCCCTGGCGGGGCAGAGTACGTCCGTCCACGAAGCCGTTCTCGGACTTCAACAGGTTCGCGCCAGTGCGGGCCTGTTTTTGTTAGGCGACCAACCTGCCCTGCGGGCGCCATGGGTCGCGGCCGTGGCCGAGCAGTATCGGGCGAAGCCAGGTCCCGTGGTTCAAGCCCGCTATCGCGGACGTTGGGGCCATCCTGTCCTATTCGACGGGGCGCTGTTTGCTGAGTTGTCGGCGTGTGAAGGCGATGAGGGGGGGCGCGCGGTCATCTTGCGGTACCGCGAACAACGCTGTGCAGTCGATATCGATGCCGAACCGCCGCTCGATCTCGACACCCCCCAAGAGTACGAGCGGTACCTGCGCGATCATCGGGCCTCGGCCCCAGGGTCCGATGCAACAGGTACGCCATGATCAGCTTCTTGTTTTCGACGTTACTCGCCCTTTTCTGGATCGTCCAGGGCCTGGTTCATGTTCCCTCTCTCTCGCGCGTCCGCCCTCTTCCGTTCTTGGGGGATCAGCTCGATTTGCCGAAACAGGCGTTGTCGCGAGCCGGCGACGCCGCTGCGGTCACGGTGATTCTCGCGGCGCGCGACGAAGAGGCTGCCATCGCCGCGACGCTTGAGGCACTCGCGGCGCAGACGTGGCCACATCTGAAGATCATCGCCCTGAATGACCGCTCTCGCGATCGCACTGGACTCCGAATGCGCGAGGCCGCGGCCCAAAGTGCCCGCATCCAGGTGATCGATATCGACGTCTTGCCCGAAGGGTGGCTCGGCAAGAACCACGCGCTGACGGTCGGCGCACGCGAGGCGGAGGCTGACTGGCTACTGTTCACCGACGCCGACGTGGCGTTTTCAGCGGATGCCGTGGCGCGCATGGTTGGCTACGCGGAGCGTGAAGGGCTGGATCATCTTGTGGTCTCGCCGGAGCTCATTGCGGATTCATTCTGGTTGCGCTCGCTCATTGCCTTTTTCCTGTTCAACTTCATCCTCGCGTTTCGCCCGCAGAAGGCCATAAACCCCCGGTCGCGCGCCTTCATGGGACTCGGCGCCTGCAATTTCGTTCGCCGCACAGCGTACGAGGCGATCGGGACGCATGCGGCGATCCGCTTGCGCCCCGATGAGGACATTCGGTTGGGTCAACGACTCAAGCAGGCCGGATATCGTCAGCAGTTCGTCCCTGCCCGCGCGTTTGCCCGCGTTCGCTGGTACGACTCGGTGGCGGCCATGGCCAATGGATTGGAGAAAAACACGCTCGCGCTGTTTCGCTACTCGCCCACATGGCTGATGTTGTCGATGATTCCATTTCTGCTGATCTACGTGGTGCCATTTGTCAACGTGCTTTACATGCGCGGATTTTCCGAGGGCATGGCGTTGCTGGCGCTCGCCGCGATGGCCGCGGTGTACGGTGCCACGCAGCGATTCACCGCGTACACACCGGCCCTCTTTCTGGTGCTTCCGGTCAGTGCCACGCTGTTCGCCGCCATCTTAGTTCGTGCCGCCTGGCTGACGGCGCGGCAAGGGGGAATATACTGGCGAGGGACATTTCACTCCCTTCAGGAACTACGCAAGATGCGGTAAGGGGTGCTCTTGCATGTGCCATCGTACATTGTCGCATGCTACGTTGTAAGATTCCATAAAATGACGATCTTCAGCATTGCGGGCGCGTCCATCAGATGGTCCATTCCGGGTGTTGGAGAGGGGGAGGAGGGCACGCGCTGATCGCTTCTGCTGCGGGTCTTCTGATTGTGTCTCTCGTCCACGCGAAACTCGCCAGCGCCGGAGGAGCGCCGCCGATGTTTCAAGCCCCTCCGCCGGTGACGCAGGGAGCGACATCGTATCGCATTCGGATCGACTCCAATCGGCCAACTCTGTATCTGTATCGGGGAGCTCACCTGGTCCACATGTGGGGCGTGGCGCTTGGCAAGCCCGAAACCGCCACGCCTGTGGGGCTGTGGAAAGTGATCGACAAGCAAAGGGGTTGGGGCTCGGGGTTTGGGAGTCGCTGGATCGGGCTCGACGTGCCCTGGGGAACGTACGGCATTCATGGCACCAATGCCCCCGCGTCGATCGGTCGCTTCGCCAGCCATGGCTGCATCCGCATGCACAATGAAGACGTCGAGGCCCTGTACGACATCGTGCCGATCGGCACGCCGGTGTGGATTGTAGGCGATCCGCTCGCCCACATCCGCCGGCTAGAATACGGCAACGCAGGCGCTGATGTGCGCGCAGTGCAGGTAGCGCTGCAACGCCTCGGATACTATCGAGGTCCGTGCGTCGGACGCTTCGACGCCGCGACGCAGTTTGCCGTCGTCTACTTTCAACTCGCGCATCATCTGGCCATGGACGGGGTCGTGGACGCCGATGACTATCGGGCGCTCGGTTTGGGCCGGCCGTTAGGCCGAGCAGCCAAATGAGCGCCCGATGTCACCCCGTTGCTACCAGGCGTACGCTTCCGGAGCGGCGCCGCCAGGCCCCGGGAAAATAGAGTCGAGGCGGGACAGGGATTCCTGACTCAGCGAAAGCTCCACCGCACGCAGTGACGTCTCGAGCTGGCCTATGGTGCGCGGTCCGATGATCGGCGCGGTGATACCCGGTTGTGCCAGCAGCCAAGCGAGTGCGACCACGTCAGCGGGTTCGCCGAGTTCGCTGCAAAACGCCGCGAAGGCCTCCAGCTTGGCTCGGTGCTGCTCCACATCCTTTTGCCGCTGCGCCGAGCGCGATCCAGCGGGGGCGCTGAGGGCGTTGCCGCCAAGGAGCCCGCCGGCCAGAGGACTCCAGGGAATCACACCAAGCCCGAGGTCCCGCGCAGCTGGCAAAACTTCGAGTTCTGGTGTGCGCTGCATCAGGTTGTACAGATGTTGCTCCGAGACGAGGCCGAGAAAGTGCCGCGCTGCGGCTGCCGCTTGTGCCTTGACAAGGTGCCAGCCGGCAAAGTTGCTCGATCCGATGTAATCGACCTTCCCCTGCTGAATCTGCGTTTCAAAGGCTCCCCATACTTCTTCCCATGGTGCGTGCCGGTCGATGTGATGCATCTGATAGAGTTCCACGTGGTCGGTTTGGAGCCTGCGCAGCGAGGCGTCAAGGTGCCTGCGGACCTTGTAGGCCGACATTCCGCCGGGTTTGTTCGGTCCGTCGCGGTCATCCATATCGCCGTAGATCTTGGTCGCGAGCACGACCCGTTCGCGGCGGTCGCCACCTTGCGCGAACCAGCGCCCAATGATCTCTTCAGTCAAGCCCTTCGGTTGCCATCCGTAGACGTTCGCTGTATCAAAAAAGTTGATGCCGGCATCCAGCGCTGCGTCCATAATCCGAAATGCATCGGACTCGCTCGTGACGTTGCCGAAGTTCATGGTGCCAAGGCATAACTGGCTGACCCGCAGGCCGGTTCGGCCCAAGTATGTATACTTCATTCTGGTCATCTCCTTCGGGTGGGAATAGGTACAGTATACCGCTTTAGTCTAGTGAAGCAAGCCCGTGGAGTGTTCGGTTGTCAAGGGACGCTTATCTGGTCAACTTTTATGTTAGCAAACACATTGGTGAAGGCATAACGATTGTGACAACTTGAATTATGATACAATAGAAGATAATAGCATGTCTGTTGGTGGTAGACGGGGTCTCGTGTCGAGCGACTGAGAAGTGGGACGAGTCATTGTCGAGGTCAACGGCGTGATGCGACAAGATCAAAGCTGATGTTCTGTAGGGATCGTGTTGTCAGTGTAAAGGGGGCAATTTGCTATGGGCGAAGCATTTGGACATCCGGGCGCTATGCCGACGTGGGCGACCGGGGATAAAACAGCGGTGGGCACGGCGGCGAATTCCGAATCAAAGGTGTGGTTTACGATTGCGCAGGGGATCGTCAATGAAGTGTATTACCCTCGCATAGATTCGGCCAATATGCGCGATGGCCAATTTTTGGTTACGGCAGAGAACTTCTTCTCCGAGGAAAAAGATGATACACACCATGTACTGGAGCGATTGGATGACTGGGCACCCGCCTTTCGGATCACCAATACTTGTGTACATGATCGGTACCGTATCGTGAAAGAGGTCGTCACCGATCCGGGTCGCAACGTGTTACTCCAGCAAATTGCTTTTGAGGCTCTGTCGGGTACGCTCGACGATTATTCGCTCTATGCTGTGATCAATCCGCATATGGGTGCGCTTGGGTATGGCAATGATGCTTGGATCGGGGAGTATAACGGAATTGCAACACTGTACGCAGCACGTGACGAGCTTCATATGGCTGTGGCGTCCTCCGTGGGTTTTACAGCATTGTCCGCGGGCTTTGTGGGACACTCTGACGGCTGGCAGGATCTCAGTCAACATCATACGATGACGTGGGAGTTTTCCTCAGCTACTGACGGTAACGTGGCGTTAACTGGGAGGATAGGCATACCTGCCGATAAGACATTCACTCTGGCTATTGGGTTTGGTGCGACACCGGGTGAGGCTGCTCAGCAGGCCCATGATAGTCTGGCCAAAGGATTTGCGGCCTGCCGTCAAGAATATGTTGAAGACTGGCGCAAGCAAACGGCACATGTGCGCGATCTTGCTCCGTTTTCCGGGGACCACGGAGCGCTGTATCGATCCAGTATCCAGGTGTTGTTTACACACCAGGACAAGACCTACCCTGGGGCGACGGTGGCCTCATTGTCAGTTCCTTGGGGTGAGGCACAACATGCCGATGAACGCGTAGGAGGCTACCATCTGGTTTGGCCGAGGGATCTGGTTGAAACCGCCGTAGCGCGAGTCGCGGCGGATGATCTTGAAGGTGCCAAAGACACGCTCCTCTATCTGGCCGATATTCAGACACCAAATGGCGGCTGGCATCAGAATACTTGGCTGGACGGTTCTCCGTACTGGGATAGCGTACAGTTGGATGAAACGGCGTATCCCATTCTTTTGGCATGGCATTTGCACGTCGCAGATGCGCTCGACGTATTTGATCCGTGGCCGATGGTAAAAAAGGCCGCGTCATACTTGGCTTTGACCGGCCCAATCACGGAACAGGAGCGATGGGAAGAAAACGGGGGCTACTCGCTCTCCACGTTGTCAGCGGCTATCAGCGCTCTGATTTGCGCGGCCGAGTTTGCTATGCAGCGCGAAGAAATGGGCTTGGCCGACTATCTTCGCAGTGTAGCAGATTGGTGGGCTTCTAATCTGGATAACTGGACTTACGCGAGGACAAGCGACCTTGTTCCGGGTACTCCCGAACATTACGAGAGAATCAATACGGTCGTCATGGAGCACCCTGATAGCAGTGATCCCGAAGCGGGTGTAGTCCCGATCGGCAACTTGGAACCAGAAGAACACAGTGAGTTTGCGGCTAAGGACATTGTTGGAGGCGGATTCCTCAAAGCTGTGTACTTTGGCATCAAGTCACCGCATGATCCTCATATTGTAAAAACTGTACAGGTGATCGATAAAGTTTTAAAAGTCGACTTACCTGCGGGACCGTGTTGGCATCGTTACAATCACGATGGGTATGGTGAAAAAGCTAATGGCGATCCGTTTGAAGGAGCGGGCGTCGGACAAGCTTGGCCGCTGCTCACGGGCGAACGCGCTCACTACGAATTGGCTGCGGGGAATCTGCAGGAGGCACAGCGACTCGTGAAATCTCTGGAGGGTTTTGCTGGAGAGAGTCATTTGCTGCCGGAACAGGTTTGGACAGGCGACGACATACCCGATAGAGGTTTATTTCGGGGTCGAGCCAATGGGTCTGCGCGACCGCTTGTGTGGGCTCATGCGGAATACATCAAGGTGCTGCGAAGCATAGCAGACGGCAAAGTCTTTGGAACGCTACCCATGGTGGCAGATCGTTACAAAGCGGGTACGCCAGCAACGCGCAATGTCTGGCGATTTAATCACAAGGTTCACGCCGTCCCCGTGGGCAACAAGCTTCGAATTGAAACTTTGGCCGCTGCAACCTTACACTGGAGCGCGGATAATTGGGTGACAATCCATGATGACCCAATGGTCGAGAGCGGGGTGGGGTCACAATTTTATGATATCCCTTCGTCTGAGACTGCGGCACCTTGTACGATTGTTTTTACGTTTTACTGGACAGCATCGCAAACATGGGAGAACAGAGACTTTGCAATTTCTGTGGAGGGTCAAATGGGCGGGTGAGACTGGAACGGCTCCGTCCAAAGTACGGTGGTCCCCCTTGTCAATACACGGTTTCTGACTTCATCTTAACCGGGCCATCTCTCAGTCAAGGAGCCGTAGACTACCGTAGCGAAGCAAGGATATGCCGCGGTAGTCCTTGACAGCCTCCCTCTAGGTGACGATTGGTGCGTCTTCATCATGCGCCCATTTAGGCAGTCTCTCACCGCCGCTCGACGACATTTCCTCCTTCGTCTCGGGTCACGCCCGCCTCTCCCTCCACGCCGGTCCGTTTTCTCGAGCTCGACATAACATCCATCCCCGTCGCTCACGCCTCGTCGTGCACGCTACGAATCGGCGAGGTCAGGATCGATGCGCCGCAAGGCTTCGATCCGGCCCTATTGCGCCAAGTGATAGCCGTCCTGACAACCGGATGCTGAACGACTTCACGCCAGGGCACAAAGTCTACCTCGCCGCCGCCCCTACGGATATGCGCAAGTCCATCGACGGACTGGCCGCGTTGATCCAGCAGTCCTTTGAACTAGATCCCTTTTCGCCTTGCTTGTCTGTCTTTTGCAATCGACAACGTGACAAAGTGAAAATCCTGCAATGGGAGTTCAGCGGCTTCTGGGTTCACTCCAAGCGTCTGGAAAGAGGGCGCTTCGAGTGGCCAGACGAGACCAAGGAAAAGGCGATTCCCATCGACTCGGGCGCGCGAGCAACCGACGCGGTTTCTCTCCGGATTCAAGGGCTACCTGCACGTTGATGGGTACGCGGGATTTCACGATTGCCCAGGGGTCACGTTCGTGTGCTGCTGGGCGCACGTAAGGCGCAAATATGACGAAGGTCTGGAAGCCTCGCCCGCCAGTGTCCGTGACCGGCCGTTCGCCGCGAAGACGGGACTGGAGTATTGCAATCGCCTGTTCGCGATTGAACGGGGATCAAACCCTTCGTCGTGGTAATGAAGGCTTTGTTATTCGCGTGCACGCCGCGCGGGGCAGACGCGAGCGCGATGGCCTACAGTGTCGCGGAGACCGCCAAGGAAAACCATCTCAACCCGTTCGCCTATCTGCAAGTACTTATTTGAGCAACTGCCCAAGGTAAATGTCAAGGATCCTGCTGTGTTCGACTCTCTGCTCCCTTGGTCGGAGCACCTTCCGGATGACGTCCGCCATCCTCGCCGCCCCTCCTGACTACAGTATAGCCAGCGCCCATCGCACCGTACAGGTGGGCGCTATTTGACGCTCACGGACAGAGAATTGTATTAGACGGTGGCCGTGTATTGGTTGGAAAACTAGTAGAACGTTTACTTGAACATAAGGGCGCGAAACTGCCATGGTCACCGAGGAGCCGGTGGTGTATGATGATTCAAGTGCCCGTCGAACGAGGTACTGCAGTTTCGGGCAGTTTAGCGCATAACCGTTCTTGAGATAATGGAGAGCTCCAGTCCTACAGCATACGATCAGAACACTGCTCTGGTTCGTTTAGCAGAGAGCTGCGCCAGCGCGATTGAACGATTTAGATGAAATTGAAGAAGATAAAATCAAATTATGGAGGAGTCCTCAATGGCAGCTGTGAATCCGGAAGGCCTCGAACGTTACGAGATGATCGAGGGTGTGGTCTATGACATGTCCCCATCGCCTTCCGAGGGGCATCAGCGGGCGACCACTGCAATAGGGAGTCTGTTCTTTTCAGCCTTCAAAGGGCAATGTAGAACCTACGTCTCTCCTTTCGATGTTTGGCCGACTGGTGACACCAAAGATGCGTATGTTCAACCGGATGTGGCTGTGATATGCAACTCCAACAAGATAACGCATGATGGGTGTGTTGGAGCACCTGATCTGGTTGTAGAGGTGCTAAGCCCTTCAACTGCAGGGAAAGACCGTAAAGCAAAATTACGGTTGTATCAACGGTCCGGCGTGCGTGAGTACTGGATTGTTGATCCAGTCATGCGAACCGTGGAAGTGTTCTGCATTGATCAAAATGCCTTTGGCCCTGCGGAAACCTATGCGGCTGGAGAAGATGAATTTGTTCCCGTCGGAATTAAGGAAGGACTTCGAATTTCACTGGGGGATATATTTGATTGAGCTTCCAATTGGCCGGAGACTATGCAAAAATGTGCGTGCATGATGATACATCCATACGAGGACGAAGAGAGACCCCTTAGTCAGGGCCACGTACCCTGGAGATGTGCGATGCGAAAATCGTGTCATCTACGCTTCATCACGTGCGGACCGTCGGCTCGAAGTACATCGCGCAACGGATAACCCAGACATGGATTTCTGTTTGAAACTAGCCTGAGAGGTGGGTGCGTAAAAAGGCTGGCGGGCAACATTCGGAATTACAGATTGTCAGGCTTAGACTTGCATAGATTCGTAGCGCGTGCTATAGTCAGCCTAAGAATACTTCCCGAAAAGGCAAACCTGTCGTGAGGCAGGGACGCAAAGCCACGGGTCTGGCGATGTTCGACCAGATAGCCGGGTTGCCGAACACGAAGTTGGCGGACGGTAGCTTTATTTTGGGGAAGATTCGTCTTCGAGTGCGGAGACGGGGATCTTTCCCGTTTTCATGTTTCCGCACTAACACAGGAGGTGTGTTAGAATGGCGGATTTTCGATTGTTTAATGCCATCTGGGTCGTGCTTTGCTTGTCCACGGCACCGATCGGAGCTTGGACGGAGCCAGCCTCCGCGGCCACGTTGCCTCCTGGATATGCGACGGGGCATGCTGCGCGGCATCTGGACGGCAACAACGGCAACAACGGCAACAACGGTCCAGGCGGTCCAGGCGGTCCAGGCGGTCCCGACGGGGGTCCGAATGGTGGACCCGGCATGGGTCCCGGTCCGGGCGGAATGGACCCGATTGGGCCACCGGCGTTCGGTCCCATGGGCGATACCGGACGCTGGGTGTCCAAGGGCTTGCTTGAGGCGGAAGTAAACTGGATTACAAAGACGTTTGTGCCACGCGTGCAGACGGCGGAGACGACTCTTGATCAGTCTCAGAGCGTGACCGGACAAGTATACGGCCCAGCAGGACCCGCTTCGGTGGTTGGGCAAGTGTATGGCCCGGGCAATCTGGATCCGCAGACTCTGTCGCTGGATGTCGCCTCTGTGCAGACGGCGGTGACGGATTTCACGTCGGCTTCGGGTACCAACTTGTGGGGTGCGCTCGACTCCTTGCTAAAGGCCATCGCGCAGCTGCAACGGGATGTCGGGCCGCAGGCAGCCCAAGCCCCACAGCCGCCGCAAGCACCGCAAGCTCCACAACCAGCCGGGTTGCCACCAGTACCCGGCATGGGACCCGGCTCACTGAAACAGCATGAGGATCAGTTTGCGAAAGCGTGGGCGAGTTTGCAGGCGGATTCGGCGAACCTCAAGGACGCGCATTCGAGAGGTTCGTTGCACCGAGTCGAGGATGACATCCGGCGCGTCATCGAAACTGGCAACTGGTTGATTCGCATGGCCCGGCGCATCGATCAATAGACCCATTCGCCGACTTGTGAAGAGGAGAGGAATCACGTCCCAAAGCCGCTGCGCGGCCGGGGAGGTGATTCCTCTTGCGTTTCACATCAGAACGCCCCAACGGAACTGACCAACGGAACGGAACTAAACGGCTGGCCCGGACCCCTCAGGCGTGGTCACCTTGCGCGGCCAGAAGGCGGCTTGGCCAAGGAGGCTGGTCACGGACGGGACCAAGAAGGGACGAACGACGAAGGTGTCGAGCAGGACGCCGATGGCGGTCACGAGTCCGAACTGCACGAGCACTTGCAGCGGTAGACTGGCCAGGACGGCAAATGTCCCCGCCAGGATCAGGCCCGCCGACGTGATCACACTGCCGGTGCGGCTGACTCCTTGGGCGATGGCATCGCGTAGCGGCAGCGTCCTCGTTCCTTGCCAGATGCGGGAGATCATGAAAATGTTGTAGTCTTCGCCGAGTGCGACGAGAAAGACGAAGGCATAAAGGGGAATCGCTCCCTGCATGGCAGATGTGTGGAGCACGTAGTGAATGACGAGCCAACCTGTGCCGAGTGCCGCGAAGTAGGAGAGCAGGACGGTCGCGAGTAGGTACATGGTGGCTACGACAGAACGCAGGTACAAAAGCAATAAGACGGCGATGATGAGGATGACCACGGGGATGACTGTAGCCGTGTCGCTGTCGTTGTAGGCTTTTGTATCCACTTGTGTAGCCGTCTGTCCCGCCATCCAGATGGTGTCAGTGGTCGGCGCCCCTTCTTTGCTCAAGGTGCTGGCGACGGTCCGCTTGATAGCGGGCAAGGCATTCATCGCAGCATTGGACTCTGGATTGCTACTGAGTGTGACCGTCCAGAGAGCTTCAGTCGGCGTGGACTTGGCCAAAGTGGCACCCGAGATCGATGAGAGCTTACGGAGCGATTGTGTGACCGCTGTCCGATCACCTGCATTCTCTGCACCTTTGACCAGGACTTGGACGGGTGCTAGCGTGCCTGCGCCAAAATGGTCAGCGAGCAGGGTAAATCCTTGGCGAGACGGCATTGTCGACGGAAAGGTCGACAACAGGTTGTACGTGGTCTTGATGCCGAGACTCCCTAACCCGAGCGCACCGAGAACGATGACCGTGACCATGACAACGGTCCAGGGTCGCCGAGTAACAACTTTGCCAGCCCAACGACTGAGACCGCCTGGCGCGCCGGTGGCTCGCGATCGCCTCGACAGGCGGGGGCGTCTGGCAACCCGCGCTTGCCATTGCTCCTCTGTGCGCGGAACAAATGGGAAAAATGCAGCGCGTCCCAACACGGCCAACAAAGCGGGGACGAAGGTGATGCCGGCCAGCGCCATGATCAAGACCGCCACGGAAAAGGGTGCGGCGAACCGATGATACGCGCCCGACTGCGCGAGGATCAGAGTAAACAGGGCCAACACGACGGTCAACCCGCTCATCGCGATCGCACCCGATGCTCCGCGGACGGCTCCGCGGATGGCTTGGTGCCGGTCCTCGACAATGAACAGCGCTTCGCGGTAACGGGCCACCATGAACAGGCAGTAGTCGGTGCCAGCGCCGAACAGCAACACGGTCATGATCGACACGCCTTGACTGTCGACGACGATCACTCCGCGTTCGGCAAGCCAACCCAGGATCGGACTGATCACCGAGTAGGCGACGCCTACACAGATCAGAGGTACGATCGCGAGCAGGGGAGAACGGTATAAGAGGATCAAGAGGATCAGAACCAACAGCGAAGTGGCTGCCAGTAACGTGATGTCAAGGTGACCGAAGAGTCCCAGCGCATCGACAGTAATCCCGATCGGCCCTGTGATGCGGGCGTGTAGCCCTGGCCCGACGAGAGACGAAGAGGCAAATGGTTGACCGCCGACAGCTGCGTCGATCCGTTGATGAAGTGCGGCTATGGAAGTTGGCAGTTGACTGGAGGATGCGGCTGAATCCGTGAAGGTCACCGGCAGGACGAAGGTCGTCCCGTCTTTCGAGCGTAGACCCGCGAGCGCGCTGACAGGCAAGTTGGCCAGCGGCGGCACCGACAGCTGCCCAGCAACAGGGTGTTGACCGAGTGCGACATCGGCCTTTTGGATCCGTGACATGTCGGACGTCGTCAATCCCCCTGCCCTATACCAGACGATCAGAGCAGGCGTTCCGTTCTGCGACGGGAACGCCTGCTCAATCTGGCGCGTGGCCTGGATGCTCGGCGCCGCGACAGGGAGTTGCCCTGCGTTCGGATTGACCTCTTTGTTCACGGATGGCGCCGACACCGAAAGCACGGCGGCGACGATCACCCAAACGAGGACCGTGGTCCACTTGGTGACCCGCCCCGCTACGATTTGTCCCCACTTTGAAAAGATTCGTTCTTCCATGCCGATTTGTCCCCTCCTTGAGGCTATGCGAGTGTGTTCACGGGCGATGTGGCCCGAGACTTGCTTATCAATCGATAAGTAGTGGCCAAAAAAATTGTGCCCAACCTGTGTTTCCGATCGTAAAAATGTGGACTCAGCGTGGGCGCAGCCCGTTCAGCAGGAGATTCACGAGCGTGTTGGCGTGCAGTGCAAGCAGTTCGCGCTGCTCACTCGCGGCTGGAGACGCGGCATCGGTTTTCCAGTTTTCCGCAGGCCGGTACTTCAGCAGGTTAAGCAAGAGAAATGTCAGGTTCACCGCCTCCATCCCGGCTGCCGGGGTGATCAACTCACCCGCCGCCAACCCTTCCGCAAAGATGCTGGCCACCGGTTGGATCATCGCCCGGTAGAACGCCTGGTTAAGCGCATCGCGGGCTGTGGTGCCGAGTTCCCGGACGATATCGTGCAACATCATCTCCATTCCTTCGTGAGACTGTTCAAGAAGAAACAAGGCCACGCGCGACAAGCGTTCCTGCACGGTTTCGGAGCGTCTGGCAATGCGATCGAGCACGCTTTGCATGCCGGATAGCATGTCGATCATCACGGCCACATAGAGATCTTGCTTTGTGGCAAAATAATGATAGAGCGCCGGTTGCGTCAACCCGCACGCATCGGCGATCCGCCGCGTGGATACCGCCCGGTAGCCACTTTCCATAAAGAATCTCCGCGCCGTCTGCAGAATCAGTCTCTGGGTGTCTGCGTCCGTCATGAACAAGTCCTCGCCGTACAGAATGGGCACTGATCGATCGATAAGATCATAGCCCTATCAGTTGCGCGCTGTCAAGTGGTTGTGACGCTCGGCGGCGCGTCGAAGCATATCTTTGTAGATCTTCGTATCTGGAAGCTCGAGAAAGAGTTCGTGGCTGGGGGCGCCGAGCGCATCATTCGTATTGACCTCAAAGAGCCAGAACGTATTGTCTTCGGCGAGCCCCAGGTCGATCCCTACCTCGGCAAAACGATAGTAGGAGTCCAGTACTCGACAGATCGCAGTTCCCACAGCCCGTGCCTGTGACCGCAAGCGTCTCTGTGTTGCCTTGGCGGACCGGAGGCCCAGGCGTTTGAACAAGGTCGGCAGGGGCAGGACTAGCCCGTCACTGACCTCCACGTTGGAGACGACGGAGCCCGTCCCGCCGACGCGGGCGAGCATGCCGGCGCAGACCCACTCGCCCTTTGCATCGCGCTGCATGTGGACGCGAATGTCAAACGGGCGACCGTTCAGCGTCCGCACGGGCGCTGCCTGCTGGATGATGGACCGTGCAGGGGAGGTGTAACGCGTGATGTAGTGCCATACGGCGATCGCAGAGCCAAGCTGCACAGGACCGGCGATGAGTTGACTGCTCACGACCCACTGATCCTGACCGCGGGTTGCCAATGGGGGTCTTGGCGCCGCTGACTTGACAGTCTTCTGTGGGGCACTCGTCGATGGGGCTCCGGCTTGTTGCGTCGTGTTGGTGACAGGTGCGCGCGCAACGCGCCAGACGTGATGTCCGCCCCAACTGTCGAGCGGTTTGACGTACACAGTACCAAACTCGCGAGTTTGCTTGTCCAGACTGACTGGCGTCAGGCGATCCGTGGCAGGAAGGCTGCAAGGGCCGATGTCGCGGCCCAACATCGCTCGGTACATTTGCCATTTGTCAAAGTAGCGGCGCTGCGGATCAAGGATTGGCTGAGTCAAGGCACGGCACCCCCATACACCCCACCCTATGTACCGTCGACTCATGCGGTGTGGGTCTGCGCTCGCGTCACGGCACCTCCCTGAGTCGGTCTGTGGCCCGCAACTCTTCCATGTCGCCGGCGCCAATGCCAAACATCGCGATCCGGAACTCCAGTTCCAGCCGAGCGAACAGCGTGTCGAGTGACTCGATCGAAGTCACCGCCGCAGAGAGCAACGAGCGACCGAAACCCACGAGGTTGGCCCCGAGGGCGACAGCCTTGGCAGCGTCCAAGCCGGAAGCCATCCCGCCGCTGGCGATGACCACCTCGCGCGGTCGCTCGCGACGCACGGACACGATGCAGTCCGCTGTCGGCGTTCCCCAATCGACGAAGGCCGCTGCCGCCTGCGCGAGCACCTCGTCTCCCTGTCGAAAACGCTCCACCTGCGTCCACGACGTGCCGCCCGCGCCCGCGACATCGACGAACTGAACGCCTGCATCGAACAGGCGACTTGCCGTCTTGCCATCGATGCCCCAGCCCACTTCCTTGACGCCGACAGGGACCGCAAGCGCCTTGCAAAGTGACTCGATCTTGACGAGCAAGCCGGAGAAGTCTGTATTGCCGCCAGTTTGCATCACTTCTTGCAGGCTGTTCAAATGCAGGACCAGCGCGTCCGCCCCTGTAATCTCGAGCGCCCGTTGGCATTCCAGCACGCCAAAGCCGTAGTTGAGCTGCACGGCCCCAAGGTTCGCGACCAGGGGCACGTCCGGCGCGAGATGGCGCACCTGAAAGCTGGAAACGCGGCTTTCTTGCTCGACGGCCGCTCGAATCGAGCCCAGCCCGAGTGCCCAACCGTGGGCTTGCGCAAGGGCCGCCAGTCGCTCGTTGATCGCTGCGACGCCCGATGTGCCACCCGTCATGGAACTGACCAGAAACGGCCAGCGAAGCGATTTTCCAAAGAAGTTGGTCGCACCCGATATCGTGGAAAAGTCGATCTCGGGCAAGGCGTTGTGAGCGAAGCGGTAGCGTTCAAAGCCGCTGGAGACCTGGCTGGCCACGTCCTGCGTCAGGCAAATCTGCACGTGGTCGGCCTTGCGCCGTTCAATGTCGGTCATGGCGTCGAGACGGCTGTCGTGCCTGCTAAACCTGACACCGCCAGTTCGCCGAGGTAGACCGCCATAACTTCTTGCGCCCAGCGAAAGTTGGCGAGTCGATAGAATTCGTTCGGCGCATGTAAACGTTCGTCGCCTTGGGATCCACCGATGGTCACCGTCTCGACATCGAGGGCCGCTTTGAGCATCCCCATCACGGGCACGGTGCCGCCCCCCATGCGTGCCGCAGGTGGCTGCGCTCCAAGCCGGGTCAAAACGCGCTGCAGCACCGCCACGCCCGGGTGGTCGCTTGGCAAGAGGTAGGGAAAGGCGCCATCTTGCAGTTGCACCGACACGTCCGCATAGTCCGGGCAGACGGCTTCGATGTGACGTTTGACTTGCGCCATGACGGTCTCTGGGCGCTGACGGGCGACGAGACGACAGGTGATCTTTGCGTAGGCTTCGCGCGGGATCACCGTTTTGGTGCCGGTCCCTTGGTACCCGCCCCACATTCCATTGAGCTCGAGCGTTGGACGCGCTACAGATCGTTCTACAGGCGAGTAGTCGGGCTCGCCGAATGATGCCTTGATGGCGTTTTGGCGCAAGAAGGCATCGGCATCGAGGGGCATGCCCGCGATCAAGGTGCGCATCTCGGGAGTGAGCGGGAGCACGTCATCGTAGAACCCCTCCACCAGGATGCGCCCTGTTTCATCGCGTAGCGAGGCGAGGATAACCACTAGCGCGTGCAAGGCATTGGGCGCCAGTCCGCCGTTGCCCGAGTGCAAGTCGGTCGCGGCCGTCTGTACGCGGACCTGCAGTCCTGCCAACCCGCGGGTGCTCATGCTGATCAGCGGTTGCGCAGGTGTTCCCACGCCGCCGTCGGCGCTGATGACAAGGTCGCACGCAAGCAGGTCCCGATTCTGCTCGATAAACGTGGCCAGTGAAGGGCTCCCCACCTCCTCCTCGCCTTCGAACAACAGCTTGACATTGACCGGGAGCGCCCCTTGCGTCTTGAGCCAGGCCTCGCAGGCGAGGATCGCGACGAGCACATTGCCCTTCGTGTCGGACGCGCCTCTTGCAAATACGCACCCGCCGTCGATCCGCGGCTCAAACGGGGGCGTTTCCCACAGCTCGAGCGGCTCGGGCGGCTGCACATCGTAATGGCAATAGATCAGCACCGTCGGCTTGCCCGCTTGATGCGGGGAAGCGCCATAGACGACAGGGTGTCCGCCGGTTTCGAGAAGGCGCGCCTCGCCGAAGCCCGCCTTGTGCATGCGGTCCACGGTCCACTCCGCGGCCTTGCGCACATCCGCCGTCCGCTCTGGTGCGGTGGAGATGCTAGGAATCCGCAAGAATTCCAGAAATTCTGCCACAAATCCACCCTGGCCGGCATCCAAGTACTCTTTTATGCTTGCTTCTGTCATCGTGGAGAAACCTCCCTGCTTGTCTTTGTACACATCATAGTCGTTCGCAGGTCCCGAGCGCTACTCCCGCGCCCCTGCATCACTTCGCTATAATGGCCTAGAGGCGAACGCTTACAGAACGGGAAGTGGGACGACGTGTCTTTGGATTCGCGATACGGCACTTCATCATCGGCGGTGGCGAGCGATGTTTCAGCGCCTGTACACTGGGTGGACATCGCGGTCCCGGTCCTGGTATTGGCGGGGACGCTGGCTACGCTGTTTTGGCCACCACAGATCGGACTGGCCAACAACGGCGACTACCAGCGCTTGCTCGCGCTGTTTGGCTTGCACTATGGACAGTTGCACCCACTTCACTACGAACGCTATGATAACTTTTGGGTCAAATGGTTCATGACCGGTGGCCACTCCACAGGTTACTACGTGTCGTCAGCGGTGCCCGTGATCGCGATCGCAGCCGCGATCAACTTCGTCCTGCATCCGGGTTTATTTGACCAGCAAGTCGTTGGTGTCATCTACACAATCCTCTGGTCGCTGGCGAGCTACTTTATCATTCGCGAGGTCAGGCTTGCGTATGGTGCGTCCATCGCGCTGTTTGCCGGCGTGGCCGGTTTTGTGGTGATGGGGGATGTGGCCTATACCGCGTACCTTCCTACCGTCTACAGCGAACCGGCCAGCTTTATCTTCTGGTGGGCGCTACTCGCCTGCGCCTGCGCGATGCTGCAGCAGGGGCTACGGCCGAGCCGAACGGTCGTCCTGCTGTCTGTGGCGGCAGGTACGCTTTTTCTCATAGGCAAACTGCAAAACATCGTGCTGACGCCCGCCGTCATCCTCTTCTGGGTTGCCTTGGACCACCTCTTGCGGTGGCCGTTGCGCCGCCGGGCGATGTTGCTGACGATGCTCGTCAGTTGCCTGGTGGCGGCTTCGGCGTGGGTCCTGAACCCGCCCACGTTCGATCAGCAAAATGTGTATGACTCGACGTTCACTGGCATCGCGGCCCCTGGCACCCCCGTCGTGGAACATCTGAAGTGGTTCGGGCTGCCGGCTGCGGATGCCCGCTTTTCTGGAGATGCCTTTTTCTCGCCTTACTCGTGGGCGCATCAGACACAACTCACCCGCAGCGGATTTTACGAAAAGATGGGGATGCTGCGGATCGTCGAATTTTATGTGACTCATCCGAGGTCGCTCTGGCGCGCCATGCAGGCGAGCGAGGTGGCGTCACTGGCCATGCGTCCGGACTATCTTGGCAACTTTCAGGAGGCGTCCGGATTGGCGCCGATGGCCAAGGCGAGTCGGATGTCGCTGTGGAGTACCGCAAAGGGGCATCTTCCTGCCTCGCTCTGGGTGTGGATCGCGTTTTACGTGGCCTTTTGCGCAGGGTTGGTCGTGTCCTGGCGACGCAGTCAGACGCCGCGGGAGCGGGGGCGCGTTCTTCTTTGTAGCATGATAGCGGCCTGTGCGCTGTTGCAGTTTCCGGTGCCATTCGTAGGCGAAGGGTCAAATGAACTGGTGAAGCACCTCTACCTGTCCGACGTGCTGACGGACACGATGATCCTGATTACGGCGATCTGGGGCGCCGGGCAACTCCGACGCGGGGCACTACGGCGAATGACTCGCCGCAAGCGCCCCGCCTCAGACCAGGCTGCCTCGGACCAGACCATCTCAGACGGGATCCACTCAGTGCTTGACGATCCACATAGATTGTAACGGGTCGCTGAGCGTGGGGTTTACGTAAAAGCCCTTCACCCACGGCTGTACGGCCGCGGTGTATAGCGGCCACGTGGTAGGAATCATGACGGCCTGCGCCATGACGATGTTTTGCACTTCTTGATAGACAGCGTCGCGTGCTGCGCCAGCGGGCATCAGCGCACCCTTGTTCAGCAGGGCATCGACCTGCTTGTCGCTGTAGCTGAAGTTGTTGACATCGGGAATGTTCGACGAGTTGAACATCGAGTTCAAAAAGTCGGACGGGTCCGGGTAGTCCTCGCCCCACGAAGAGAGGAACATCGAGGCTTTGCCGCTTTGAATTTCATTCACAAATGTTCCAAGTGAGGTACTGCTGATCTTCACCGACACGCCCACGGTCTTGAACATCTGTTGCAATGCCTGGGCCGTCTTGTAGGCACTTGGATTGTTGTAGCAGTACAGTGTGGTCGAAAATCCCTTCGGATAGCCGGCCTTCGCGAGGAGAGACTTGGCCAGCTTGGGATCGTAGCCGTAGCTCGCGCTCGCCGGCAGATGGGCCTCGTAGCCGCTCGGCATGCTCGGCGGGATCACCTGATTGGCGGGAAGCGCCTGGCCGTTGAGAATCCGGACCAGGAACGATTTGTTGACCGCATCTTCCAGCGCCCGACGGACGGCTACGCTCTTCGTGGGGCCATACTTGGCGTTTAGCCCCAAGTAATTGGTCGTGACTTCGGTCTGTCGGACGATATCCGAGGCATACTTGGGGTTCTCCGCCAAAGGCAGGTAGTCGCCGGAGGGGATACCCGTCTGATTCTGCGAGATCAGCCCGGTCTGCCCGTTTTCGAAATGAAACAGAACGGCGGACGGAGAACTGTCGACGTTGAACACGAGTTTGCTCATGTAGGGGATGCCTGGCACAAAGTAGTGCGGGTTGCGCACGAACACAGCCTGCACGCCTGGCTTGTAGGAGGCCAGTTCAAACGGGCCTGTTCCCATCGCGTGTGTCATCAGGTATCCGAGAGAATGCGCAGCCTCAAACACAGGGTCGACCGCTGCGAAAAACGGCATCGCCGCTATGTACAAGAAGGTAGCGTTCGGGTTGGTCAGCGTGACCCGGAGGGTGAGCGGGTTGACCTCTTGTAATCCCTCCACCGTCTTGGCTTTTCCGGCGACGAACGCCTGTGAGCCGGCGATCAGTCCGTCCACAAAGCCTTGTCCAGGGGATGCGGTTTTGGGCTTCAGGACTCGCTCAAATTCTGTGATGAAGCTTTTTGCCGTG
>JAPNUJ010000047.1 GCA_026627155.1 Bacillota bacterium | reverse complement strand
ACCGCCTGCATACACCTACACTGGCGGAGGCGGTGGAAATAGCGGAGGCGGTGGTAGCAACAATTCCAATTAAAGCTCCAATGCAAATTCCAATGCCAATGCCAACGCCGTTCCCGCTTCCCGCTGCCCAAGTCCCGGCCCACCCCGCGCTACCCCATATATCGTTCAGGATATCTCCTCCGCACTATGGATTTCGATCCCATCGCGCGGTATGCTTCCTACGAAATGAGATGATCATTCGAGGAGGCCTGGATATGAGTGCTCAAGTGGACGTGGATCGTCCCGAGGAAACGATGGATTGCATTACCTTGGTGGAGGCTTGGGGGGTTAGTGAGAGCGAACCCGATCGCCTTGAGGTCAAGTGCCTCGCATATGACAATCAAGGCGAAGTGCGGGATCCGGGCTTCTGCTTACCGCAGCCAACAGCCAAGATCGCAGTCATCCTGTTTCGATGCGGAGCCGAGGGTCTGCCAGTGACGTCCGTCGGCGACGAGGAAATCGCGCGGCTGTATCGCCACCTGAACGATCTGGTGGTGGAGGGCTGGAGGGTCTTGCAGTTTCCTTGGAAAGACTCGAGCCTCGATGGGGTCCCCACGTTGCTGGATGTCCAGATCCTCAAGGCCCAAGTGGAGCAAGAGGTTCTGAAAGAAAAGGAGGTCCGCGCCCTTGATCGCATCGATCGCCGTATCGTGACGATGGCATACCAGACGGGGCTTACCTTTTCGCTTGACGAGACCATGGATGTTGCCAACATCGATCGGGCGCCAGCCCTCCGCCGTCTAAAGCGGCTTGTGGCCCTAAACTGGCTCAAGGAACGCCAAGGCATTGGCAACATGTGCTATGAGTTGCACCGGTCGCGTTTCTATGGATACCCCGTCCCTTTTCAATTGCCTGATCCGATGGAAAGGTGGAAGTACGAAGAGGACGAAGACGAGGTCTGGAATTAGCGCGGATCTTTAGACCACCGGCGTCTGGAACCAGTCGGGCACGTGCGTGTAACTTCCCAGACGTAGATTGGGACAGCGCGTTTTCAGTTCCTTCATCCATCGCAACATCCCGATCGGCGTACTCTTCGGTCGCGGAATGCGACTCAGGTAATAGTCGGGGTCGATGTTCAGATTGCGCACCTGTACGAGTCGGATGCCTGTGCGGTTGATGAGGCCGGCAATCGCCTCGAGTTCATCCCACTGATCGGTTACGCCGGGAAACACGAGATAGTTCAACGACACCATGACTCCATGTTCCGCCGCGTACGCTGCGGAGTGCTCCACGCTGGCTACGGTGTATCCGCGCGGTTTATAGTAGGCATCATAGTGCGCAGGAATCGCGCTGATCGTGGAGATGCGCATCAGGTCAAGTCCTGCATCGACGATGCGCTGGATCTGATGGGTCAGGCCGGCGTTCGTGTTGATGTTGATATATCCCGTGCGGATCTGCTGACGCACGCGTGCGATGGCCTGTGCGATCTCGCTGCCACGAGTGGCCGGCTCCCCTTCGCAGCCCTGACCGAAGGAGATGATTCCGGCCGCTCCCGCTTTTTGGAGATGTTCCACCATGAGCTCGACCATCTCATCCACCGTCGGGCGCAGCGTCAGACGCGTTTGCGGAGAGGGAAAGCCGGAAGCCTCGTCTTGCTCACTTATGCAGCCGACGCAGGCCGCGTTGCAGGTCGAAGAAACGGGGAGTGCGCCTTCGCCTCGTTGAAAAAAGGTGTTGCGCGCCGTGACGCACTCGTAACTCATCGCACAGTGCATCAAGTGACCATATAGTCGGTTGGCGGGAAAGGCCGCTGTCAGTTCAGCCACACGCTCGGCTGTCTGTTCCTGCGTGTACTGCAAGGGGTCCCAAGAAGCGGGTTCGTCCGTCCGATGAGCGGCCACGTAAAATCGCCCGTCCGCGAAACCGACAGCAGTATACCCGAACAGCGGGAACGGCGGCTTGTCGGCGGCCTTGAAGTAGGCGGGCAGGTAAAGTCGAGTATACCCTTGTGGAAGTAACGCCCCAACAGCCTGGCATGACGAAGGCAGTGCCTTTACTTCACCGGTTCCGGGATCAGAACCAAGGGCACGAGAATCCGGCAGTCCGACCAGTGTGGCGCCGTGAGGCAAGGGAATCCATTCATCGGAAGAAGGGGGCGTCAGCTGCTCGCCAGTGCGGACGAGCGCAAGGTATCTTGGGTCATCGAAGACGCGGCCCTGCTCATCCGCGTAGACCATGTGGAGTTTTCGTTTCACAGGCAACGGCTTGTTTCCCCCATCACTTGATCACGACGCGGCGTGGTTCCCGTGGTTCTCTAGGTGCCCTGGTCCGCTCTTGCGGCTCGCGCGTGCTCTCGAGCGTCGCCAGAAACTCGGCGTTGGACTTGGTATGTGTAAAACGGCGGAGGAACATCTCTGTAAACTCGCTGTTGTCGGCGAGTGTCTTGCGCAAAGCCCAAATCTTGTCTAGCTCTTCGCTCGTCAGCAGCAACTCTTCACGGCGGGTACCCGAGCGGCGGATGTCAAACGCAGGGAAGATACGCTTCTCGGCCAGTTTGCGATCAAGATGAAGTTCGAGATTTCCTGTCCCCTTGAACTCTTCGTAGATCACATCATCCATCCGGGAACCGGTGTCGATGAGTGCCGTGGCGATGATCGTCAGGCTACCACCTTCTTCGATGTTGCGGGCCGCCCCAAAGAAGCGTTTGGGGCGGTGAAACGCCGCTGGGTCGATGCCGCCAGACAACGTGCGACCGCTAGGCGGAATGACAAGGTTGTACGCCCGGGTCAGGCGCGTGAGGCTGTCCATGAGAATCACGACGTCGCGCTTGTGTTCGACCAGTCTCATCGCGCGCTCGAGAACCAGTTCCGTCACCTTGATGTGGTTCTCTGGCACTTCGTCAAACGTCGACGCCACGACCTCCCCGTTGACGGAGCGTTGCATGTCCGTGACTTCCTCCGGGCGCTCGTCGATGAGCAACACGAAAAGATCCACGCTCGGGTAGTTGGCGGAGATGCTGTTGGCGATCTCCTTGAGCAAGAGCGTCTTGCCCGCTTTCGGCGGCGCGACGATCAAGCCACGTTGTCCTAGACCGACGGGGGCCAACAAGTCCATCATACGGGTCGCAAAACGCTTGGGGTCGGTTTCGAGCACGAGTTTCTTTTGTGGAAACAAGGGGGTGAGTGCAGGAAAATGCAGACGTTCCGCCGCCGTTTCGGGGCTGGTGCCGTTGACGGCCTCGACTTGCAGGAGTCCAAAGTATCGCTCGTTATCTTTGGGCGGCCGAACCTTACCGGATACGAGATCACCGGGCCGTAAGTCGAAGCGGCGGATCTGCGATGCCGCCACGTAGATGTCCTCAGCGCTTGGCAGGTACCCGATCGGCCGCAAGAAGCCGTAGCCGTCAGACATCACTTCGAGAACGCCCTCGGCGAAGATCAGACCATCTTTCTCAGCCTGTGCACGCAGGACGGCGAAAATCAGTTCCTTCTTTTTCATGCCGGCATAGTGGGGAATCTCGAATTCCTTGGCCAGCTTGTAGAGTTCGGTGAGTTTGAGTGTTTCGAGGTCTTTGATCTGCAAGTTGTACCTACCCTCGCTACTTGGGATGATTACGTTGTATTATAGCATGTTTGCCGGCTTTGAGGCAGTTTATGCAGCAGACTCACACCATGATCAAGTTGGGTTTGGTCAGGAGCCGGTGATGCGTCTCGATCAGTCGAACCGTACCGCTGCTCGCTCGCATGACCAGCGTGTGCGTGACCGCCTGGTCGCCAGGTAAAAAGCGTACACCGCGAAGAAGTTCACCGTTGGTGACGCCAGTGGCTGCAAAGATGGCGTCATCCGTTCGCAGCAGGTCCTGCATCGTCAGGACGGTGCCCGCATGCGATCCCATCTGAACACACCGCGCTTCTTCCTCCGGCGTCTGCGGCAACAACCGGCCTTGCAGCTCACCACCCAGGCACTTCAGCGCAGCCGCCGCGAGCACGCCTTCGGGCGCTCCGCCGGAACCGAGCAAGATGTCGACACCCGTCTCGGGAAAGGCCGTGTTGACCGCGGCCGCAACATCGCCATCCGGTATTAACTGTATGCGCGCACCCGCCCGGCGGATGCGCTCGATGAGTTCGGCATGACGGGGACGGTCAAGGAGCACAGCCACGACGTCACGGATATCCTTTCCGGTCGCCGCTGCCACCGCGCGAAGGTTTTCCTCAACCGGCGCGTCCAGATGGACCCGGCCGCGAGCCAATGGACCGACGGCGATCTTCTCCATGTACATGTCGGGCGCATGCAGCATCGTACCCGATGGAGACACCGCGACGACGGTGATCGCGTTCCATAGTCCTTTGGCGACGATGTTGGTCCCCTCAAGGGGATCGACGGCGACATCCACCGCCCCCGTGCCGCGTCCAAGCTTCTCGCCGATATAGAGCATGGGCGCCTCGTCCATCTCGCCTTCGCCGATGACGACCGTCCCGTCGATGTCAATCGTGTCAAACACGGCGCGCATGGCCGTCGTGGCGGCGTTGTCCGCCTCATTTTTCTTTCCCGTTCCAAGCCAGCGTGCAGCAGCAAGCGCCGCAGCCTCGGTCACACGCGCGAATTCGAGAGCCAGTTCACGGTCCATTAGAACTCAAACCTCTCTCCCTGCAGGCGACGGGCAATCTCTGCAATCACAGCCCGCTCCGCGTCTAGTCCATCAGCTTCAAACGTCACGCTCCACCGCACGAACGCACCAGCATCATCCCACGGGACTGTGGAGATCTGTTTTTCTGTAATCAGATACTGCGAGAATTCCTCGGCATTGGCGAACCGTCGGCCACCCAGGATGCCCTTAGGTGCCTCGGTGTAGAGAAAGAACGACCCTTTGGGCTTGGTCGCCTTGAAACCCAAGGCGCGCAGCGCATCGACGAGAAGGCCGTGTCGGCGCGAGTACTTATCCGCGATCTCGCGGGTGATCTGCGGATGATCCAGTCCATAGGCGGCCGCCTTTTGTATGGCGATAAACTGCCCCGAGTCGTTATTGTCCTTGACCGTAGCAAACCCTTTGACGGCCAACTCGTTGCCGGCGACGAATCCGATGCGCCAACCGGTCATGTTGAACGCCTTGGACAGAGAGAACAGCTCCACGCCCACCTCTTTTGCGCCCGGGATCGACAAGAAGGCGAGTGCAGGCTCACCATCGAACGTAAGCGCAGCATAGGCTGCGTCGTGTACAACCAGGATTTCATGACGGCGGGCAAACGCCACGACGCGTTCAAAGAACTCCGGCGTCGCCGAGGCCCCCGTCGGATTGTTGGGATAGTTGAGATAGAGCAACTTGGCCTTTTGACAGACGCTCTCCGGGATCGACTCCAAGTCTGGCAAGAACCCCCGCTCCGCGTGCAACGGAATCCGGTACACCGAGCCGCCGAGCCACGCGGTGTGCGTCCCGAGCACGGGGTAGTTGGGCACAGGCATGATCGTGACGTCTCCCGGATTGATGAACACGGTAGGGAGCATGGCCAGCGCAGGCTTCGAGCCGATCGCATGATTGATCTCGCGTTCGGGGTCGATGTCGGCAATTCCATACACACTTTTCAAATACCGCGCCGCCGCATCCTTGAACTCCGGGATGCCGTTGTCGGAGTAAAAGCGATTTTCTCGCTTCGCCGCCTCCAGCGCGAGCGTGTGGACGATCTCGTCATGGGCGCGGTCATCGGGTTCACCGACGCCCATATCGATCATTTCAATCTCTGGATGCGCGCGTTTCGCTGCGGCCTTGGCGCGCTTGATTTTTTCGAACTTGTAGAGGACAGTGTCCTTGCCAAACTCGCGACCGCCGATGCGCTCCGCAAACAGCCCTTGAATATAGGATTCCATGTGGCCTGAACCTCCCCGCTGCTGATCAGCGCACATCCATCTTGCGCCAATCGCCGTCCCATCATACCGACATCACGTGCGCGCCCGTCGAAAACTGCTGACGATGCCGTAGTACAAGATGACCGAACCGAGTGCCTGAAAGACGTAAAACAACTGATACAGATCCACTTTGGCCCCAACGACGCCGCCGATCGAGAAGATCAGGGCACCGAGCGCAATCCAGAGGTTGAACGCTCGCCGGGATCGAGCAAATGAAATCAGCGCGCCGCCAAACAGCGCCACTGCGCCGATGCCGCTAAGGAGTGCAAAGTAGACCACGATCGTGGTGGGCACAAAGCCTTGCGCCTGCTCACCGGGCGGCATCGCGTGCAAAAGAGGGATAGGCGTCACAGCGAGGGTCTGCCACATGCCCAGCGATATGACGATCATGACACCGACGTAGATATGCCCAGCCCGCCGTGAAAAGAGATAGATCGTCCCCGCTCCCATGAAGGCCACCAAAGAGGCGGCGGCAAACAGGTAGACCTTGTATTGCCAGAGGGCCCACCCATGATTCAGATACGAAAGGGTGTCCATGATCGACGCCAAGAAGCTCAACCAGAAGGAAACCGCCCACCACAGGGTGTACAGCCTTCTTCCGCGCACATAGTGGCGTGTAAGAAGGCTCGACAGCACCAACATGAAGAGCGTGACGACCACAGATGAAACTTCACCCAGCAGCATACGCCCCGCCCCCTTCCAGTCGCCACTACTCGCGTTCGATCAGCAAGCGCTCGATCCCCTGATCCGTGAGCGGGTGATACGCAAGCGTTTGCAAGACATCCCACGAACTGATCGCCACGTCTGCCCCGGCAAGGGCGATTCGCCCGACTTCCGCGACGTCTCGCACGGATTCCACCCAAATCTCCGTCTTGCGGTTACCGTCGCCAAACAAGCGGCGGATGTCTTCCACCAAAGGAGCGACTGGGATCCCGGCGGCACCGAGGTGCACAGCGTGCAGCAAGATGGCGTCCGCTCCGGCCTGGTTAGCGACGAGCGCCTGAACGGGTGAGGCCACATACTGTAGCACCGTGCGAACGCCTGCATCAGCGCAACCGTCGATGGCTCGCACACTTTGCAACGTGATGGGCATAACCAGGGCTGCCCGTCCACCACATCCAGCCGCCGCCAGTCGCGCTTCCCCGATCAGGCCAGGGGCATCCAGCGCATCAGCGCCGAGGGCAATCATCCGGTACGATAGCGGTTGACACTCATCGACCAGGAGCCCGTAGTCCTGCCCCCTTTTCGCCACCCCGCTGCGTCCGAGCACCAAACCGTGAAGGAAGCCGAGTAGATCGCCTTGTTGCGCTTCCCAAGCCGTCGCCGTCTCGAGGTAAAAGCGCATGGCGATCAGCCGCGCCCAGCGCTGCCGAACAGGCGAATCTTGGCCCGTACCGCGTCCTTGATCGCTTCACGGGCGGGTCCCAGATATTTGCGCGGATCATAAACGGCCTGATCTTTAGCAAAAACGGCCCGAATCGCGTCGGTAAAGGCCGACTGGTTCTCCGTGTTGACGTTGATCTTACTCACGCCAAGACGGATCGCCTGCCGTATGTCCTCGTCAGGAATCCCCGTGCCACCATGCAGTACGAGCGGCAACCCCGTCAGGTCACGCACTTCGCGCAAGCGGTCGAAGGCCAGGTCTGGCTTGCCCTGATAGTGGCCATGCGCTGAGCCAATGGCCGGAGCCAGGGCGTCAATTCCGGTCGCCTGTACGAAGGCAACAGCTTCTCCCGGTTGCACAAGCGCCGCCTCGCGCGCGTCAACCGTCAAATCGTCCTCCACACCGCCAATGCGCCCGAGTTCCCCCTCGACATGCACGCCAAGCGCATGACAGGCCTCGACGACCTTTTTCGTCAACGCCACGTTTTCGTCAAACGGATGATGGGATCCATCGATCATGATCGACGTCCACCCGTGTCTCAGGCACTTCATGACCATCTCGAAGCTCCCGCCGTGATCGAGATGCAAAATGACCGGAACCTTGGATTTTTCTGCAGCCGCCTTGGCGATCGCCGCCATGTACTCGATCCCCATGTACTTGATGGCCCCTTCAGAAGCACCTAAAATGACAGGCGATCCCTCCTCGTTGGCCACCTCCACAATCGCCTGGGTGAACTCCAGGTTGTTGATGTTAAACTGTCCGACGGCATACCCGTGTTTCAAACCGTCTTGAAGCGCCCCTTTAAATGACCCAAACGGCAATCCGCTCATTCCTCTCTACTTGTGTTCGCGGTAATCATATCAAAGCCTTGCGGAAATCCCAAGCATGGCGCGCGCCTCCGCTGGCGTCGCGAGAGGTCGTCCAAGCTCTGTGGCCAGACGTCCAACGCGAGCCACCAACTCCGCGTTGCTCTTCGCCAACTGCCCGCGCGCGTAGTACAGATTGTCCTCGAACCCGACCCGCGCATGCCCGCCCAGCAAGATGGCGAGGTTGGCTAGCGGAAGTTGTGCCCGTCCGATGCCCGCCACAGTCCAGGTGCACCCGCTAGGGATCGTCTCCACAAGATGGAGCAAGTGGCGGATCTCCCCCGGGATGCCACCGGGTACTCCCATGACGAAGTCAAAGTGCAGCGGGAGCGACAGCACACCCTTCTCGACGAACCGTAGGGCATTTTGAATCATACCCACCTCGAAGACCTCGATCTCCGGTTTGACCCCCTGCTCCTGCATACGCAGGGCAAAAGTCTCGACATCCTGCGGACGATTGAGAAAGACATCCTCTCCAAAATTGACCGAGCCCGTCGTAAGCGTCGCCATCTCCGGAGCCAATTCCAAGACCTGTCCACGCTCTGCGGCCGACATCGTCACAGCGCCACCCGTCGACACCTGCACGATGATGTCCGTGCGTTCGCGCACCTTGCGTATGATCTCGGCGTACACATCTGCCGCTTGCGTGGGCGTACCATCCGGCAGGCGGGCATGAACATGGACAATCGCAGCCCCGGCTTCCCTGGCTTCCACCGCGGCTGCCGCAATCTCGTCCGGCGTGATCGGCAAGTTCGGGCACTGCGCCCTCGTGACTTCAGCCCCGTTCACGGCCGCGGTGACGATCAGTGGTCCCATCCTCATATCCCCTCCCTGCGGCGAGTCGACTTCAGTGGCACAGCGGTGCACCCTCAACCCGGCGGCTTCGGGATCGCGCAGGTACCGACCGCACGTGTGACCAGTTGCGGCGGATCGATCACCTCGGCGCGTGACGGCACCGCCGGATCCACACCGCCGCGGATGACCTTGTAGGCGGCAAAGTCCATCTTGCGCGACCGGTTGCCGACCTGAACGATGCGACCCACGGCCTCTATGTAATCCCCTGCATATACCGGGGCGACAAAGACGACCTCTTCATAGGCCACGAACAGGCCCTCATCCCCGTCGTGCCGTATCAGAAGTTCCGTTGCCACGTCCCCGAACAGCTGCAGCATCTTGGCCCCATCGACCAGCCGCCCGGCATAGTGAGCGTCCGAGTCGGCCATGCGCACGCGGATCGTCACCGCCGCATCCGCCCGACCCGATTCATGCGCCAACGTCCGCCACCCCGATCTCCCGTATGACAAAGCGCCGCAAGTCATCGATGTCAAATGGTTTGGTAAAGTGCCCAATCGCACTGAGCGCAGACGCTTCCTTGACAAGATCCAGTTCACCGTAGGCCGTCATCATGACCACTTTCAGCGTGGGATTTTTCTTGCGAATGTTCGTGAGAATCTCGATGCCATCCATCCCTGGGATCTTCATGTCAAGCAAGACCAACTCGGGATTCCCACGCTCCACCAATTGGAGCGCTTCGGTCCCATTGGCCGCCAGGAGCACTTGATACCCTTCCCGCTCGAGCACCTCTTGCAACAGCACGCGAATGCCGTACTGGTCATCCACCACGAGAACTTGCTTACGCATGGGCCAGCCCTCCAAACCGCAGATTTGTTGCTAGCCCAATTCGACAAGGGGGAGGAAAATTCCTCCCCCTTGTCTGCCAAATCAAGGACGTCGCGTCAATTAGACCAGGTTGTCCCCACTGCCATGCGCGAGCGCGGCCGCCACGAAATCCCGAAACAGCGGCTGTGGTCTGTTGGGCCGAGAGGTAAACTCAGGATGGAACTGGACACCGACAAACCACGGATGATCCGCGATCTCGACAATCTCGACCAGTCGTCCATCCGGAGAGGTGCCACTGATCACGAGTCCGGCCCGTTCAAAATCATCGCGATACGTGTTGTTGAACTCATACCGATGCCGATGCCGCTCATCATCGACCTCAGTCTTCCCGTAGGCGTTAGCCGCACGCGTTCCCGGCGTGAGGCGACACGCGTATTTTCCAAGGCGCATCGTGCCACCTTTGTCCGAAATCTCCGACTGCCCTGGGAGAAGATCGATCACCGGATACTCGCTGAAGGCGTTAATCTCCGAACTGTGGGCGTCGTCCCAACCCATCACGCCACGTGCGTACTCGACCACCGCCATTTGCATACCGAGACAGATCCCGAAAAAGGGAACGCCCCGCTCCCGTGCATATCGAATCGCCACGATCTTCCCTTCGATCCCGCGATCGCCGAAGCCCCCAGGTACAAGAATCCCGTCCGCCTTGCCAAGATACGCGTCCACGTTGTCGGGGATCAGTTCCTCGGAGGGAATCCAGTCGATCTCGACACTGGCGCTCGAGGCGACCGCACCGTGAAACAGCGCTTCTGCCACGCTCAGATAGGCGTCCTTGAGTTCCACATACTTCCCCACCAGCGCGATTCGCACCTGATGCCGGAGGTGCTTGATCCCGTCGACCATCTTGCACCAGTCGTGCATATCCGCAGGCGGACAAGACAGACCAAGAAAGCGAACCACGTAGTCGTCCAATCCCTCTCGTTGCATCAGCAAGGGAACATCATAGAGCGTCTCCGCATCGCGCGCTTCTATGACACCCTCAATCTCCGTATCGCAAAATAAGGCGATTTTCCGTTTCACATCATCCGTCAGCGGCACTTCCGTGCGACAGACGATCATCTGCGGGTTAATCCCGATACTGCGCAATTCCGCCACACTGTGCTGCGTGGGCTTCGTCTTGACCTCTCCGCCGATCCGCAACATAGGGATCAACGTCACGTGGATATACATCACGTTCTCCCGGCCGACGTCACGTCGCATTTGACGGATCGCCTCAAGAAACGGCAGGCTCTCGATATCGCCCACCGTGCCTCCGATCTCCGTGATCACGACATCCGTATCCGGACCCGCGCCCGCGACGATGCGTTCCTTGATCTCGTTCGTAATATGCGGAATCACCTGCACCGTGCCACCCAAATAGTCGCCACGGCGTTCCTTGGTCAAAACAGAAAAATACACTTTACCCGAAGTCACATTATTGTTTTGGGTCAGATTAATATCGATGAACCGTTCATAATGCCCCAGATCCAAGTCCGTCTCCGCACCATCTTCAGTCACGTAAACCTCCCCGTGCTGATATGGGCTCATCGTTCCCGGATCGAGATTGATATAAGGGTCAAACTTCTGAATCGTCACACGCAGCCCACGATTCTTCAGCAGGCGCCCGAGCGAGGCAGCCGTAATCCCTTTGCCCAGGCCAGAGACCACCCCGCCCGTGACAAATACATACTGAGTCATAAAAAGCGAGTCCTCCTCACCCTAACCACAAATAAACGCCCTGGCCGATAGCCAGAACGGTCTGATTGACTTGCTTATCGTACCGACTCCTCCCCAACCTGTCAAGCAGGCTGTGGCTTTTGCGCTGGGGTGCGGGCGGTGCGGCGGGTGCGGCGGCGGGCGGGGCGGCGGCGAAAGTCCCCGGTTTGCGCCGCCTTCACAGTTAACACCTACGGATGACGCTAAGTGGTGCCACGCCACTCCGGATGGACCCCAAAACGCCCAACCGCCCCATTTTTATGGGATTATCCAACTAAAAAAGCGCCAGTAACATCATGATCTCAAGACAAAGGCGCTCTTCGCGATCAACCTGACCATTCCGGCCGCCAGAGACTCAACTTAGTGTGAAAGGTGGTGGTTATTTGTCGACTGCCACTCGCTACGCCGATGTCGCCCTTCGGGAGGGTTGCGCCGGCTCTCTACTCCATGCCGTTGGGTTCTTGCACGTGCTCTCTAATCCATGCCGTTACCCTTCGCTCTGGCCCTTGGCTAGAGCTCGAAGGCCGCGACGCACACGCGCGCCCGGCCCCCGCATCACAAAAGCCCTGCCCACCCCGTCTGCACTAACGCCCGCCCTATACTGGTAGCCTAGAACTCCTCGTCCTCTTCAGCTTCCTCTTCCACCTCAAGTGGATCCGCTTCTTCAGCGTCTTCCTCGACAAACTCCAGGTCGTCCTCGATGGTCAATTCCTCATCGAATGACTCTTCTTCTTCACCGAAGACAAACGGCGGGTCCTCGTCGAGCAGCTCCTCCTCGACCTCCACGATTTCCTCATCATCATCAAACTCTTCCGGAGCATCCTTGCGCAAGAATTTCTTGGTACCACCGCCCCGCTCGGTTGCCTTCTCCACCGGATACCAGCGCCGCAAACCCCACACGTTCTCACCGATACAAAGAAACCGCCCGTCGATATTGATATCCGTGTAGAGGCGCGCGATCACATCGTCGACCTCTTCTTGTGTCAAATGACAGATCTCCGCCACTTTACGCATCAAATCGCGGTAATAGAAGGTTTCATTGGAGTCTGAGAGCACCGCATGCGCAATCTCGACCATCGACATGTCATCAAGTTGCTCTTTCGTATATTGTTCAATCCTCATCGCCAACTCGTCCGCCACCCCTGCCTGATCGTCTCTTCACGTGGATCTATTAAAACACAGAGTTGAACCCTTAAACAAGCGCCGCCCGTTTTGGACGACCCCTCAACTGCCGGCCTTGCGCGGTTCCCAAAGAGCAACCAGTTGTTCGACACCAACTTCAACCGCCACGCGCCGTTCCAGTACAGCCTCAGCGATCGCCATCAACGCAGGTTCCTCGACGAGTGCCCGATCCGCTTTCAGACACAGTGACTCGCGAAAACGCTCGCGCAACTCCTGCAGCCGCTGACGTGATCGCCGCTGTGCCAATTGACCGGTCTCCCGCAAATAGTCCCCGTGCGCCGCCACGGCAGCCGCCATGGCCTCGACCCCCTCTGCGCGCGACGCCGAGACCTCAAGTACTGGCGGCACCCATTGGCCTTCCGACGTGCCCGACGCCACGCCCTCGGACGTGGCTCCGAGCACACCTCCGGCCAGATCGCCTCCCGACGCCACATCCGGAGCGCGGACGTGAAGCATGTCGGCGATGGCGTGGCGCAGGCGAGCGCTGCCAGGGAGATCCGCCTTATTGATCACATAGAGGTCAGCGATCTCCATGATGCCGGACTTCGTTGCCTGGACCTGATCGCCGCCAGCGGGTGTCAGTACGAGGGCCACCGTATCCGCCACATGCATCACATCAAGTTCTGACTGCCCGACGCCAACCGTCTCGAGCAGGATCACGTCAAAACCGGCCGCCGCCAAGACCCGAATGGCGCCGCGCGCAGGGCGGGCCAAGCCGCCGAGAGCGCCACGCGCGCCCAGACTCCGGATAAAGCACCCCGCATCCAGCGCGTGTCGATTCATCCGCACCCGATCGCCGAGGACAGCTCCCCCGGTAAATGGACTGGACGGGTCAACAGCCAGCACGCTCACTCTAAGGCCCTGCTGCCGATACCTCTCGATCAACAGGTCAGTGAGTGTACTCTTGCCGGCTCCCGGCGCCCCGGTAATGCCGATGACGCGCACAGATTCCGACAAGGGGTCGCCGCGCGCGGCACCACCCGCCGCCGCCGCCGCCGACGCCGCACCCGCCGCCGCACAGCCCGCCGCCACGTCCGCGGCGTCACCCGCATCGTCCGTCGCCGCGGACGCGCCCCTCCACAGAGCAGTGAGCAGATCCGCGGCTTCCGGGCCGCCCTCGTCGATGACGGTGATGGCCTTCGCGACCGCGCGCACGCGGCCTGCGCGCACGCCATCTGCCAGCGTGCTCATGACTTGAGCAGGTGACCCGCGATGACCATGCGCTGAACTTCATTGGTGCCCTCGTAGATCTGCGTGATCTTGGCGTCACGCATCATCCGCTCCACCGGGTAGTCGCGCGTAAACCCATAGCCGCCGTGAATCTGCACCGCCTCCGTGGTGACTTTCATCGCCACGTCCGAGGCCATGACCTTCGCCATCGCCGATGCCTTGCCGTACGACAGGCCGTTCGACTCCAGCCACGCAGCCTGGTAGGTCAGTAAGCGCGCGGCTTCGATTTCGGTTGCCATGTCAGCCAATTTGAACTGAATGGCCTGAAAGTCCGTGATCGGCTTGTTGAACTGCGTCCGGTTCATCGCGTAGTGCAGCGCCGCATCGAGTGCCCCCTGAGCGATGCCGACCGCCTGCGCAGCGATGCCGTTGCGGCCGCCGTCGAGCGTCATCATCGCGATCTTGAAGCCGAACCCTTCCTCTCCGAGCAAGTTCTCGGCCGGCACCTCGCAGTCCTCGAAAATCAGTTCGAGCGTCGGGGACGAACGAATCCCCATCTTCTTCTCTTTCTTGCCAAAATGAAAGCCCGGCATCCCCTTCTCGACAATAAAGGCCGATACTCCCCGCGACCGCTGCGCGGGATCGGTGGAGGCGAAGACGATGTAGGTGTCGGCTGCACCGCCATTGGTGGTAAATACTTTGGTTCCCCGCAAGACATAATGATCGCCAGAACGCACCGCCGTCGTCCGCATACTCGCCGCGTCGGTGCCGGCGCTGGGTTCCGTCAGGCCGTACGCCCCAAGCATCTTCCCCTCGGCCATCGGACGCAGGTAGCGTTGCTTTTGCTCTTCCGTGCCGAATTTGTAAAGAGGCCACCCCGCCAGCGACACGTGGGCGCTGAGTGTGACGCCGGTAGAGCCACAGGCGCGCGACAGCTCCTCGACAGCGATGACATAGCTCAAGAAGTCCAGTCCCGCGCCCCCGTATTCCTCAGGCCAAGGGATGCCTGTGAGGCCAAGCTTTCCCATGTGGTCAAAGAGACTGCGGTCAAACCGCTCTTCCTCATCGCGCTCTGCCGCCGTTGGTGCCACTTCCCGCTCAGCAAAATCCCGCACGAGTTTGCGAAGCGCTTTCTGTTCCTCGTCCAACGCAAAATTCACCGTAAGTCCCCCTGTCTCCCTACCGCTAACCCAGCTGTCACGCCGTCGCCGTCTCGTCACTACCGCCCCAGCTGTCTCCCTACCGCTAGCCCGGCCGTCGCGCCCACTGCTGCATCCCTAGCGGGACTGGCGCTCCAGCGACTTGGTGATGACGACGCGTTGAATCTGATTGGTGCCTTCATAGATTTGCGTCACTTTGGCGTCGCGCATGTAGCGCTCCACCGGAAATTCTTTCGTATATCCATAGCCACCGAACAGTTGCACGGCATCCGTCGTGACGCGCATCGCGGCGTCAGACGCGTACAATTTGGCCATCGACGCCTCCATCGTACAGGCGTCGCCTTGACTGCGCAAGTAGGCCGCCCGATAAGTCAGAAGACGCGCCGCCTCGATTTGCATCGCCATGTCCGCAAGCATGACTTGAACGCCCTGAAATTCAGCAATTGCGCGCCCAAACTGCCTGCGCTCCTGCGTGTACCCGAGCACCGCGTCCAGCGCTGCCCTCGCGATTCCGAGCGCCTGTGCGGCGATGCCGATGCGCCCCCCGTCGAGCTGCGACATGGCGATCGCGAACCCTTGCCCCTCTTCACCCAGACGCTGCGCAGCGGGCAGTCGCATGTCCTCAAAGATCAGTTCGGCAGTCGACGAGCCATTGAGACCCATCTTACGTTCTTTCCGGCCGATCACCAGTCCCGGCGTGTCGCGCTCGACCAAAAACGCGGAGAGTTCACGCTGGCCGTCCGCATCGCCCGTCACGGCGAAGACGGTATACACATCCGCCTCCCCACCGTTCGTGATGAAGACCTTGCCACCCGTCACCACGTATTCATCCCCCGACCGCACTGCACGCGTCTGAATACTGCGCGCATCCGACCCCGCCCCAGGTTCTGTCAAGGCAAATGCGCCCAACCAGTCCCCAGACGCCAAATTCGGCACATAGCGCCGCTTTTGCTCTTCACTGCCAAAGGAGAGGATCGGCATGGTGCCGACAGAGGTGTGCACAGCCAAAATGACGCCAAGGGCAGCACTGGCATAGGAAATCTCCTCAATCGCCAGCATGTAAGACAAATAATCGGCACCGATGCCGCCCCATTCCTCTGGGATCGGCAGGCCCATGAGGCCCATGCTGCCCATCAGGACCAGGATGTCGCGTGGAAAGACGTCCGTCTCGTCAATCTCAGCGGCACGCGGAGCAATCACATCGCGGGCAAATTGGCGCACAAGCTTGCGCATCGCCTCCTGCTCGGCGTTCAGACGCAGGTTCATGCAAATCCCTCCCTGAAAGCCGGGCTATCTCCTTCTATCCATACTCGTAGAAGCCACGTCCCGATTTCTTGCCCAGCCAACCGGCCTCCACGTATTTGCGAAGGAGCGGACAGGGGCGGTATTTGGAGTCAGAAAACCCGGTATATAAAACCTCCATAATGTAAAGACACGTATCAAGCCCTATAAAATCGGCCAATTGCAGCGGCCCCATCGGATGATTCATGCCAAGTTTCATGATCTGATCGATCGCCTCCGGTTCAGCGACACCCTCGTAGAGGCAGTAGATCGCCTCATTGATCATCGGCATGAGGATCCGATTTGAGATGAACCCCGGGAAATCCCGCACAGACAGCGGCGTCTTGCCCATCTTGCTGGCCAACGCAAACACCACGTCACATGTGGCGTCAGACGTCTGCATCCCGCGAATCATCTCGACCAGCGGCATCAGGGGGACCGGGTTCATAAAGTGCATGCCGATCACGTGGTCGGCGCGCTTTGTCGCTGCCGCCAGATCCGTAATCGAGAGCGACGACGTGTTACTCGCGAGAATCGCGTGCGCTGGCGCCATCGCGTCGAGCCGTGCAAATATCTCCTTTTTGACCGACATCTGCTCGATCGCGGCTTCGATCACAATGTCCGCGTCAGACGCGTGCTCGAGGTCCGTCGTCGGATGGATCCGTCCCAGGATCTCGCCGACCTGCACCTCACTCAGTTGCCCCTTTTTCACGAAGCGCGCGAGGCTCTGGCGAATCGTCTGCAGGCCCCTCTCAACATAGGCGTCCTGCAAGTCCTGCAGTGTCACCTCGAACCCCGCCTGGGCCGCCACTTGCGCGATGCCGCTGCCCATCTGTCCCGCGCCAATCACCATCACGCGCATCCGTTCTCTCGTCACACTGCCACTCTCCTCTGCCTTGTTCAGGTCGGTGCGAACTGTGGTCGGCCGTGGCCGGCGCGCGGGCGGCTCGTGGCCCGCAAACTGGCGCTTACGGCGGGTCGTGGCGGCCTTAGGCGCGAGGGACCCGGACGAGCACCGCGTCCCCTTGCGCCGCCCCGCTGCAGATCGCGGCGATACCGAGACCGCCCCCGCGACGCCGCAACTCATAAATGAGCGTCAATAGAATCCGCGCACCACTCGCCCCGATCGGGTGCCCGAAGGCGACGGCGCCACCGTTGACGTTGACCCGCTCCGGATCCCACGGCACGATCGTCCCGCTGGTGAGCGTGACCGCGGCAAACGCCTCATTGACCTCGAACAGATCAATGTCAGCCAGCGCCGTCCCCGTCTCACGCAACAGCTTCTGGATCGCCAGGCCCGGAGTCGTCGCAATGTAAGCGGCTTCCGCTCCCACTTCCGCGTGCCCCAGGATCTCGGCCATGACCGGCCACCCCGCCCGTCGGGCCCTCTCCTCGCTGACCACGACCAGGGCGGCTGCCCCGTCATTGACCCCCGGCGCGTTGCCCGCCGTAATCGTGCCCTCCAGATCGATGACCGGTCGCAGCGCCGCCAGTCGCTCGAGCGACGTGTCCGCTCGCGGGGACTCGTCATCCGTCACGACCACGTCCCCTTTCTTGCCGGGGATCACGATGGGCACAATCTCCTCAGCGAGACGACCCGCTTGCATCGCCGCGACCGCCCGCTGATGCGAACGAAGAGCCCAGGCGTCCTGGGCCTCCCGCGATATCTTGTATTCCCGAGCCACCGTACTCCCATGCACCACCATCGGCACATCGTGGAAGGCGCAGCGCAAGCCATCATACTGCATCAAATCCACGAGTTGCCCGTCGCCCATGCGATATCCAAAGCGCGCACGGGGCAAAGCATAGGGAGCACTCGACATGCTCTCCATGCCGCCCGCCACCGCCACCTCGATGTCGCCCGCCCGAATCATCTGATCCGCGAGCGTCACGGCGCGCAAGCCCGACGCGCAGACTTTGTTGATCGTCTCCGTCGGCACCGTCCAAGGTAGGCCAGCCAGGCGTGCCGCTTGACGAGACGGCACTTGTCCCGCCCCCGCCTGCAACACCATGCCCATGACCACCTCGTCGACCTCATCGGCCGTCACCGTCGCGCGCTGCAGCGCCGCCGCGATCGCCCTCGCTCCGAGCTCCACCGCCGGAACACTGGACAACGCCCCGCCAAACTTGCCAAACGGGGTTCGCGCCCCACCCACGATCACGCTTCGCATATGCCTCATCCGCCTCCGCCCTCCACTGACCGAGCGCTCAGTCAGTCGTCCCCTCTAGAGTACCACAGTACGGCTCGGAAATCACAAGGGGCAGGGCGGGCAGGCGATGGGGCAAAGATGTGGAGGCTAGGGTGCTTCACTCACTGCAGTCTTCCCAAGTACAAATTGATCCAAAACAGTATCGCCCACATCATCGAAGAACACTTCTGACGGACTAAAACACGTGATGGGCGACTGTTCGCGAAGACCGCGTTTGCGCAGATTGGCGTCGACCCTAAAAGCAATCTCCCCGACCGGACCCTCACATGCCGCTTTTAAAAACGGAACGTCCGGCGTCCGATTGCCGGGAACCATCGGTGCGGAACCAAGCACGATGTCTCCACCGGAAAACATTTGAATCGCGTGTTGCAATTTCGGCGCCAAAATGTCCGTGCACATCGAGTACCCGTACCCCGCAAATCCACCGATGGCCGAGAAGTCTTTCTTCGCCCCTAAGGCAATGATCAAGGTGTCATAAGGGACAAACGTCTCATCATCCAAGAGCACCCGTTGGCCGACCGCGTCGATGCGTTGTACACGACTCCGAATACATCGACCCTGCGGCTCAATGACTGGACGAACCGCAAACGTGACATCGCCAATGGTTTTTTCGCCCAGAGCAACCTCGGGCAAAGAAGGTTTCAACAAAAATGTCTCCCGTTCATCGATCATCGTCACGTCGACGTCGTGTGACGCCGCCCATTTCACAACATGATGAAATACAGTCATGCCACCGAACCCTGAACCTAGGATAACTAAACTATGCAAGATTCCTCTTACGCCTCATTATCAACTCGATTCAAGCAATACTACTCAGGCGACCATTTGTTGCCTCTTTGCTGGCCGATCACAGTCCTCTTGCGAGCACATCAAGCAGATCCGCGCCGCGATAGAGGGCCGTCGTGCCATCCTGACGAACGGCATGGACCCCATCAAAATACCGGGCGTCCGCCAACTCCGTCCCCGCCAGCTTGACGACAAGCTCATAGGGGCCATCCCAACGCAGAGGGGCCACCGGCGATCGCGCCGCTCGACCATCCAGCGCCCGCGCGACGATGTCCGGCAACTCGCGATACACGCGCGCCGGGGCCCGGGTGATGGCCACGTGCTTACCGAACGCCCGCTTGGTCTCGTAGGTGACCACGCCTGGCAGGACCTCCCGCGCTTCCGCGCAGGCCTTGTCGTCTCCGGACACCAACAGCACCGGCACCTCGTGAATGCCGAAGAGGAGCGCGTCCAAGGCGATTTCCCCTACGGCGCGGCCATTTAACGTGAGCGATGGCCACTCCGTCGGGACGTAGCTGTGATCGCGGACGGCTTCCGCAGTGCCAGCCATCGCGTGGTAGCCAATCAGCATCGCCCCATCAAATGTGGCATCCAGTCCGGGGAAACGCTTCTCCATGCGCGACGGTCCCAGCACATACTCGGCTCCTTCGTGAAGGTGCTCGACATGAAAATTGAAGCCGGTGCCGTGCGCGTCTTTTACGATGATCTCCGTCGCGCAGGACGCAAGAATGGCGGCGACAAGCGCATTGACCTCGGCGGTGAGCAGGCGCCGCCCCTCCTCGTACAGGGCCTCGCCCCTGCGCAATTGCTCCCGCACGACGATGCCCGCGATCCCTTCCATGTCGACGCTGACGTAGATTTTCATTCGCCACACCCGCCTTTTGACATCCACCAGCGCCGCCGGTCCCGCCAACAGCGTCGCCAGCGATCGAGCTCATCTGCTTTAGCGCGCCCTCCGACAGTGCCCCGATCGCCCGGCTGCACTCAACCGCCGTAGGAGTCGCCCACGTCCTGCAAAATCCGCGTGATCGCCCGCGCGTCCACCCACGGGTCCACCGTACCACCCGTACCACCCGTACCACCCGTACCACCGAGCGCCCGCGCAAACATCGCCTGCACAAGCCCCCTATAGTACGCCACCGCATCATCGATCAGCCACTCGCGGCTTTCATCGGCAAACAGCGCCTGCACGCGAAAGAGCGGCTGAAAGTGTCGGCCAAACATCACCGTCGCGATCAATCCGTCCTCCCATTCGAGCAGTACGGTGCCCGCCTCGGCCGTGCCGAGCTGCCGATGCGTCACAATCGCTGAGCCGCGCAAAACGACGAGGGCTTCCACCGTATGGCACGCATAATCGTACCAGGTTCCCGGCCCGACGATCGTCAGCGCAGAGGGCCGCTTGTCCGCCACATAGGTTGCTGCCGCCTGTAACGTCGGACTGTAGCGCAGAGCTGAACCCATCATCACCGTCGCACCGTGCGCTCGCGCCAACGTCTCCATCGCCGACAGGTCTGCCATCGTCAGGGCGATCGGCTTGTCAATATACACAAACTGCCCCCGCTCCAAAAACGGTCTGGCCAGCTCGAGGTGTTTGCCGCCGTCTTGTTCCAGGAGCAGGACGCCCTCCACGCTGTCCGGGTCGAGCCCTGCCACAGACTCGTAGACTTCGTCGATTCCGCACACCTTCGCAATCGCGTGCGCATCTCGATCCGGCGAGGCGATGGCCACGATACGCATCCCCGCATTCAGAGGCGCACCCGACCCGCCCCGATGCATGTCCGCCATCCACCCGCCAAGTTGCTCCATCAGGGTGACGTCGTACCCATTGATGTGCCCGGGGTAAATGAATTTGTGCACCAATGTGTCGCCGATCAGTCCCAACCGTTTCACTGTTCAAGCCCCCCGTCTGCTGCTGCGCCAGTCACCCTGTCACCCTGTCACCCTGTCA
>JAPNUJ010000046.1:19324-21715 GCA_026627155.1 Bacillota bacterium | reverse complement strand
TTTGACCTTGGCCTCGCACGCCGCATCCCCGCACCAACCCGCGAGCGCAAAGCCCTTGTCGGTGCGAACGCCCTTGTGGATCTCCTCGATCGAGGACACGGAGTGAGAGTGCGAGCGCAAGAATTCACGGGCGTTGGCCAGCATCGCGGCCTGGACCTGCGTCAGCAACTGGGGCACCGTGCTCGTAAGATCGGCCAGCTCCACCGGAGTCTTCTCGCCAGTGTCCCGCCGTACCACAATCGCCTGCCCGGCTTCCAGGTCGCGCGGACCAATCTCGAGCCGCAGCGGAATCCCGCGCATCTCGTACTCGTTGAACTTCCAGCCGGGGCTGACATCGTCGCGGGCGTCCATCCGGACGCGAACGCCCGCCGCGCGCAGCGCGTGGAGCACCTGCTCGGCCGCAGGCAACACCTGTTCGCGCGTCTTGGCCGGTCCGATCGGGATGATGATGACTTGGGTGGGGGCGATGCGCGGCGGCAACTGCAACCCGCGATCGTCTCCGTGGACCATGATCATCGCGCCGAGGATGCGCGTGCTCATCCCCCATGACGTTGTGTGAGCGTATTTGCGTTCATTGTCCTTGTCGAGGAACTTGATCTCGAACCCGCGGGCGAAGTTGTCGCCGAGATAGTGTGACGTGCCAGCCTGAACGGCTTTGCCGTCTTTCATCATGGCCTCGATCGAGTACGTGGCAACAGCGCCAGGGAACTGTTCCGAAGGCGTTTTCTGCCCGCGCAGCACCGGGATCGCCAACTCGTTTTCGACAAAATCCGTGTAGACGTCCAACATCCGTGCCGTTTCTTCGCGGGCCTCCTGCTCTGTGGCATGCGCGGTGTGCCCTTCTTGCCAGAGGAACTCGCTAGTGCGCAGAAACGGCAACGTCCGCTTCTCCCAACGGACTACGTTGGCCCACTGGTTGATCAAAAGAGGAAGATCGCGATAGGACTGCACCCACTGACTGTACATGTGTCCGATGATCGTTTCTGACGTGGGCCGCACGGCAAGTCGTTCTTCCAACTTCTCGTCGCCTACCTCGGTCACCCACGGGAGTTCCGGGTTGAACCCCTCCACGTGTTCCTTTTCTTTCTGGAAAAAGCTCTCGGGAATGAACAGCGGAAAATAGGCGTTGCGGTGTCCGGTTTCCTTGAAGCGCCGGTCAAGTTCTCGTTGGCAGGCTTCCCAGAGTTCAAAACCGTCGGGTTTGAAGACGATGCAGCCGCGAACCGGCGCATAGTCCATCAGATCGGCCTTCGTGATGACGTCGATATACCAGCGCGAGAAATCCTCGCTCTGGGGCGTGATAGCCTGTACAAATTCTTTATCCTTGGCCATGTGGACCTCCCGTTTCTTCGTGTGCATCATTGTACCATCGCTCATGAAATTTTGCCCGGATCAGGCAGTGGACAGAGGCGTCAGGCAGTGGACAGAGGCGTCAGGCACAAGATGTGCGCCGGGCATCCCGAACGCCACCACTCCTCCTGCATGGGCCTGGGCAGCTCGGCCAGCGTTCTTTGCGAGACGGTCGCGATCGCGGCACAGTGCATCACTCCCTTTAACGAGGCCGGGTTGTCTTCGTGAACCAGACATATAAACTGGCGCACATTCATCCCCGGCAGGGCAAACAGCTGCCGCTTCGCCTCGCGTTGGACGCGCAGGCCTCTTCGCCGAGGGGTGATGTAGGTGCCGAGGAGGGCGCTCGCACTCGTCTCGTCGAGGTGCGTCAAGGTCAGGAGTCCGACGCACGATTCGGTCCGCTCGGACTCTGCACCCTCCACTTGCTCGATAATCGCCCACGATGCAGGCAAATCAACTCCCGCTCCGTGCGAACTGCACAGACTGATCATGTGTGCCTCGGCTGCAGCCCTGTGCGCAAATGGCCATTCCCGTCGCCGCCAGGCATCTGTATCACACGCTGCGTACGCCGCCAGGCACAAGGTGTGTAAGTGCAAACCATCGGCCACCGTCAATGGGCGAAGTCGGATCGTCCCGCATGTCGTCGAATCGATGGGTAGATCCTCCCTCTTGACTTGCGCGTGGTCATTCTCAATCGAGGAAATAAGTTGTACAATAGTGAAAAAGGAGCGACTCTATGAAACGCACGTTGGGTGAACGCGTCAAGGAACGCAGGTTGTCTCTTGGGATGACGGTACAAGAACTCGCGCGTCGAGCGGAAGTCTCCGTCAGTTACGTCTATGCGATCGAGGCAGGAGAGCGCGGATCGCATATTGACAAGATCCTGCGCATTGCGCAGGCGCTCGATGTGCCGCTTCAGGATCTCTGGCCTCTTTCTCCGACACCGCCAGGTGACCAGGCGTAAGCGCAGTCTGAGAGACTGCCAACAACCCCATTGTACTTCGATTGTCAAAGTTCAGGCGTTCCTCCGGGTGGATC
>JAPNUJ010000046.1:0-19314 GCA_026627155.1 Bacillota bacterium | reverse complement strand
GATCGATCTTCCTCTCCCAAGTTTTGTGCGCGATTTTGTTTGCACTCCCGTAGCGGCAGCAGGTACAATTGGAGGGAGAGGAGGGGAGATCGTGGATGCGGACGCCTATTTGACCGAGTTGCGAGACCGGGGTTACCGACTGACCGGCAAACGCAAGGAGATTTTGGAATTCCTTCTCGCGCATGATCGATATATCAGCGCGCGTGAGTTGATCGAACATATGAAGGCCAAGTATCCGACCCTCAGTTTCGAAACGGTCTACCGCAATTTGAAAACCTTACACGATGAAGGAATGATCGAAGAGTCTTCATTTGGCGATAACGAGGCCAAGTATCGCATCTCCTGCCAGACCGAGCACCATCACCATTACATTTGCGTGGAGTGCGGTCAGACGGCGACGATCTCGCACTGTCCCATGCCCGAACTTGGGGATGAGCCGGAGGGATTTAAGGTGTTGCGCCATCGCTTTGAGGTCCTTGGCGTGTGCGCTCACTGCCAGGTTGAAGCCCAAAAGCGGGTGCCCAGTCACCAGTTATCCTGACTCTCGGGCGGATGACGACGGATCGGCAAGGGTGGCGGACGCGGGCCACATCAGTGTCATTATAGAGTCAGGGCGGTGGGCGCTTTGCAATTGGACAAGTTGCGGGACCGGACAGTGGATCAACTGTTTGCGGCGATCTTGAAACTTCAGTCGGTTGAGGAATGTTACCATTTTTTTGATGACTTGTGCACCGTCGGAGAGGTCCAGTCTCTTGCGCAGCGCCTCGAGGTGGCGAGGATGCTGCAGCAGGGGATGACCTACAGCCACATCGAGGCGGAGACTGGGGCGAGTACAGCAACGATCAGTCGCGTAAAGCGCTGTTTGCACTATGGTTCGGACGGGTATCAACTCGCTTTGGATCGGCTGAACGAATCTGCTGAATGAAGGGTCTGCGGTTGTAACCGAAGTGACCGCAGACTCGTCTATAGTATACGAGACACACCCGATGGATTGTGGTGCGGGTCCCATGTAGATCAGGATACAGATAGTGGCGGGGGCGGGCTCGACCCCCGGGGAGATGACCGGATGAAAACGAGGTATGTGATAGCCGGAGTCGTGATGGTTCTAGTCGCCGTCAGTTCGGTGGTGGTGGCGTCAACGAAGGGGCCGGCGGCGCACGCGCAGGGGCCCGTCGTCGCACACGGGTCGGTCGGGTCGGTCGGGGCCGACGGGCCGGAGACGATCACGGTCACGGGCATGGCCAGTCAATCCGTTCGGCTGTCGAGCGTTCAGGTGCAAGTTGGTTTTACGTTGACGGACAGCACGTCATCTGCTCTCGCTCACGATGAGCAGACATCCGTTGCCATGATTCGCAGAGACTTGGCGGGGCTCCACGTGGCGCCCGGTGATTGGGTGATCGGGTATCCCAACATCAGCACGCAGACGGGAACGGAGTATACGGCCCAGATGAATTTTGACGTGATGATCCCAGATTCCGCATCGGTCATCGAGGTCATGGGGGCTGTGGCGGATATCGCGACGTTGCCGGACGCATCCAACGTCTATACGAGTGAGACCAACTGGCCTACGGTCAGCTCCGCCCTGCGTGCGCGGCTGTTTAAAGCGGCTTTGATCGATGCACAGGCTCAAGCTGCGGCGCTGGCTGGTGAGGTGGGCGGGCGGGTCGGTCCTGTGGTCAGGCTTAGCACGGGGACACCGCCGAGCTCGGGTACATCGAGTGCCTCGGGTGCCTTTGGAACTGCCGACTCAGTGGTGCACATCGGAGGCGTCACCATCGCACCTGGCGCGGGAAACGCGCCAGATTCCGATGAAGTGGCGACGGCCGTCAAGGTCACCTACGCGTTACTTAGCTGACTGGAACCCGCCCTGCTTTGCACTGGTCTCACTCGAATTGGCCAGTCCTGGCCTCACCCGGACTCGACTGGACTGCTGATGGAGTCGCCTGCTCACGCGCGGGCTTCTATGAGCGTGGTCAGACGCTTCATCAACGCGTCACTGGAACTCGCCTCGTACGTGGCCTCGCGCGGATGCACTACGGCGTGACGATTGATGAACAGCCCATCCGCACCGAAGTCGAGTGCTGGTTTGATGTCGTTGTAGTAGTGATCACCGATCGAGAGCATGTGCTTTGGCAAAACGTGAAAATGCGATGCCAGGCGGTGGAGATGTTCTGGCATCCGCCCTGGTTTTTGCGCGCTGTAGGTGATGTCCTGGAAGCAGTCGAGGACGCCGAGGGCGGCTAGGATCGCGCGACTGTCTGCTTCCGGACTATTCGTCGCCAGGCAGAGGATAGGGCGATCCCGCTGGCAGACCGTTTGCAGCCATTCGGCCATGCCGACGAGCAGCGGCGTGTTCTGCGGGGCCTTCATCATTTCTTCGCGGGTGTTTAAAAATGCCTCGGTCATCTGTTCATCGGTCGCGCCGTGAAGGGAACCGATGGCATGGACGATCCACCAAGCGTCTCCGATGTAGGATCCTTCCGGAGTCTGTCCATCCTGTGGCATGGGACGTGTCCGGCGTTCTGCCAGGGAAAACCACTCGCCGATCCGTAGACGCGACTGCCCTGCCTTGTACGCGGCCCAAGCGGCTTGAATGTCGGCACCTCGCTGAGGCACCTGGCGCGTGACATGCTCGACATAGCGGTCAAAGTGGTCTTCAGAATCGTACAAGGTGCCGTCGAAGTCAAACAAAACGAGATCGTACTTGTGGTGATCGTGACCGGTCATTACGGGTATTCATCTCCTGGTTCCTTCCCGTGTTGGGCCGCGACCGTCATTTGACGGAGGACGCACGGGGGTGATATAGTATGCGTTGTCGCCGGAATGTAGCTCAGGTTGGTAGAGCGCACGGTTCGGGACCGTGAGGCCGCAGGTTCGAATCCTGTCATTCCGACCATAGAAACGCCCGTCCAACCGAGACGGGCGTTTTTCATGTGTTTGGCCAGGTCAGCGGCTGAATTCGCCGCCTGTAAATCGGGAGGTATCCACTTGCGCCAAGGCGTGCAGTCGATTGGCCACGTGGCCCAGTCGCTCGGTTGCCGTCGCGACTTCGCGCAGTGAGGCCGTCAACGCTTCGGAAAGACCGTCGAGATCGTGCGATTGTGTGGCAACGTCGCGTATGGCCTCCTGCAAGTCGCGCACGAACGTGGTGATCGACTTGGCCGCGTCCTTGTTGCTCGCCGCCATCTTGCGAATTTCTGCGGCCACGACGCCAAATCCCTTGCCGAACTCGCCAGCGTGGGCGGACTCGATCGCGGCGTTCAAACCGAGCAACTGTGTGCTGTTGGCTACGTCTTTGATATAATCGGCCACGGAGTCCGCTTTCTTCGCTGTGGCGGTTGTCGTTGTGGTGAGTGAGGACAGTTGTTGGGCGCTCTTTGCAACGGAGTTCGCCGCGTCGCTTAACTGTTGTACGGATTCGTGCGTCAGTGCAAAGACGTCCTGAGCGGCTTCGGACATGGCGTAGAGTTCCGCTTCGCGCCCGAGGGGATAGGCGGTGGCCAGCGAGCCGACCACACGGCCATCCTCAAACAGAGGAAAGGTCGCCGCCACGTAAGCAGGCGCACTGTCAGTGGTCGCGATCTGAGCCACCACTTTTTGCCCGGATCGCATGGCCTGGCTGGTACTCCCGTCCGGTTGGAGGGAATCACCCTCTGCGATGCCACCGTCGAAGTCGCGGGCGGGAATCACCAAGAGAAACTTTTCTGTATCTGTGACGGCCAACAAGACCGATTGCAGGCAGGCTTCGCTGATGGCAGGGAGCATCTCCATCAGGGTCTCCCGGGTTGTGGGCATGAGGTTGTGGACTCCTATCGCAGGCTCGCCATGGATGTGATCTTATCGCTATGATACGAGACAAGGGAATGCCTGTAAAGTACGCCTCGCCAAATGTGAATTGTGGGGGTTGGAGTTCATGGACATGTCAGGGACGCCTGTGGTGGGCGTGATTATGGGCAGTGCATCGGACTGGGCAACGCTGAAGGCGGCGGTTACCCTGCTCGACGAGTTTGGCGTCCCGTGTGAGCGCGAAGTCGTCTCCGCCCACCGCACGCCAGACAAGCTCTGGACGTACGCGACAGGAGCCCGTGCGCGCGGCATCCAGGTCATCATCGCCGGTGCGGGAGGCGCCGCGCATTTGCCGGGGATGGTGGCCTCACTCACCACGCTGCCAGTCATCGGCGTGCCGGTTCAATCCAAGGCGCTGCAGGGCCTTGACAGTTTGCTGTCGATCGTGCAAATGCCTGGGGGGATTCCTGTGGCCACGGTGGCGATCGGGAGCGCCGGAGCCAAGAACGCGGGGTTGCTCGCGATTTCCATCCTGGCGCTGCAGGATGCGCAGCTGGCGGAGCAGTACGCGGCGTTTCGGGCGCGCCAGACGCAGGACGTGCTCGACGCGAAACTGGACGACGTGGGCGAAGGAGGCGGCATCCAATGACAAGGGGCACCATTGGACTGCTCGGCGACGGTCAACTGGCGCAGATGACCATCCTGGAAGGACAACGCCTGGGTTTTGAGATGCACGTTCTCAGTACAAACCCGGAGAGTCCGGCGGCTCAGGTCGCCGATCGCGTTTGGGTGGGGGACGAGGATGATCCGGATTGGCTTGCCCGGTTTGCCAAGGCTGTCTCCGTCGTGACGTATGACATCGAATCCTTGCCTCTCGCGCGCGTCAGGGCAGTGGCCGCCCACACGGCCGCGCAGCCTTCCGTGAAGGTGCTTGAGATCGCTCAAAACCGGATTCGCGAGCGGGCGTTTTTGCGTGATGTCGGTTCACCGATGCCACGTGTTCACGCGATCGAGAGTGCCGAGGAGGCGCTCGCGGCAGTACAAGCGGTTGGCGTTCCCTGCATCTTGAAGACGGCGGAACAAGGGTATGACGGAAAAGGACAACAGGTGGTGTCCAGCGTGGAGGAGATCTTGCCGGCCTGGAGCGCGCTCGGCGAGGTGCCATGCGTGCTCGAGGAACGGGTGGACTTTGTCAGCGAGATGTCGGTTCTGGTGGCTGGGGGGGCATATGACCAGTACCGCACGTATCCGGTGATCGACAACGAGCATCGCCGCCACATCCTGCATCTGTCCAAGGCGCCTTCCTCGCTCCCGGAGTCTGTACAACGGGAAGCCACAGCGGTGGCCCTGGGCATCGCGCGGGCGCTGTCGTTGCGTGGCCTTTTGGCAGTGGAGATGTTTTACACTCGCGAGGGTCGCGTGCTCGTCAACGAACTCGCGCCGCGTCCGCACAACTCGGGTCATCATACGCAGTTGTCGGCGCAGACGAGCCAGTTCGCGCAACTTTGCCTTGCCGTCTCCGGTGAGCCACTCGGAGAGGTGACGCAGCAACCGTCTGCGATGGTCAATCTGCTCGGCGACCTGTTCCCGCCTGGGTCATGCGAGGCAGCCGCGCGGTCTCTGTTTCGATCAGTGGGCTTTGTGGACTCGCGTGTCTGGCAAGACTACCTCGGTCCGGACTGTTTACCAGCAGGAATTGCGGGCTACGGTCCCGAACGGTTGAAGGTGTACTTTTACGGCAAGCAGGATGCGCGTGTCGGTCGCAAGATGGGACATGCCATCGCACTTGGCGAGTCCTCAGGGCAGGCGGCAGAGATTGTGCAAGAACTGTATGAGGCATTCGCGCGGCGTGCGGGAGGCGCGGTGTCATGACCCCTGAACAGGCGCGCTCCCGACTGCGTGGGGCGCTGTCGGATGAGGTGATGTGGCAGGAGCGCCTGCGCGTGGTGGGTGCGGTTACGCACCGCACCACAGACCTGCTGACTGCACTCGGGCTGTCCGATGCGCTGTCCCTGCCCACACTGGCGGAGCGCCTGACGCTGTATCGCGAGATGCACCATATACCCGGTGATCATTTGTGGCAGGCGATGCAGTTTGTCTTTCGCGTAGCGCGCGATGGTGGCGATGAGGCCGATCAGGCATTGGTACCGCGGTATGTCGAGATCGTCCAACGTGTGCTGTTTGCGTCGCCGTTGCGTCGGCACCCCGAGATCCCGGCCGGCTGGTGGGATACGCCTTTGGGCCTTTGTTGCCGAGTGTGTCTCTATGGCATCGAATCCGCCTATGACGTGATTGAACAACTGGACGACCCGGAAGGAGCCGATGGCCGTGACGGCACAGGTGGGCAAGAGCGATGAAGTCAACGAACTGTTGCGGGGGTTGAATCCCCAGCAGCAGAAGGCCGTTCAGGTCGTCGACGGGCCACTGTTAATCGTGGCTGGAGCGGGGAGTGGAAAGACCAGCGTCTTGACGCGTCGGATCGCGTATCTGATGGCCAAGGAGGGGGCGGCCCCTTGGAGTATCCTGGCGATCACGTTTACGAACAAGGCGGCAAGGGAGTTGCGCGAGCGGGTGGAGCGCCTCGTTGGAGTCGGCGCCTCCGACATCTGGGTTTCTACCTTTCATTCGATGTGCGCCCGTATCTTGCGCAAGGAGTGCGAGAAAGTCGGGTATCAGTCGAGCTTTACGATTCTTGACGCCGCGGATCAACTGTCCGCGCTTCGGCGGGTCTGCACGGAGTTGAACCTGGACTCGAAACGGTATGAACCGAGGGGTCTGCTCGGGGCGATCAGCCAGCACAAGAATGCACTGATCGGACCGGAGGCGGCCTCGCGCGCTGCAAAGAACCCGTACGAGCAGGTGGTGGCGCGCGCGTATGTGCGCTATCAAGCGATGCTCAAGGGACAGAACTCCATGGATTTTGACGATCTCATTATGCAGACTGTCGAGTTGCTCAAAGCGGACGCGACGACGTTGCAGTACTATCAGATGCGGTTTCGATACATTCTCGTGGATGAGTATCAGGATACCAATCATAGTCAGTATCAGTTGGTGCAGTTGTTGGCAGCGCGCACGCGCAATCTCTGCGTCGTCGGGGATTCGGATCAGTCGATCTACGGCTGGCGAGGTGCCGATATAGCCAACATCCTTTCGTTTGAACGAGACTACCCAGAGGCAAACGTTATCGCGCTGGAGCAAAACTACCGATCCACGCAGCGCATTTTGCAGGTCGCCAATGCGGTGATCGAAAAGAATCGAGCACGACCACGCAAGACCCTCTGGACAGAGAATCCGGAAGGTGCGAGTGTCCGACTGGTGCGCACGTTGGACGAGCGTGAAGAAGGCCGCTTCATCGTCGATGAGGTCTACCGGCGCAAACAGCTCGGGGAACTGGAGTTTGGCGACTGTGCCGTCTTGTACCGGACGAACGCGCAATCGCGCGTCATCGAGGAAGCGTGCCTGAAGGCGGGGCTGCCTTATCGCGTATTTGGCGGAATCAAGTTCTATGACCGCAAAGAAGTCAAGGATATGCTGGCCTACCTGCGGCTTGTGGCGAACCCTGACGATGACATCGCCTTCCTGCGCGTGGTCAACGTGCCTCGACGGGGGATCGGGGACGGAACGATTGGCCGTCTTCAGGAGTTTGCGCAGGAGCATTCGCTGCCCCTCCTGGCCGCTCTCAACCAGGTCGACCTGCTGGGGCTTGCACCGCGGTTTCTGTCGCCACTTGAGGACTTCGGACTGTCGATCAGGCAGTTTTCGGCGCAACAAGAGTATCTGACAATCGCGGAATTGATCGAACAGATCATGGATCGGACAGGCTATAGACAGATGCTCGTGGCGGACCAGAGTATCGAGGGGCAAGCCCGACTGGAGAACGTCGAGGAATTGCTGACCGTGGCCAAGGAGTTTGAGCAACGGAGCCCAGGTGCTGGTTTGGTGGGTTTCCTTACGGATGTGGCGCTCGTCGCCGATGCCGACCAGGAAGGGGGCACAGGGGACGGGCTCACGCTGATGACCTTGCACAGCGCGAAGGGTCTCGAGTTTCCCGTCGTCTTTCTGGTCGGTCTCGAAGAGGGCTTGTTTCCGCATTTGCGCGCGCTCACAGACCCGTCCGAGATGGAAGAAGAGCGACGTCTTTGTTATGTGGGGATTACGCGCGCGCAAAGGGAACTCTACCTCTCGTGCGCCTTTCAGCGCACGATTTTCGGGATGACGAGGACGAACCCGCCGTCGCGATTTGTTGCGGAGGTTCCGCCGGACCTGCTGAGCGAGGTCCGGTTTGGACAAGCCAGTGAAGGTCGCGATGGCAGTTTTCGAGGGCGCTTCGGTCAGGTGCGCGTCGCGGGTGGTGAACCGTGGCGAACACAGAGTGGGGTCGCAGGGGGATCAGGTGGGCCAGTTGGCGGTGGCGGTGGCGGTGGCGGTGGCGGTGGGGCCACGCGGACGGTCGCGTCAGGATCGACGGTGGGTGGCAGTGGTATCACGCACATGCCATCTGGCTTTGGCGGAGATTTGACCGCGGACTGGGCGAAAGGCGACAGGGTCTCGCATCGCAAGTGGGGACAGGGAATTGTGACGGGCATGAGTGGCACAGGCGATGATCTGGAATTGATCATCGATTTTCCGGCGCCGATTGGATCCAAGAAGCTGCTTGTCAAATACGCACCGATTACGCGGGAGTCTTGACACGAGGGCGGGGATTTTGTATGGGCGATGTCACGAGTCGAATCGCACAACTGCGTGGACTACTCAGGGAATACGACTACCAGTATCACGTCCTGGATGACCCTCAGGTCAGCGATCAGGAGTATGATGCACTATTTCGGGAACTCCGCGATCTCGAAATCGCGTACCCTGATCTCGTCACGGAAGACTCGCCCACGCAGCGCGTCGGCGGCGCCGTGCAGGACGGGTTTGTCAAAGTGACGCACAGCCAGCCCATGTTGTCACTTGGCAACGTGTTTTCCGCCGACGAGGTCGCTGAGTTCGACTTGCGGGCGCGCAGTGGCGTCGAAGGGGCCATACAGTACGTTTGTGAATTGAAAATCGACGGTCTGGCCATCTCGCTGCGCTACGAGGATGGTGTCCTTGTCCGCGGGGCCACTCGCGGGGACGGGGCGGTCGGCGAGGAGATCACCTCGAACCTGCGCGCGATTCGATCCATTCCCCTTCAGTTGCGGGAACCGTTGACGCTCGAGGTGCGCGGTGAAGCGTACTTGCCGCGCACGTCGTTTGCGCGGCTGAACGAGTCAAGGCGAGCCGCAGGTGAACCGGAGTTTGCCAATCCGCGCAACGCGGCGGCGGGATCGCTTCGCCAGTTGGATCCAGGGGTGGTCGCAGAGCGGCAGCTGGCCTTCTTTGCGTATGCCCTGGTCACGGCGTTGCCGATGGTCGATTCGCAGTCGCGTGCCCTGGCGCGCATGGGCGAACTCGGCTTCCCGGTCAATCCGCGGTACAAAGTGTGTCATTCGGTCGCCGAGATCATGGACTACGTAACGTGGGCGCAGGCGACGCGCGCCACGCTTCCTTATGACATCGACGGCGTCGTCATCAAGGTTGATGCGTTTGGACTGTGGGAAAAACTCGGCTATACCGCGAAGTCGCCACGCTTTGCGGCTGCGTACAAGTTTGCTGCGGAGCAGGGCGAGTCCCGTCTGCTTGCCATCGAGTTGTCCGTTGGCCGGACAGGCGCCGTCACGCCTACAGCCTTGATCGAACCGGTCGCCTTGGCCGGGACGACAGTCAGCCGGGCGACCCTTCACAATCAAGACAACATTCGGGAAAAGGACATTCGCATTGGGGATCTCGTCATCGTGCAAAAGGCGGGGGACATCATCCCCGAAATCGTGCGGGCCGTCCATGAGGTTCGCACGGGCACTGAAACGCCTTGGCAGATGCCTGCGCACTGTCCGGTCTGCGACACGGCCCTCGTTCAGGATGAGGGAGAAGTGGCTCTGCGATGCCCCAACTTCGAGTGCCCGTCCAAGCGCGTCGAGGCCCTGATCCATTTTGCTGGGCGGGGTGCCATGAACATCGACGGGCTAGGGGAGATGCTCTGTGAAGCGCTCTATCGCGCCGGACTGGTGAGGGATGTGGCAGACTTTTATACGCTTACGCGGGAGCAACTGCTCACGCTTGATCGCATGGGTGAGAAGTCCGCGGGTAATCTCCTTTCGGCCATCGCGGCGAGCCGTGAACAGCCGCTTGAGCGGTTGTTGTTTGGTCTTGGCATTCGCCTCGTGGGAGAGAAAGCGGCACAGACATTGGCGGCCTACCTCGGCGATATGAACGCGGTGATGAACGCGTCTGCGGAAGAACTGCAAAGGATCCCCGAGATTGGACCGAAGATGGCGGAAAGTGTTGTTCAGTTTGGCCAAAGCGTGGCAGGGAAGGAACTGGTCTCGCGTCTCGCGGCCCTGGGACTGCGAATGACGGCGCAAAGGCGCGTGCAGGAAGCCACTTCCGAGGCGGGGAGGTGGGCAGGAAAAGTGTTTGTGGTTACGGGGACACTCGAGCGACTGTCTCGGGATGAAGCCGAGGAGCTGATCGTTCGCGAAGGCGGCAAAGTGACGGCGAGCGTGAGCAAGAAGACGCACTTTGTTTTGGCGGGATCCAAGGCTGGCTCCAAGCTGGAGAAGGCGCACGCACTGCTGCAGGACGATCCGAGCTTGCCGCTGCGCATCCTGACGGAGGACGATTTCTTTGAACTTCTTGGGGATGCACGCCCAGCCCCCCTTTAGGGGGAGAACGGTGCCGGTAGACGTGAGGCGGGTAGAGGGTGCACCTTGCACAGTCCGGCGTCAGCGCCCGCGGATGAACTGGGATACATTTTGCTTGTAGCGCTTCTTGACGCGTACAAAGCGAAAACGGGCCGAGTAGCGGCCAACTGCGAACGCGACGGGGAGGGCAAGCAGATCGACGCCCGTGAACCAATCCAAAGCGACACCTTCTTTCGCGGTCCTATCACTACCCTATGTGCGTGGGACGATCCTTATACGTATTGGTGACGGATGCGTGAAACCACCTGTCCGCGGATTAAACAGGGCGGCAAGTTTGCTATACTACATGAGAAGTGCAGCCCGGAGGGGGATTTGCCCGAGATGCAGTTTGTACTGGCCGTGCTCGTGAGCTTCGCGTTTGTCTACTTCTCGGTACCCTACGTGCAGAAGCTCGCGATCAAAACCGGGTTTGTCGACATGCCGAACCAACGCAAGATCCACAAGAATCCGATCCCTTTGTTGGGCGGCTTGTCGATCTACGTCGGATTCGTGGTGACGGCGGCGATCTTCACCCATCGGGCGCCCGAGTTTTGGGGGATCACGACAGGTGGCCTGTTGATCTTCCTGATCGGGATTGTCGACGATTTTTACAAGACGCGGCACAAAGAGTTTCCAGCTTGGCCAAAGTTCCTCGTCCAACTGATCGCCGCGAGCATTCTCCCCATGTTTGACATCAGCATTCAAGGGATCAACATTCCCTTTGCGCACCCTTCGTTCGTCATTTTTCCGATCTGGTTGAAGTATGTCACGACTGTGATTTGGGTCGTCGGTATCACCAACATGATGAACTTTCTCGACGGAGTGGATGGACTGGCAGCGGGGATCGCGGGCATTTCGGCGACGACGCTGTTTTTTATTGCCGTGGTCAAGGGGCACACGGCGATGGCCATGCTGTCGATCATCTTGATTGGAAGCGCACTCGGGTTTTTGCGGCACAACTTTCACCCCGCGCGCATCTTCATGGGCGACGCGGGGGCGACGTTTCTCGGCTATGTGCTGGCGTCGATTGCGGTGGATGGCGCGTTCAAGTCCGCCACGTTAGTGTCGGTTGCCATCCCCGTGTTGGCCCTTGGCGTGCCGATCATGGATGCATTTTACGTGATGTTTCGACGTGTCCGCGAAAATCGTCCGATCTATGTCGCGGACAAAGGGCACACCTTTCACCATCTGATGAGTTCCGGGTTGTCGCAGAAGCAGACGGTGACGTTCCTGTACCTGCTGGGGATCTGCTTCTCCCTGGTGGCCATCGTCATCCTCATCGTCGGGCAAAAATGAGCGCTGTGGATTCCCGTGTCAGGATTGCAAACGACGTGCGCGCAAGGGCGGGCGCGTCGTAGGGCCGAAGGCCACGTTGACGCTGGCCTGAATCGTCAAATCGTCCCCGGCAAACTGCAACCTGAAGCGGTGGCAGAAGGGCGTCTCGAGGGCCCGGATGGTGAGGAGGCAAGTGGCCTCATCCTCCCACGCATAGCTGGCCGCCACGGCGGTGTCGGGCGCGAATAGGGAGGACTTTCCGATGGACCAGCCGCCCGGCTCGCAGACGATCTGATGGTCGCCCGCCGGATCCCGTACCTGGAAGATGAGCGTGTCACCGTCCTGGGTCAACGCGATCGCGTGGATCCCTTGTGGGCTCGCGTCGGCAACCGCCCATTGGCCGGGAATTGCCGATTTCACGGTTGCCGACGGTTGTGCGTGACTGGCGGGGGCCGCCCATGACAGGGAACTCAGTTCGCTCTGCAAGGCGTTGTAGTCCGCATTATTGGGCAAAAGGACCTCTTTGCCCAGATTCGGCAGGAGATGCGCCCACACCAGATCCAGCACGGCTTGCATGTTGTCGACGCCAGAGGTGATCGCGAGGACGGCAGCTTGTTCGGGCATCACGATGCAGTATTGGCCAAATGCGCCATCGCCTCGATACGCGCCCTCTCTGCACATCCAGAACTGATAGCCGTACCCCTGCGACCAATCGAACGATCCGTTGTCCTCATTTCGCACCTGGCGGGACGTGGCGGTCTGGACCCAGTCCGCCGGGATCACCTGTTTGCCTTCCCAGACGCCACCTTGCAAGTAGAGTTGTCCAAAGCGTGCGATGTCGCCGACGCCGATCTTCAGTTCCGAAAATCCGAGCGTAATGCCGCGCGGGCACACGGACCACGTCGGGTTCTCGATTCCGAGCGGCGCAAACAGCCTCGGTGTCAAATAGTCGAGCACCGTCTCCCCGGTCACTTGGGTGACGATGGCCGAGAGCATGTAGGTGGCACCGTTGTTGTAGACAAAGTGGGTTCCGGGAGCATGTTCGACGGGCAAGGAGAGAAACCCGCGCACCCAGTTGTCTCCGCCCGCCTGACGCATAGGTCCTGAGACATCCGCAGCGTGGCCGGTAGTCATCGTGAGAAGATCCTTGATGCGCATGCGCGTCAAATTCGGGTCAGGAGTGTCGGGCGCGTCAGCTGGGAAAAATGGCAAGACAAGGTCCTCGACACTGAGCAGCCCTTCGGAAACGGCGAAACCGACGGCGGTGGACGTGAAACTCTTGCTCAGGGAGAACAACTTGTGGCACCGGGCAGCGCTGTACGGTGCCCATGACCCCTCGGCGGCCACTTGGCCATGTCGAAGGAGGATGAAGCTGTGCAACTCCAGAGACTGGTGGTTCACGGCCCTAAGGAAGGCGCGGATCGCTGATGAAGGGATGCCGACGTCCTCCGGAGTGGCGCTTTTGAAGCCGGATGTCGATGTCATAGGTTCACTCCTCGTGTCGAACGTGTCGACGGACTTGCCATTTGTAATTTGTATGATACACCATCTGTTTCGCGTCTGTACGCGCGACGCGATGGGCGTCTGACGCAATGGCCGTAGGGGATCGTCGCGAAGGCCGGAGGCATGCCCGGATTATGGTATACTAGGCGGATGAATCAGAGTCGCCATGACGTCCGAGCTGAATCTTGCGGGAAGACTGGGCGAACGCGTGGAGGGACACTTTGTGCACTTGACAACGGACGATGTGGTGCATGTGGCAGCCTTGGCTCGCCTGCATGTCACCTCTGAAGAGACAGAATCACTCGTTTTGGAGCTCAGCCGGATCCTGGACTATGCGCGAGACTTGCAGGAACTGGATTTGACTGGCGTGCCCGCAACCAGCCAGATCGGGATTACGACGACGGTCGTCCGGGCGGATGAGCGCCGGCCATCGCTCACGGCGGCGGAGGCTGTCGCGAACGCGCCGGATGAGGACGAGGGCATGTTTCGTGTACCGGCGGTTCTCGAGGGATGAGCGCGATGAGAGGTCTTGGGATCCGCGCGCTGCATCATGAACTGGCGGAGGGGCGACTGACCGCTTCCGATTTGATCCAGGATAGCTTGGCGGCCATCGAGACGGCGGACGGGCGGGTGGGTGCGTTTTTGCACGTGACACGGGAGCGGGCCCTGACGCAGGCATCAGCCGGAGAAGGGGTGAGCGGTGTGCCCGCGCCCGCGCGTGGTTTGCTGGCTGGCATTCCGTTCGCGGCCAAGGACAACCTTTGTGTCGAGGGAGTACCCACCACGTGCGCCAGTCGCATTCTCGAGGGCTACGTTCCACCGCATACCGCGACCGCCGTCAGACGGATCGAAACGGCAGGCGGTGTGCTGATCGGCAAGGCGAATCTCGATGAGTTCGCGATGGGGTCTTCGACGGAGAATTCCGGATTCCACCCGACGCATAACCCGTGGGATCTGACGCGGGTTCCAGGTGGCTCGAGCGGGGGATCGGCGGCGGCGGTGGCGGCCGGCTTCGTGCCTTATGCGCTAGGCTCAGATACGGGAGGCTCGATCCGGCAACCGGCGGCCTTTTGTGGTGTGGTGGGTCTTAAACCCACCTACGGGCTGGTTTCGCGGTTTGGTCTCGTCGCCTTTGCTTCGTCGCTGGATCAGATCGGTCCGCTCACGCGCTCGGTAGAGGATGCCGCGATCGTCTTGCAAGGGATCGCCGGTTGGGACGAACTGGACTCGACGTCCGTGCAAGTCGACATTCCCGATTACCTCGCGTCGCTGACGGGGGACGTCGCCGGATTGAGAGTCGGGGTGCCCGCCGAGTACTTCGAGACGGACATGGATCAGGGAGTGCGAGACCGTGTCATGGAGGCGCTGGACACGCTTCGCCGGCTCGGCGCCGAAGTGCGGACGATCCGCCTCCCTCACACGCGCTACGCGCTGTCGGCGTACTATCTGATCGCGCCGGCAGAAGCCTCTTCCAACCTGGCCCGTTACGACGGGGTGCGCTTTGGCGTTCGGGCGAACGACGCGCCGAATCTCTTGGCAATGTATGAGCGCACCCGCAGCGCCGGGTTTGGTCCAGAGGTCAAGCGCCGGATTTTGATCGGCACGTACGCGCTGTCCTCAGGCTATTACGATGCCTACTATAAACGGGCGCAGCAGGTGCGGACACTGATTCGGCAAGATTTCCAAACGGCTTTTGCCGAGGTCGATGTGATCGTGTCGCCGACCACGCCGACGCCTGCATTTCGCTTTGGTGAAAAAGCGGACCCGCTGACCATGTATCTCAATGACATCTATACAATCCCGGTCAACCTCGCCGGTCTGCCGGCCATCAGTGTCCCTTGCGGACTGCAAGACGGGCTTCCGGTGGGATTGCAACTCATCGGTCGGCCGTTCGACGAGCCGACATTGCTGCGCGCAGCGCACGCCTACGAACAGGCCGCTGGTTTTTCCGGTCTGCGGCCGACAGCACTCGGGGAGGTGCAGTGAAGGATGGAGTTTGAGACCGTCATTGGCCTTGAGGTGCATGTCGAACTGCGGACGCGCACCAAGATCTTCTGCAGCTGTGCAGTCGAGTTCGGCGCAGCGTCGAACTCACGCGTGTGTCCCGTGTGTCTGGGGAGCCCCGGTGTGCTGCCGGTGTTGAACGAAGAAGCCCTGAAGCTGGGCATCCGGGCGGCGTTGGCGCTGTCTTGCGAGGTAAGGCGCAGTAGCAAATTCGACCGCAAGAATTATTTCTACCCGGATAGTCCGAAAGCGTATCAGATCTCCCAATACGACGAGCCGATCGGGGAGCGTGGGTGCGTGGTGATCGCCGGCACGTCCGCACCCCGGTCGATCGGGATCACGCGGATTCACCTCGAGGAGGACGCGGGCAAGCTGACCCACTCGCCGTTTGGCGATGCCTCGCTGGTCGATCTGAACCGCGTTGGGATCCCACTGATCGAGATCGTCAGTGAGCCGGACTTGCGGACGCCGGATGAGGCACGGCAGTATCTCGAGGAGATCAAGAGCATCCTGCAGTATTGTGGGGTCTCCGACTGTCGCATGGAAGAAGGTTCGCTTCGCTGTGACGCGAACATCTCGCTGCGTCCGGTGGGGCAGGCGACGCTCGGGACCAAGACGGAACTGAAAAACATGAACAGCTTTCGAAATGTCGTACGCGGACTGGAGTATGAGCAAGAGCGGCAGCGTGCCGTGTTGATGGCCGGCGGCGCGATCGTGCAGCAGACCCTGCGCTTCGATGAGGCGACCGGCACGACGATCGTCATGCGGTCCAAGGAAGACGCGCATGACTACCGCTATTTTCCGGACCCTGACTTGCCCCGCATCGAGTTGACCCAAGCGTATCTGGATGCAAGGCGCGCAGAGATCCCAGAGTTGCCGGCGCAGATGCGGGCGCGCTTCGAGCAGGCGTACGGGTTGCCGACTTACGACGCGCTCGTGCTGACGTCGACACAAAGGTTGGCGCGCTTCTTCGACGTCGCTGCGTCACAGGCTGTCGATCCGAAAGCCGTGAGCAATTGGCTGATGGGGGACGTTCTCGGTTATCTCAAAGAAATGGGCGAGGACATCGATGCGCAGCCCATGCGACCGGAGCAACTTGCGGGGCTCCTCCGACTCATCGACGACGGCACGATTTCGACGAAAATCGCCAAGACCGTACTGAGAGATATGATGACTTCCGGGCAGGACGCGAGCGCGATCATCGAGCAGCAAGGACTTGTGCAGATATCGGACGAAGCGGCGCTGCGGGAGATTGCCGAGCGGGTGATCGCAGCGAATCCGAAGTCGGTGGAGGACTGGCGCGCTGGCAAGGAGAAGGCGCTCGGTTCGCTCGTAGGGCAGATGATGAAAGAGACGAAAGGCAAGGCGAACCCGCAGTTGGTCAATCGCCTGATCGTAGACATGCTGCGCGATTAGCGCGGGCGACACAGTGGGAGGTGGCGGCCGTGCGGCCGAGGATACGGCTCATTTACAACCCCACAGCCGGAAAAGAGTCGTTTCGTCAGCAGCTGTCGGATGTGTTGCGGATTCTCGAAGAGGCGGGTCTTGAAGCATCCACGCATGCGACGAGGGGCCCTCACGACGCGACTGAGGAGGCCGTCCGGGCTTGGCAGGCGGGTTTTTCCTACGTGGTCGCATGCGGTGGCGACGGCACGGTGAACGAGGTGATTAACGGGTTGGCGCGGGCACCGAAGGAGCGCCGCCCTATTCTGGGGATCTTGCCCGCCGGGACCACCAACGATCTGGCACGGGCTCTGGGCTTGCCGTTTCAGATCGGGGATGCAGCCCGCCTCATCGCGCAAAAACGAGCGTTGCCGCTCGATCTGGGGCGGATCGGCGACGATCGCTATTTTGTCAATATCGCCGGTTGCGGACGACTGACTGCGATCACGTACGAGGTGCCGAGCCGGATGAAGACGATGCTCGGGCAGGTGGCCTACGTGATGAAGGGGCTGGAACGGCTGCCGGGTCTGCGGCCGATTGCCCTCAATCTGAGGGCGTCGAGTGCCAATGCAGCGGACTATGAGTATCACCATAAGGCGATGCTGTGCCTGATCACGAACTCGCGCTCGGTGGCAGGATTTGAGCGGATCGCCCCGTTGGCGTCAGTGCGCGATGGCAAACTCGACGTCCTGATCGTCAAACCTACGAATCTTGGCGATATGATTCGCTTGACCACGTCCGCACTGCGCGGTGAGCATGTCAAAGATGAACGAATTGTCTATCTGCACGCGGAGAGAATTGAACTGGCGTCATCAGAACCGGTCGATGTCAATGTCGATGGAGAGTTCGGCGGCAGTTTGCCCACGGTCGTTCAGGTGATGCCCAGTCACTTGTCAGTGCTGGTGGGCGAGGAGAAGGAGTGAGAGTGACATTGGGCAAAAAAGTGGATCGCGTACCGCCCGTTGTGGTGGGACAGACCGTGGACATCGGAATCGACCGAATCGGGTATCGCGGTGAAGGTGTGGGTCGCATTGAGGGGTTTACGGTATTTGTAGAAGGAGCACTGCCGGGTGAGCAGGTCAGCGCGCGGGTGGCTATGGTGGCTCGCACGTTCGCACAGGCCACGTTGCTTCAGGTCATGACGCCCGGCGCGGATCGGGTCGCACCGCCATGCCCCGTGTTTGACCTGTGCGGGGGTTGTCAGTTGCAGCATCTTTCGTACGGGGCACAGCTTGTGTGGAAGCGACAGGCGATTGTCGACGCGCTGGTTCGCATCGGGCACTTTGAGACAGCGGACGTTGCGACGCGCGTTGCGCAGACGCTGGGCATGGACGATCCATGGCGCTACCGCAACCACGTGCAGGTTGCGGCGGCGGACCGCGGCGGTCAGTTTGTCGCGGGCTTCGTGGAGGAAGGCACGCATGAGCCGGTCGAGGCGGCTGAGTGCCTGATTCGACCGCACAGCCATGATGATCTGCTGACGCGGTCGCTGGCGATCATCGAGGCGCTTGGCTTGGAGGGGTATGATGAGGCGGCTGGCAGCGGGGATATTCGCAGCCTTGCCATTCGCACCAACCAAACGGGTGAGGCACTCGTCGTCATCCGCACCGTCGGTGAGACCCTGCCACACAGTGCGGAGTTGGCACGTCGGCTGGCCGCTTCTGCGCTGCCGTCCGGGATCCGCGTTGTCGGCGTGGTCCAGGTGGCGCCAGGATCGCCTTCAGGGCAGGCCATCTGGGGTCGGGACACGCTCGATGAGGTGATCATGGGTCTGCGCTTTCAGGTGTCGGCCACCTCGTTTCTCCAGGTCAACCCGTCGCAAACGCAGGTGCTCTACGAGACCGCGCTCACGGCAGCGCAGTTGCAGCCCGACGATACATTATGGGACATCTACTGCGGAATCGGGACGCTGACGTTGTTGGCGGCGCAACACGTCCGCCGCGCGATCGGCGTCGAGGAAGTCGCGGCCGCGGTTCACGATGCCTGTCATAATGCAGTGGTCAACGGCTTGGAGCAGACGGAGTTTCGCGTGGGCCGCGCCGAACGCGTTGTGCGCGAGTTGCTGGTAGGTGCGGCTGCGAACGGAAAACCGGTGAGCGTTGACTTAATGGGAAGCGAAGATGTGAGCGAAGACGCCGTTGGCGATCAGGCTGTGGGCGGCGGGTCATTGCCGGATGTCGTCTTGCTGGATCCTCCCCGCGCGGGGTGTGCGCCAGACGTGATCGCAGCCCTCGCGGACGCGCGCCCGGAACGGATCGTCTACCTCTCCTGTAACCCGGCCACCTTGGCGCGCGACCTGCGCCTGCTCGCGGATCGTGGCTACGCGCTCAAATCGGTGCAACCGATCGATATGTTCCCGCAGACAGCGCATGTGGAGTGTGTGGTGGGGCTCCATCGCGTGGACTGAGGCGGAAACTCGCGTCATCGATCGTTTGGCACCCAGACGCGGCACGACCTTCACGGCTGGACCGATATGGCGTAATTTGACGGTTGTGTACAGGTCGTGTGGTATACTATAAAAACAGACAAGCGAGACTTAGCG
>JAPNUJ010000045.1 GCA_026627155.1 Bacillota bacterium | reverse complement strand
GATGCGTTCGACTTTGCGGTAGGCGCCGGTATACACTACCGTGAGAAGGAAAGCGACGCCGAGCAGCACGCCAACCCAGCGCGCGATGCCAAACAACTGGCTGACGCCGGCGAACCCGGAGAACTCGGTCAGAAGACCGCCCGCTGCGGAGAGCCCGAGTCCTGTAAGCGACACCCATGCCCAGACGCCGCCGAATGTCTCGCGGATCAGCTCACCGTGTCCCTTGCGGGTGAAGATCCCGAGCCGCACGGTCAGTTCTTGCACCATGTAGAGGATCGGCATGAGCAAGAACTGCAGGAGCAGCAGCCGATAGCCCCACTGCGCGCCACTTTGCGCGGCCGTGATGACGCTCCCGACGTCGGAGTCGGCAAGCATGACGACGAGACCCGGTCCGATGGCCAGCAACAGCGCGAAGAGTCCCCTGCCTGCGATCCGTTTACCTCCGACTCGCTTTCCCGGTGCTTTCGCTGTCGATTCCGTGCTCGATTCCGAGCTCACTGACCCACCCCATCCTGCGTTCGGTCATTCGTCGGCGCAGTGCCGACCGATTGCCCTATTGTACAGTTAGATCTATATAACATCAAGCATTAGTTGATGCTAACTAGCGACAGATTTGAGGCGGCGATGCGGTCTCAATCAAGCGAGTCTCGCCTCGTGCGGAGCTGAAAGCCTCGCCCGCTGCCTACGCAATGCAAAAAGGGGCAACAAGTGCCCCTCTACCCAGATCTCTGTGGCTCTATGATCAATCCAGGCCAGCCAGTACGTCAGTACCATCGAGCGAGCCCAGTTACTCTGTATCCTCGGCAGCGTCACAGCCAGCTTAAGTCCCCGTTCATCCCGGCGACTCGAGTTGTAAAAAAAAGCAACGGTTATTCGACGCCGACCCATCGATGTACCGACGGCCGCCGTCCACAGGTCTAGCACTTGAATCAATCCCCTTACCTTTCGATTTGAGCTTTCGAGACGACGCGAGCGGGCATGATAACACTGCAGACCCAGACATCCGAGTAACTGGTGTATACTACACACGATTCGTGATACTTCGAGGGGGTGGCAGGGTGGACTGGATGTTTCCCTTTGGACGGCTCGCGCAAGGCGGCGACGTGGTCGACCGGGAGGTGTACATGAAGGACTTGATCCTGCGCCTGCAGTCGGGGCAAAGCGCGATCATTGCGGGGCCGCGACGGATGGGCAAGTCGAGCGTGGCACGGGAGATCTTGCGCCAGCTTCAGACACAGGGGCACTATGTGGCCTCGGTCGATTTGTTCGCGGCGGACTCTGTGGACCACTTTGCCTCCTTGCTCATGCAGTCGCTCCTCGAGAACCGCCTGGGCGCCGTGCGGCAGGGGATGCAGACGTTCACCTCGCTGCTGCACTGGCTGGGGCGACCCGACGTGCGAACGCGAATTGGCGAGCTCGAAATCGGCGTCCAGTTCCCCGTCGACGCGAGTCCGCATGATCAGTTGATCAGTGTCTTGGCGTGGGGTGAGAAAATGGCGGCCAAAGCGGGAAAAACGCTCGTCGTGCTGTTTGACGAATTTCAGGATGTGCAGCGGCTCGGCGGCGATGCCCTCATCAAGAAGATGCGCGCCGCGATGCAAACGCTGGAGCACACCTCGTTTCTCTTCTTGGGCAGTCAACCCTCTCTAATGAAGACGCTGTTTGCGGATCGCAGGCAAGCGTTTTACCGGTTCGCAACATTTCTGCCGCTGCCGCCCATACCCGAAGCCGCCTGGCAGGCGTACGTCGAAGGCCGACTGGAACAGCAGGGATTGACTATCACCGCGCCGGCGATGCAACTCCTGCTGGACAAGACCGGTGGCCATCCGTACGGGATGATGGGGGTGGTCAGCTTTGCCTATTTTCTCGCCAAGATTGCGGACGTGACGCGCATCGATGCGGACACGGTCAGCGTGGCGGACGCGCAGATGATGGATCACCTCAGTGCCGTCTACGACCAGCAGCTGCGCGAGATCCGGCGCGTCTCGCACGCGGACGAGGTGTGCATGCGCGTGATTGAGCACCAGCCCCCGTACGGCGCGCCGTATGCCCGTTCGGTGGTCAGCAAGGCCCTCTCGCACCTGATGGACAGCGGACTGATCTTCAAACTGGCCGCCCGTGGCCATTACACCATCACAGAGCCGATGTTCGCGCGCTGGATGCGGGAAAAGCGGTCCTGAGGGGCGCGGAGCGCCGACCGAGCGCCGGGGCAGCGCGCGGGGACGCGACGACGGAGCGCGGGTCGGCGCAGGCACGCCCAAGCCGTGGCCCCGGAGCTCGCGAACCGCAGCCGACCGCGCACCCTGCGCCGTTCACGGGTGCCCCGCCTCGTGTGCGGCCCCCGGCAAAGGCCGCGCAGGCGGGAATCAGCTACCGGATACGGTCCAATACTGCATCTGCGAGTAGCCCGTAGCGGCATCGAGATAGGGCATCACATTGTGCACATCCGGCGCCGTGACGACCAGGGTGGAGACGTTTTGTCCCCAGAGGAACGGCAAAATCCTGGCCGTGTAGTCTTCGTAGGCGAAAAAGTGGTGCATCGTTTCGCTGAGCGTCGCATAGGGAGTGTGCGTGGCCTGGATGAGGGCGTCTTCCTCCGAATTGCTGAATCCGGTGCCCGATGGGGCCGCCGTGGCGAAGAGTTGCCCGCCCGTCGGGTAGAACCCCGGACCGTTGTACACCCACCTGGACCCGACAGCCAACTGCCATCCGTAGTTGGTCTTCGTACTCGTCATGGTGAGAAATGTGCTGAATGGCTCCGGCTTGAGTGTCACATCGATGCCCTCGTTCGCCCAGTCCTGCTGCATGATCTCCGCCGCATCGGTCGACGAGGTCGTTCCGCTCACAAAGATCATCGTGAACTTGAGTTGCTGCCGACCTTTCGTCATGACGCCGTGCTCCATCCTCCAGCCATGCGCCTCAAGCATCGCTCTGCCTCGAGCGATATCAAAGGGATACGGGTTGCTCTTCACCAGCGCGGGATCGATAAATGACGTGTGCGGCACCGTCGCGATCGGCCCGTCGATCGGCACAGCATATCCCTTGTAGATGTCTTTGCTGATCCCGACATTGTCGTACCCCAGTTGCAGGGCTTGGCGCACATAGAGTTGGTCAAAGAGTGCCTTGGATGGCGACCCCGGCCACATGTTCATCTCCGTCCACGAGATGGCAAACGGATAGGTCGGCGTGACGGTGTCTCCGGAAGACGTCAGCGACCGTTCCGAGCCGAGCTGCGACTCGTCAAGGTAGCCAACGTTCAGGTTCCCTGTCTTGAGCGCGCTGAGTTCCGCTGTATCTGACGCCTCAAAGTCAAAGACGATCTTGCCAACGGTACTCTTGTGTCCCGAGTAGTCAGGATTGGGTACGAGCACCCACGACTGGCTGGGCGTGCCGCTCTGCACCTTGAAGGGACCGTCGACCACTTTGTCAAATAGTGGGTTCGAGGCATTGTCCCCGAGATACTTGATCTCTTGCGTCATGTTCTTGTACTTGTCCCACGCCATGGCGGGGATCGGGGTGATCTGAATGATGCCATTGTAAATGAACCACTGCTGATTGGCCGGCTTGTCCAGCGTGAAGGTCATCTCATAAGGCGAATTGGCCACGACGCTCTTGACTCCGCTCGGGATATCCCCGGTCCCGGCACCGACGAAGGGCCATGGTGTCGGAGCATTGGCCGCGGAGGTGGCTTTGATCACGTTCCAGGCGAACATCATGTCCTTTGTGGTGACAGGTTGGCCGTTGGACCACTTCCACTTGGGATTCAAGAAGACGTGGTAGACCGTGCCTGCGCTATTGTAGGTTATGTTGCGGGCCAGAGAGGACTTCCAGTTGATCGAGTAGTCGTTGTTGATCCAAAGCAACGGCTTATAGATCTGGTCGATGAACTGTGAGTTGTAGGTCGTGTCATCCGCCGCGTTCATAATCGGTGAAAACCAGTTCAACTGAGTCTGAGGAGGTAGCGCGTAGGCGATGGTGCCCCTTGGCGTGGCAGTCCGGGCACTGGCGGCGGCCATCGTGGCGGGTGCCACCATCATGCTGGTGCCCGCGATCAGGGCGATGGCTAAGGCGATAGACTTGCTCGATTTCATAGGACTTCCCCCTTTTTATCATGTCCGTAAGCAACACCCGACTGTTATGTCAGGATATCTTACGCAACCATGATGTCGCGGTGCCGATGTCATGAAAGCTATTCTAGCGAGCACCTCTTGGTATGTCAATACATATTGACAATCTGACATCTTTCAATGCCAGCCTACGTAGACGGCGGGGATGGAGATCTTGCCTAAAACTCCTCAAGGATCGCGCGATCGCTCGGAATGAAGTCGCTGAGTTCCGAGGAGCGCTTCCCTTGGCTGATGTAGAACTTAAAACGGTCACCCCGAAACAAGGTCTTGACGCGGAAGATGGGACGATTCTGGCGCGAGTACACAATCCCTTGCCACATCATCAGATGACTCCCCACCTCGATCTCCAGCAACGCCGACTCCTCCTCCGTCGCGGCCACACATTGAAACGACTGCAGGGCGGCGGCGGGCACGAGTCCATAGCGGCTCTGCAAGAACTCGTAGATGGAAACGTCTGATTCGCGTTCGGCGTCATAGCGATCCAACTCCGGTGCCAACTCGAGGGGAATCTGCAAGATGCGAATGGCCAATTTTTCGTCGCTGCTCATCTGGACCAGAAGGACCTCGACCACGTCCGCGTCGCGCGCGATGCCGAGATCACGCGCCATGTTCGCCGCCGCGCGAACACGCCGGACATTCATCATTTTCGTCACGTGTTTCTGTTCCCCGTCTTCTGGTTGGGCAAAGGTCGTGAACACCTGCGCATTGTCCGTGATCATCGGTTTGCACACGAAGGTGCCTTTGCCCCGCCCACGCACCAAGACCCCCTCCTGCACCAACTCCGCGATCGCCTGGCGCATCGTGGGGCGGCTGACCCCATAGTGCTCAGCCAGTTGAATCTCGGACTCCAGTTGTTGATGGACGGCATACACACCCGACTCAATCTTGTGAAGGATATCCTCTTTGATCTGATAGTAGAAAGGTATGCTCGGCACAAACTCATAGGACACAGCCCAGCCCTCCATTTCCTGAGACAGAAACCTCGTAGGCGCGCGCTCTTGGCAGCACACGAGGACCGCGCGGCTTTTTGACCATCTGCGGCGCAACGCGGCTTTACGGCAACCTGCGGCGCAACGCGGCTTTTCGGGAACCTGCGAGGCTCGCGGTCTCGTGATCATTATACGACACAAACCTCACAAGTCCCCATGTTATATGTCTTGACATATGGACATTGTCAATTTAAGATCAGTCCAACGTTGCACGCGTCTCTCGTGTGCACATGGCGTGCGGTAGCATTGTAGATCGAGAGGAGCAGCGTACGATGAGTGACGGACCGGCCTATGAGGCTCTGGTGGATGAGGTGGAGCATGCGGGGACAGTTGGCGGGGTCGTCGACGGTGAGCGTGCGGTGATGGGAGGCGGAGTGGGTAACGGGGTGGCCGACTCGGAGACGCGTCGGCTGCACGAACTGGATCGCTACCACCTCTGGCACCCGCTGACGCAGCATCAAGCATTTCAGGAGGGCGCACGACCCCTGATCATGTCAGGCGGGAGCGGATCCGTCGTCTGGGACGTGGAGGGCAACGAGTACTTGGACGCAGCCGCCGGGCTGTGGTGTGTCAATGTGGGTTACGGGCGCCAGGAATTGGTCGAGGCGGCCACCCGGCAAATGAGTCAACTGGCCTACTACCCTCTGACTCAAAGTCACCCGATGGCGATTCAATTGAGCGAGAAACTGAGTTCGTTGTTACCGCATGTACCTCACATCTATTACTCCAATTCAGGTTCCGAGGCGAATGAACTCGCATTCAAGGTGATCCGCCAATACTGGGCACAACGCGGCATGCCAGGCAAAGTCAAGATCCTCTCTCGCCACCGCGGGTACCACGGGGCGACACTCGGGGCGCTCTCCGCGACCGGGCAGCCCAGTCGCAAACGCGGCTATGAGCCCACGGCTCCGGGCTTCGTGCAGGTGAGTGCGCCGTATTGCTATCGCTGTCCATTTGCCATGAGCTATCCAAGTTGCGCTATGCAATGCGCATCCGACTTCGAGCGGCGCATCCAGATCGAGGACCCCGACACGGTCGCCGCCATCATCGTCGAGCCGGTCATCGCGGGCGGCGGGGTGCTGGTTCCCCCGGACGACTACCTGCGTGCCGTCAGCGGGATGGCCAAGCAGCACAATGTCAAACTGATCGTCGATGAAGTCGTCACCGGTTTCGGTCGAACCGGGAGTCTCTTCGCCCACATGGGATACGGCGTGGTCCCGGACGTGGTGACGATGGCCAAAGGCCTTGCGAGCGGCTACATGCCGATCGGGGCGACGGCCTTCAGCGAGGAGATCTTTTCGGCATTCATGGGTCCACCCGACAGCGGGCGCCATCTTCGCCACGTCAACACCTACTCAGGTCACCCCGTTGCGACGGCGGTCGCCCTTGCGAACATTCGGCTGATCGAAGAGGAACACCTCGTCGAACGCAGCCGGACGATGGGCGCCACACTGCTTGCGAAGTTACGCGCGGCGCTTGGGGACGTTCCCTGGGTCGGCGATGTGCGCGGACTCGGGCTGTTGGTGGGGATCGAACTGGTGCAGGCAGGGGCGGCAGGGGCGGCAGGGACGGGTGGCGCGGGGGCGGCGGGCGCCCCCGTGCCGGACAGTTTCATGCGTGCGATCTCCAAGTATCTGATCGCTCACGGGATCATCGGAGGAAAAACGACAGATGTGGAGCCGAATCACAATAACATTCTCATGTTTGCTCCCCCCCTTGTCATCACGGAGGATCAAGTGGACCAACTCGTGCGCACCGTGCGCGCGGCGATTGTGGAGGTGGGGTCAACACAGAAACCACACTCCTCTACATGATCTGAGGATAGGGTACCGCGTGGTCACGAGACCTGCGAGATGTGGAGAGTTAGACGCTTGCCCACAAACAAGTTTCCTGTTCGTGGTGTTGCATGGTGGGAGAGAGAGCGAGTTACGGACTTTCCAACACAAACCTGGCGTGCTCCGTTCTAAGCATTTCATAGGGAGATATAACCTTCACGTCAAGCGCAATGCATGCATCAGGAATTTTAATCCGCTTGGTGGACGATGACGGCAACTCGTGAGTGACAACGACCAATTTTCTGGCGTGTGCGTAGGCTACTAGGTAGTAATCTGCCACGCGTAAAAAGGTACTAACCGCAGTCTGTTCGTATTTACCATTGTTTGCCCAACTACTTATAACGGGCAGACTAGGTTCAATGTCGGCGCTTAAAGGCAGGAAGAAACTCTCTCCTCGCACGCTAGCCCATGTGGCGAGAGAATCAGCTCCAGCCATGAGCTCGCTTCGCACCCTGTCAATACTAAAGACCTTGCCGCTGGCATTTTCTCGATCTAGCCAGTCCCAAAATGCTGGACAAATATCAAAGTTATAGTGTAACTTTTTTGCTTGGATAAAAATGTTTGCATCAAGCAGGTAGGTCACTACCTGACCCCCAGTCGAGTAGCTAGCTCGTGGAAAGTGGAGACTTTCTTAAAGCCTAACAGCTGAAAAGCGTCTCGATAAAGCGTCTCACCTTCGAGCGTGCTAATAATGAGAGAGCGCGCAAACCGCTTACTTACTCGCAGTCGCTGTGTATTGTAAAAGTTGCCGCCCCCACCTCCCGCGCGATCCTCCATTAGCCTTAAGATACGATCAAGCTCTTCGACGTAAACCTTTCGGTACTGTTCCCATCCCAAAATCCCAGCGTAATAAATTCGGCGAAGTATTACCAGAGTACTGACTTTGAACCTTCGAGCAAGCCTTTCAATCTCACCATCGCGCAAAACCACTTCCAAACTCAACCCGCGAAGGGTTTCAACAGGAACGAGGAATTCGGCTGCAACTTGGTTGCACCAACGCTCGACGACGTTAGTCGTGGTGGATGTAAGATCTGCATCAGATATGGCGGACTCTCCTAACCAAATATGAGCTAACTCGTGAGCCAGAGTGAATACTTGAGCTGCCTTCGTGTCAGCACCATTAATGAAAATTACCGGCGCCAAATCATCAACCAATGCAAATCCACGAAACTCGTGTGGATCCAGTTTTCTATGGGTGTCGCTTCCAACTACCCCGCTGACCATTACCAATATGCCTCTTTCGTCGGCTTCTCCATATAAGGTTTTTAGCGCTTCGGTCCAAGTGCTTCCCCTGTTGCAAACATCAAAGGACAGGATTGTCCGCATTTGTCTCGCTACCTCAACAACCGGCGCTCCAACGTCTACGGATTTTACAAATGGAATGCGGTCCTGACGATTCTTTAGTGCGAAATCTCGATACCACTCCTGACGCTGCTGACACAGATAAAGAGTGTCTAGAAGATCTACACTTGGTTTCATCACACTTATGTCACCGATAGTTCTATAGTCAGGAATCGGAATATACTCCTCGGGCGGTTTCTCGAGGAAAAGATATCCGATTGGTGTATGAGTAGCCCGAGAAAATTTTTCAAGCTGTTTCACTGTCGGCTCCATCTCCCCACGTTCCCAGGCAGGTAGGTGGGGGAAACGGGACGAGAGATCCTCTAAGGACTGCCTGGAGCGCTCCCTTGCCCACGTTAAAAGACTACCCTCAACTCTTACACGAACAGTCATTCCCTCATCTCCCTTCGCTCCACCAATTCTACGTGGTCATCTATGCGTGCGTATGGTGAATCACATGTAAGATTTATCATATGCAGATAACCACAGTGCCGACTTCAATCTTCTTGTTTAATCTCATTATATAGGAAAAGTCCGCGAAACTGTTAATGAGTTCGTGGGTTTGCACGGTGGAGGTGAGGCGCATCGTCACGAAGATCACTAAAGTTCTCGGAGGTATCCCCCACCACCAGCACGTTGACGGCTCCGGAGTCTAAGGCGAGCGCAGTATCAGACGACGATCCACGTGCTCCCGACAGCCGTACCAACGGTCACGTCAAATTGCGCTTGACCTTGTGCGTTTGTGTAAATCGTAGGATTGGCCGGGAGATTCACCAGCGCAGGCGACATCACTGACAAGTGTAGAGGATTACCCGCCGTCGGCCGTGACCGATAACACGGTTGATCCGGTTTGCTGTGATGTGGTCGCCAGCACATTGATCATGCCGTTGCTGTCCGTGGTCAGAGCTGAGAAACTTTCCTGCGCAGATGCATTGAAACGGGACGAATACTGCAGATACGCAACGCTCCGATCGCTGCTCGCGAGAGCAACCTGGACATTGGGAATGGCATAGCCGGCGGCATCCTTGACTTGCAAGTGCAAGGTCTCTGTGGACGAATCGCCATTGGCGTATAGCTGGAGCGGGTACGCGGCTGTCAGGAGTGAGATCGTGGTCGGCAACTGGGACGGCGTTGCCGAAGCGGACGTGTCAAGCGGAATCACAAGATTCTCGCCGGTATGGATGTCGTTGACATTGGTCAGATGGTTTGCCTGTGCCAACGCCCAAATAAAAGCCCCGGTGATCTGCGCGACCTTCCATAGGGTGTCCTGCGGTTCGACGATCCACACGCCGGAACTCGGATTCTGGTCGGCCACAGGGGCGGTCGACGGGGTTACGATCGTTGCGGCATGCGCCTGCATGACCGGCGATTCGAGCAGGAACGCAGTGGCAACGAGTAAAGCTGCCAATTTATTGGTCAAGGTCATCCGCCCCAGCGTGTAGCGAGCCCAACCAGAATACGACGGCGAACCCATGACGTCACTGATCAATTTATGTCTGGGCAAGAAGCAGATGGGCAGGACATTGGCCAGCAAGGGCCGACACGACGCTGATGGTGCGACCGGCCAAATTTCAGGATCTACATAGCCATCATCTAATAATTCGACGGGGCGCTCGGTGATGTAGACGCTGTGGCACTTAAGACGAACCCCCCAGTGCGTTGAGGCGGCCCGCGAACAGGTCGCGTTCATCGGGGCAGGCTTCGAGTCCGCGCCTCAGTAGGCTACGTGCCCGCTCGTCATCGACGTTCTCCGGGTGGAGCGTATAGTCGTGGCTGTACTGGTTGGCCCATGAGTAGTAGATCATCTCGTCGTGAGCAAAGCGCTCAGCGAGGGCGGCGTACATTGCATCGCCATCCACCGCGCGCCGTAGTGCGAAAAGGGAGTCTGCGCATGCGAGGCCATAGGAGATGGTCTCGAAGTCGTGTGGGTCATCCGAACGGCCATACAGAAACTGCATCATCTCCAGCCGGTACTCCGCCCAGCGGGGATTGCGCAACGAGCCCGACTCCAGCAACTCGTCGAATTCTTCGACCCAAGATTCCAGCCGCTCATCCACCCACTCTTGGACAGCGTCGTTCAGTTCGCTCAGTACCCGCTCGGGTTGGGCTTCCATCCAGTCGCGCCACCCGCGCCAAGCCTCGGCCCACAGGCGAAAAGCCCGCCCGCGAAGATCGCTCTCAAGAGCCTCTCTACCTTGCGAGATCAGGTCATCGATCCGCTCGAGTCGCACGCGGTCCGGAAGCCAGCGATCCCAAAGAACGGACGCTGCCAAATACGGAAAATCAGCGTCTTCATGCTCGTCCGATATGAGGTCTCTCCAAAACTCCTCTGACAGTAGATACGAGGAGTGAAACGGTTGCGCCATTTGCCGAAACTGATCTTCATCCACAGTCGCACCGAGATCCGCCATCTTCTCGACGATCGCCTCCGTCGTCATGGCTTCCAACTTTCCGGGAGTCCACAGGAAAAGATCTAACAGGGGCCTGTACACATGCCGCAGTTTGGGATGAGGGGCGTTAGGCGCCCTCTTGGATTCCGCAGCGGAGAGGATCTGTGTTGCTGACGGACGCCGAGCGGACGGGCGCGCTGCGGGCGACCTTGAGTCAGAAGAGGTCCCCATGGCTCTCGCCGCGTCCGGCGACTTGGCCTTGTCGATGCAGCACTTCTTGTATTTCTTTCCACTCCCGCAGGGGCATGGATCATTACGTCCGACCGCATGTGCACTGACCATAGACAACACCCTCCACTCCTATCCCGCGACTGCCATCGCGAGCAATTCCACGACGTCAAATGTCGCCACATCGTCCTCCACGCCCTTGGCCTTGGTGCCGTCGATCAGCATGGTCATGCAGTATGGGCAGGCTGTCGCGATCGCCGTCGCCCCGGTAGCGAGCGCCTGCTCGGTCCGCAGCACATTGATCCGCATGTCCCCCGTCTCTTCCTTAAACATCGAACCACCGCCGGCGCCGCAGCACATCGACTTGTTGCGACTGCGCTCCATCTCGACGAGTTCAAGGCCGGGGATCTTGCTGAGGATGTAGCGCGGTGCCGTGTACACCTCATTATAACGCCCCAAGTAGCAGGAGTCATGATACGTAATCCTGCGCTCGACGCGGTGTTCTGGGCGCAAGCGTCCTTCGTCGATCAGACGCGCGAGCAGCTCCGTATGGTGGATGATCTCCGCCTCGAAGCCGAAATCTGGATACTCCTTGCGAAATGTATTGAACGCGTGCGGATCGGTCGTCACAATCTTGCGGATGCCGTATTCCTTGAAGATCTCGACGTTTTTCTCGACCAGCTCTTGATAGAGGAACTCGTTGCCAAGACGCCGTGCCGAGTCACCGTCACTCTCCTCTTCCTTGCCAAGGATCGCGAACTTAACGCCCGCCTGATTGAGCAGGCGCGCAAACGACTGCGCGATCTTCTGGTTGCGCGCGTCAAACGACGCCGCCGACCCCACATAGTAGAGGTACTCGATCTGCGACGGGTCGTCCATCTCGGAGAGGATCGGTACGTCGAGGCCCTCGGTCCACTCCGCGCGCGCACTGCGCGGACGGCCCCACTCGTTGGAATGGCGCTCAAGATTGGTGAAAGCGCGGTTGACCTCGCCCGACGCCTTGCCCTCTGTCAGGACCAGGTTGCGCCGCATGTCGACAATCAGGCTGACGTGCTCGTTGAATACGGGGCACGCCTCCTCACACGCCCGACACGTGGTACACGCCCAGACCTCATCCTCTGTGTAGACCTCGCCGATCAGAGCCGGCATCGCCTCTTCCATCGTCTCCGCTCCGGCCGCCAGTTTGAGCAGGCTCGGGCCGGTCTCGATCAGGTGGTCTTTCATCTTGAGGATCAGGTACTTCGGCGACAAGTCCTTGCCAGTCAGCGTCGCCGGACAACTCACGTGGCAGCGTCCGCACTCCGTGCAGGCATAGCCGTCAAGCAACTGCTTCCATGTAAATTGCGTGATTTTCGACACGCCGAACTCTTCGACCGACTCGTCGGTCAAGTCCAATTTTTTAATCTTTCCGGTCGGTTCGAGCTTGCGAAAATACGCATTGAACACGGCCGCGATCATATGCAAATGCTTCGAGCGCGGGATAAATACCAGGAACCCGAAGATCGCCAACACGTGTACCCAGAAGAACACCTGGCTCCAAACGCCCGCCACTTGCGGCGGAGTGCCAGCGAACCACTGCGCCACGAGATTGGACATCGGCGCGGCGCCACCCGGCAGGGTGCCGACCTGCACAGCATCAAGACCGCCCACGAGAAACAAGGTCACGACGATCGCGAAGATCAGCAGCAAGATGAACCCCGCTTCGAGCGTCGCCTCAATCCGCATCGGACGCCAGACGTAGCGACGCAGGGCGGCGACCACCACCGCGATCATCACGAAGGCCGCAAACAACTCCTGCACGAAGGTGAACCAGTACGCAGTGAACCCCGGGATGTGGACGCCAAAGAGGCCAAATGAGAAGAAGTCGAGCTCACCCAACCCGAGGATCAGGAAGCCCCAGAAGATGAAGAAGTGGCCGATGCCAGACGGCTCCGCCAACACCTTGCCTTGGCCAAGGACGTTGCGAAAGAAACTGGCCCAGCGTTCTCGCGGACGATCGGTGCGAAACTCAGGCTGCCCAAGTCGCAAAAACCGATAGCGCTCGTACACCCCTGACGCGAAGCCGTATAGGGCGCCGATCAGAAGAATGAAAAATGCTGTGATGGAAAGCGGACTCATGGAAGCGCCTCATTTCACATGCGAATGGTCTCAGAAGGTGCGGCCGGCCGGTGGCCGGTGGTTGCCGGCGGCCCGCGATGGTTGCCGGTGGTGGCCGGTGGCCGGTGGTCCGCGCCGCACTCTCAGTATACAGGTTTTCGAGGTGGAGCAGAATCGCGTGATGCTGTCCCCAGTATAGCGCGAAACGGGCGAATGAACAATCATTCATTATTGTCCAAGTGGAGGGTATAGAGAAATGAGTGACGAGTACCCGTTACCCCTCAGGTGGCGAATCGTTGGGGGCATTGCGTAGGAGCGACTCGTCACCGCACATGGCCGCGTCTTGCCCGTGAGCCGTGAGGGTCCGCGAAACCCGAACACCCGTGCCAGACCCCTTGCCTCCTTGACCCCATGCCATACCCTTGTACAATGCCCCGTCTGTGCATCACGTGACCTCTCCGGTCACATGTAGCGCGTGCAGGATCTCCATCCGATCGAACCCTTCGACTACCTTGTCGCCGATCACGAAGGCTGGCAATCGGCTTACTTGAAGGTCGCGCAACTCCTGCGCCGCGCCCGGGGTACCGTAGACATCGCGGACCACGAAGGCAATGCCCACCTGATTCAGCCAGACCCTGGCCGCATGACAACGACTTCAGGACGCCTGGCTGTACATGATGATCTCCTTCAACTCCCCGCCTCCCTCCTACCTGCATGGCCGCTCCCCCCCACGCACCCCAACGCTCGCCCCGCCTCCCCCCGACACACGCCGAACCACACCAGCGCACCCTCACGCCAATCCGCGGCGCACGATCTCATGCGCCACATAGGACGCCACCTCAGGCGCCAGGGTTCCCGGGCCGAATCCCGCGTCGTAGCCGAGTTCGAGCGCCAGCTCGTGATGGATGCGCGGGCCGCCGCAGATCAGGACCATCCGCCGCCGCAGTCCTTCGGCTTCGAGGAGGTCGACCAACTCCCCGAGGTTTGGAATGTGCACATCCTTCTGTGTGACCACCTGCGAGACGAGAATCGCGTCGGCCCGGAGCTCGATGGCCTTGCGCACCATCTCGTCATTTTGCACCTGACTGCCCAGGTTGTAGGCGTCGATCTCCGGATAGCGTTCGAGGCCGTATTCCCCGGCGTAGCCTTTCATGTTCATGATCGCGTCGATCCCCACGGTATGGGCGTCGGTGCCGGTACAGGCGCCAATGACGATGATCTTGCGGCCGATGTGCTCGCGGATGAAGTCGTTGATCTCATAGAAGTCCATCACGGGACTCTCGACTTTGGGGACCTTAATCGCCGTAAAGTCGACGGTGTGAACGGCCTTCGCGTACAGGACGAAAAACGTCATGTCTTCGCCAAGGTCCTTCATGTCGACGACGGCTGCCTCCATCATACCCAATCCGGCGACGTATTGCCGGGCCGCCTCGCGCGCCTCCTCCCCGTACGGTACAGGCAAGGAGAAACTGAGCTGCACGACCCCATCGTCAAATGTATCGCCATACGGACGCACGCGCGTCAAATCCACGGTGGCCATCTCAGCGGCTCCCTCCAATCGCAAGCTCGCGGCGCAAGGCCTCTTCCACTGGATTCAAATACCGCGGCCCCCGCTCCAACACACCTCGCAGCCCTTTCCCGCCCGTGGGGGAGCGCCGCACATCGGCGAACAGACCCTCGGAGAGCGTCGCAAACAGACCCTTGCCCACCATTTGATCAAGCAGTTCGACAGCTTGGCCCAACACCTCCTGCGCCCGTCTGACCATCCGGCCTTCCGGAGCAAACTGGATCTCCTCGCGCAAATGCCGCGCATTATGAAAGATGTAGCGCGCGGACTCGATAGCGAGTTGCCGATCGTGGATCAGCGGCGTGTGAATGGCCTCGGTCATCATGCCGAGCAGCTGGATGCCCTGCCCGGTCGCCACGCCAATCAGGTTAAACATGGCGTCCTGTATGTGCCCCCGGAAAATGTTGCCCGTCATATGTTTCGTGGGCGGCATGTATTTGAGCGGGGCGTCGGCAAAAATTTCTCTGGCCATCAGGGCCTGCGCCCACTCCAAGAGGAACCCGTCTTCAAGATCGGGGTTCATTTCAAAGGCGTGACCAAGGCCCATCTGACCTGCCGGCAGGCCGGAGCGAAGGGCGAGTTGCTCATTGACAAACTGAGACGCGAGGACGGTGTGTGCGGCCTCGACCGCGTCGGCGGTAGTGAGGTAATTGTCTTCGCCGGTGTTGATGATGACGCCCGCGAAGGCGTTGATCATGCGCGAAAAATGTTGGTCGATCAGCGTTCGCTGCATGTTGATGTCGCGAAAGAGGATGCCGTAGAGGGCGTCGTTCAGCATCACATCGAGCCGCTCGAGTGCGCCCATGGCGGCGATTTCAGGCATGCACAAGCCCGAACAATAGTTACACAGGCGAATGTAGCGTCCCACCTCCGCCCCGACCTCGTCCAGTGCGGCGCGCATGATGCGAAAATTCTCCTGTGTGGCATACGTGCCCCCAAAGCCTTCGGTCGTCGCCCCGAACGGCACGTAGTCGATCAGGCTCTGACCCGTGCTGCGGATGACGGCGATGATGTCGGCTCCCTGTCGCGCGGCCGCCCGCGCCTGGATCACATCTTCGTAAATGTTGCCTGTTGCCACAATGACATAGACATAAGGCTGCGGACCCTCGCCAAGCTGCGTAAGGTATTCATCACGGCGCCGTCGGTTCGCGCGCATGCGTTCGAGCGCAGCTGTGGCAAGGGAGCGCGCGCGGACCTGGATCGCGGCTTCCGCATCGTCATCTGCCGGTTCTCCGTCGGCACGGATGCCAGGCAGCGTCAACAGGTCAACCTGACCCGCAGCTACCGCTTCGCCAAGTCCCTGTACGCTCTGTCCAGTCTGCAGCAATCCATTGACGAAGGGACGGGTGATCCCATTGGCGAGCCCACCGCGTTCGTGCACGTGGTCGACCACGACGTTCGGCAAGGGTACGTAGTCTGCATCCACGCCGTCGAGACCGTACAGGCGAAGCACAGTGCGCTCGATGGCGATCGTCGTCTTGTCGCTGATAAAGGTCACGACGTCATCCGCGATCGCGGCAGCAGCAGCGCGCGCTCGGCGGATCTGATGTTCATCGAGGTAGAGTTGACTCGTCATCGGTTGACACTCCTTTCGCCAATGCGCGTGCGCGCTCGATTACATCGGGTTCCAGGCCCAGCCAGGCTGCGATGGCAAGACCCTGCGCCGGTGGCTGCCCAGGTGACGGGGGCGCCGTAGAGGGTGGCGCAGGTGGCGCAGGTGGCTCGGGGTGCTCGCGGGGCTCGCGAGGCTCGCGAATAAGTTCGCGAGGGTGCTCCGAATCGAGCCCCGAGTGCAACTGCAGCGGCTCCAGGCTGTAGTCCATCCGCTGCGAAAGCCAGACGAGGCGCTCCTCGGCACCCAGTCCTTGCGGCCACAAGGCGGAATCGAGGTCGATGCCGCGGACGCGCAGATAGGCCACCCCCGGCACGATCACCGTAAAGTGCGTTGCGACCAGTGCCGTCGCGCAGCCGGACGCCAAGGCGGGCGCGACTTCAGGCGCCCCAGCGGTCGCCGTCTCGTTGGCCGTCTCGTTGACCGTCTCGTTGACCGTCTCGCCGACGGCCTCGGCCACAGGCCCAAGGTCCCGCAGGTGTTCGATCAGCGCGCGCACGAGCGCGGATCCTTCGTTGGGGTTGGTCGTCCGCCCGGGTTCGTCCAGACACAGCAGCGGCCGCTCAAGCGTCAATGCCTCTTGAATCCTCAACACCTCGGCCCCGAACGAGGAGAGACTGGACGCCAGTGACTGGCCATCGCCGCCGACGTATCGCAGTGCACCAAACAGCGGTGCCGCAAGACGAGCGTTTGCCCCGGGTATCGGCAGGCCAAACTGGTGGCACGCTTGCGCCAACAACAGGGTTTTTTGGGCGACCGACTTGCCCCCCATATTGGGACCGGTCAGCACGGTCACCCGCCCTTGAAGGTCGATGTCGAGCGGTACGCACCCCACCACATCCGGGTGAGTTCCCTGGTCAAGGTGCACAGACCGACCCAGATGCGTCCAAGAGCCGCCCACTTCACCAGCGAAGGCAAGTCGTGCTACCACGAGATCGAGGCACGCCACACTCGCGTTCAGACGGTGCAGTGCGGCCGCCATGGGCCAGAGTGTACGCGAGACCGCCGCGAGCAAGTGTCGTTCGAGGACCGCGAGTTGCTCGCGAGCCGTCGCCTCCTGCTCGCTCAAGTCGTCGATCTGAGCAGGCCAAACCGGATCAAACACGATTTCGAACGGCGTTTCAGCGCGCCGTCTCAAGCGACTATCCCGACGAGCGCTCGCGACCAGCGGTGAGTCCAGCGAGAGAATCAGTGTCTGATCGCGGCGCAGCGCCGTACGGTAGTCCCGCCCCAACCCGTCGGCAAATGCGCGCTGTGCGCCAACCCTGGCAGCGGACAGCGGGGCCAGCCGCGCTTGCGCGGCCAGCCACTGCGCCCCAGCGGGTCCCACCGCAGGCGCCACGTCGAGCAAGGAAAACCCAACGACCTGCTCCCACTGATCGCCCGCAGTCGCATCGACAAGACCGAGGACAGCCGCCAGGGCGCGCGCCTCAGCGCCCATTCCCCACGGGCCGGTCGAGGTGATGTCTGGCGCACGGTCTGCGGCGTGAGGCAGGTCAGGCAGTTCGAGCACGACCGGTGCGGCGACGGCTCCCCCACGCCAGAAGGACAGCGACACGCCTTCCTGCGCCAACGCCTCATCGATGGCCACGATGAGACACGCATGCCGACGAAGAAGCGCCATCTGCGTCAGCGTAAGCGTCTCCCCCGCCTCGAGCAGAGCCTCGCACTCGGTGACGTCCGGTAACTTCTGCAGCCGTGTCACGAGCTGTGGCCACATGAACGAGAGGGCCACGCGATCCTGTTCGTCCTCGCGCCAACGGGCTTCCTCCCCCGGCAAATACGGCTGCCTCTGCGCCCAGCGCAGTCTTCCGTAGACCGTCGACAGTCGCAAGCCCCGGCTCCACGTGTGAAACCCGATCTGCTCCTGCGTCCGCACGTCCATGAACGGCGATCGTTCACTGCTCACCATTCCATCACATCCCACACAGGCAAGCTCGTCAATCCCTCGACCATCTCCCGCAGTGCGCAACGGTCCATCGCCGTTCCACGCGGCGAGTGCGGGTTGATCGTGACGCCGAGCAACTCGGCGCGACGTACGACCTGGATATGATGCCCCGCGCGTGCAAACGCTCGCCAGACGTCCAGCGAGACGAACAAGCGACTCGGGTCTTGCGCAACCAGTAACACGGGATCGTCACTCAAGATCAGGGACTGAACGAGTGCATCCGTGACCGCACCGAGGCATCCCCACAGACGCTGTGGCTCTCCGTCTGATACATCCCGCTCAGCCCGTTCGCGACGCCGGGGATCCCCGGAAAATGCAGAGAGCTCCGGATCATAACGTGGGCGGGACCAGTTTCCTTCACCCTGAGCCCCGGTCGATCGCGTCGCGGTAACGATGCCGTTCCCCATTCCGCTCCCCGTCACGCTTTCCATCAATTCGACCACGTCCCGATCGGCCAACGGCGCCGTGAGTCGCATCACGGTATCACGCGTGACCCTGCGCACCGCATCAGGCGAACCCGCTGCGGCACCCGTCGCCAATACCACTGCGTCTGCCACATCCGGTTGTACCGCCACCATCCGCGCCAACGCACCGTCGATCAGTACGCGCTCGGCTCCGTGCGCATACAGCAAGGCCTTCACCCGCAGCAGATGCTCCCGCTGCCGCACCCCTGCCAGTACCACGTTCAACTCGCTTCGGGCACGTCCGATCCAGACGTCGCCAACTGGCGACGAAATATCGGCAGGTTCCAGCCACTGCACCATGGCGCCAGCGGACTGCATTTGTATCGACGTGGCAAATAGCGTGCCACTAGGCACGCGAATTTGCGGCTTTGGTGTGCCGAGGATCACGTCAGCCCGCTCGCCATCCACACCGACACTGACGAGGCCGAGGCGCTGATTCGCGCGTGCGGCATCGTCGATCAGTCGGCCCAAGACGGTCGTCTTGCCAGCGTGCTTGCACACGCCGACAACTGCGACCGTCTCGACCGCCCTGCGTTCGATCTCCATCCACAGAGGCGACAGACAAGACGCCACCTGCCATCCCTCCGCAACAGCATTTGCGCGGGTCCCGACGGCCCCTACTGCACCGGTGCCCCAGTCGGCACGACAGACGCTGCCCCGCTCACGGCGGGCGTCGTCGGCTGCGTGCCATGTCCCGATGCGCGCCGCAGACCCTTCGGCTCTAGGCTGATCGCCTGATCGTTAAGCAACCTGGCGATGCCGATCGTCTCTTCGTTGTGATCGTGCGTGCAAGTCGGTGGGCATCCTGTATCGACGTAGGTCGGTTCGTGGTACACCGAGATGACGCCCTCAAAATTGCGCAGCACAACTTTGCCATGACCCTGCGAGATCAGGTACTGCGGCATCACCGGGATCTTGCCGCCGCCGCCCGGCGCATCGACCACAAAGGTCGGCACCGCATACCCCGATGTGTGCCCGCGCAATTGCTCCATGATCTCGATGCCCTTGGACACTGACGTCCGAAAATGCTCGATTCCCTCGGACAAGTCACATTGATAAATATAATACGGGCGTACACGCGCCTTCACCAGCTTGTGAAGCAGGTCTTTCATGACGTGCACGCAGTCGTTGACACCGCGCATGAGCACCGTCTGATTGCCCATCGGGACACCCGCGTCCGCCAGCTTCTCGCACGAGGCAATCGCCTCCGGTGTCAGCTCGTCAGGGTGGTTGAAGTGCGTGTTGATCCAAATGGGATGATACTTGCGCAGCATCGTGCACAGGTCATCGGTGATCCGCTGCGGAAAGACGACGGGCGCTCTCGTCCCGATCCGGATGATCTCTACGTGCGGGATCGCTCGCAGGTTGGAGATGATGTATTCGAGAATCTTGTCATTGACCAGCAATCCATCTCCACCAGAGAGTAGCACATCGCGCACAGCCGGGGTGCGGCGGATATAGTCGATCGCCGCGTCGAGCTGAGGCTTCGGCACCGCGTGCCCGACTTGACCCGAAAATCGGCGGCGCGTGCAGTGTCGGCAGTACATTGAGCACTGGTTCGTGATCAGAAACAACACGCGGTCCGGGTAGCGATGCGTCAACCCGAGCGCAGGCGCATCTTCGTCTTCCGAAAGCGGATCCTCCATGTCCCATGGAGACCGTTGCATCTCGTGCGAGATCGGCACCGCCTGCAAGCGAACTGGGCACATCGGATCATCGGGATCCATCATCATCGCGTAATACGGGGTGATGCGCAGTGGCATCGACTCCTTGACATGCTGAATGCCCTCGATCTCCTCCGGCGTCAAATTGATCACCTGTTGCAAGTCCTCATAGTCGTTGACTGTGTGCGTGAGTTGCCATTTCCAATCATTCCACTGCTCGTCGGTCACGTCTTTCCACAGCGGCACATCCCGATACGTCCGTTGTTTCTTCCCATAGAGAATCTCATGTTCGGCCAGGCTCATGTCAGCATCCCCTTAGACGTCGATTGTTCGATCTTGGCTGCAAATAGCTCACGTAGCGGCGGCTCGGTGCGAAGCAGGTCGAGAGCAAGTTGTGCATGCCCGCGTGCATAGCCGTTGCCGATCATCATGTCGACATCCTTGCCCACGCCCTCCGCGCCGAGCGCCGCTGTCGTGAAACTGGTCGCCATGCTGAAGAAATAGACCAGCCCGCGATCGCGCGTTATCAGGATAGAAGCAAGTTCCGTGCCACTGACGCTGACGCAGTTGATCGTCAGATCCGCCAAGTCCCCGCCCGTCGCCGTCTGCCACGCGGCGAGGGCTGACACGGGTTGCGTCGCATCGCAGACCAGCACATCGTCAGCGTATCCGGTGGAGCGAACGGAGGCTGCCGATTTTTCGTCATATTCCACGGCAACCAACCGTCCTGTTGCGCCGAGATTTCGGCGCGCCTGCGCCAAGACCATGCTGCCTGACTTCCCGCCTGCCCCGAGCACGGCGACAGTCTGCCCCGTCCGAACAAGTCGCGCCGTTTGAGCGGGCGCGCCGCATACATCGCAGACAGCGAGGGTGATCCGGTCCGGCAGGTCGTCCGGCATCGTGACGTAGAGCCCCGTGTCGAAGAGAATCGCTTGCCCCTCGATGGCCACTTGTCCTGTCTTGAGATCCATGTCTCGAATCGCGCGGATGGTCAGCGGCGTCAAGCTGAGCGACACGAGCGTCGCGACGCGATCCCCCACGGCGAGGCCGGGGGGGATCGGGGCCGCGGGGGCATCACTCGAGCCGGACGTACCCCGTCGCCGAAGGGTGCCGACGGTTCCACCCGCGCCGCTCGGGCCGCTCATTTCGACGGTGGCGGTGAGTCCATCAGGTCGAAGCGCACTCGATTCCCGCCCAATCTCGCGCACGCGCCCGATCAGCATGCCGCCGGACCCGGTCACCGGATTGTGATGTTTCCCACGCTGTGCCACAATATCGAGCATTCTGCGCCCGATGAGGTCTGCATCGGCTCCCACGTCAGACTTGATCTGCGCAAATGAAGCTGCATCAATATTGAGCGTGTCAACATCGATCAGTATCTCGTCATCGCCACACACCATCGTGTTATCGAGCCGCCACGCTGGCTGCGGCATGACCCCGGCTGGCTCTAGCACCCGCCTCAAGCCGTAAGGATCTCGCACGTTCGCTTCCCCCCTGTAAAGTGCATGAATCCTGCTTCTAGGGGGATCATAGCAAGTTTTGTGCCACGGCCAAGGGGGATGGAGGAAACGGCAATAACTAATTGCACCGGCATGGGTGAGACGAGGCGGGAGGTGGAAGGCAGGAGGACCTGGCGGGGTGAGGTGGGGTGAGGCGCAGACCGGACCTGACAGATCCCGCGGGTGCCCATAAGCCCGCACAAAATTAGCACCACTTTTCACACTATCTCCTGCCTGGCACACTAAAATCAAAGCTCATGTCAGGAAGTTGTTCTTTCGTATAGGTAAAATGCCCCTACCGATCCTCTTTACGTAGTATAAAATCCTCAAACTTACCGATGTCCGCCGTTACGTCACAATTTCGAACGCTCGCGACGTCATTTAGC
>JAPNUJ010000044.1:17661-22297 GCA_026627155.1 Bacillota bacterium | reverse complement strand
AGCCCGCCAAATCCGATGTCCTCCCCCGTGAAGTCGATACCTCCACGTCACTGACAAGACGGTTGCGACTCAACATCCCGATCATGAGTGCCAGCATGGATACGGTGACGGAGGCGAAGCTCGCCATTGCCATGGCCCGTGAGGGCGGAATTGGGATTATTCACAAAAACCTCACCATCTCAGAACAAGCGGAAGAAGTCGACAAGGTCAAGCGTTCGGAGAGCGGTGTCATCACCGATCCTGTCTACCTGACGCCGGAACACCCCATCTATGATGCAGAAGCCCTCATGGCCAAATACCGCATTTCCGGTGTGCCCATCGTCGATGACAAGCACACGCTGGTTGGGATCCTGACGAATCGCGACCTGCGGTTCGAAAAAAACTACAGTCGCCTCATCGGTGAAGTCATGACCCGTCACCATTTGGTCACGGCTCCTGTGGGAACCACACTGGAAGAGGCAAAAGTGATCCTGCAGCAGCATAAGGTGGAGAAACTGCCGATTGTCGACGAGGCCTACGTCCTACGCGGTTTGATCACCATCAAAGACATCGAGAAGGCCAAGCAATTCCCGAGCGCCGCCAAGGATGCCCACGGACGATTGCTCGTGGGAGCAGCCGTATCGACGGGGGCTGACGCGATCGAGAGAGTCCAAGCACTGGTCAAGGCAGGGGTCGATGTGGTTGTGGTGGACACGGCTCATGGCCACTCCGCCGGAGTGCTCAGCATGATCCGCAAAATCCGCGAACGCTTTCCTGACCTGGACCTGATCGCCGGCAACGTCGCCACTGCGGAGGGTGCGCACGACCTTATCGCCGCGGGTGTAGACGCGATTAAAGTGGGCATTGGGCCTGGATCCATCTGTACCACTCGCGTCGTGGCGGGGATTGGCGTACCGCAGATCACGGCAATTTACGATTGTGCGTCTGTGGCTCGGGAACACAGTATCCCCGTGATCGCAGATGGCGGAATCAAGTACTCCGGGGACATCACCAAGGCGATCGCGGCGGGAGCCAGTGTGGTGATGATTGGCAGTCTGTTTGCGGGAACTGAGGAAAGCCCCGGTGACCTGGAGATCTATCAAGGGCGAAGCTTCAAGGTCTACCGCGGCATGGGATCCATCAGTGCCATGAGATCCGGCAGCTCCGACCGCTATTTTCAGGAGCAACACAACAAACTGGTCCCTGAAGGCATCGAGGGACGAGTGCCTTACCGCGGCTCCTTGTCCGACACGGTCTTTCAGTTGGTCGGCGGATTGCGCTCCGGTATGGGGTATTGCGGGGCCGGTACGATCGAGGCACTCCAAAACAACTCCACGTTTATTCGGATTACGAGCGCGGGTCTCCGCGAGAGTCACCCGCATGACGTGCACATTACCAAGGAAGCCCCCAATTACAGCGTATAGGTACGCCCTCCGTTGCTCTGGGGGGCCCTCCTGAGAGGCGGAAAAGCAGTTGGAGATCTGGGCTCATCGTGGGGCAAGCGCCGTTTGTCCGGAGAATACCATGGCGGCTTTCGTCAAGGCCTACGAGATGGGCGCCGACGGAATCGAATTGGACATTCACAAAACGCAAGATGGCGTGTTGATCGTCATGCACGATGAAAACGTCGCACGGACCACGATGGGCCGAGGCTACATTCACTCTGCCCCGTATTCTTGGATTCGCACACTCGATGCGGGAAGTCGTTTTCACCGTCGGTTCGCCGGCGAAAAGGTGCCGAGCCTGGACGAAGTGTTTTCGTTCATCAAATCCACCCGGATGCGCATCAACGTGGAGATGAAGAACCAGCAGATCCATTATCCCCGGCTTGAAGAAGACCTGCTTACCTTGATCGCCCATCACGGACTCGAAGAGCGGGTCGTGATCAGTTCCTTTAACCACGACAGTATCCGGCGGGTTCGAACCCTTGACGCAGGCATCGACACGGCGCTTCTGTGCACCGATTTCCGACCCGTGGATGCGCTGTACGCGCAGCAGTTCAGGGCATCGGCCATCCACCCCAGCTACAAATCGGTGTCACCGGACTACGTGAGCGACGCTACCCGCCGCGGCATCCAGATGCGCCCCTATACAGTGGACGAAGACCACGTCATGCGCGCATTGCACGCCTGGGGTGTGACCGGCCTGATCACCAACCGTCCAGACATTGCCCGCTCGGTCGTCGGCTAGTCGACTCATCGAAGATGCAGGACTGTGCTATAATACCCGTAGGAGGATGGGCGCATTGAACTCTACGGGTCTCTATCAGATGAACGCATGGTACTTGGCGGTTAACATCATTCTGATCTTGCTGTTGGTCCCGGGTGGCTTTTTTATGTTCAAGAGGTACCTTAAAAAGATGAAGCAACAAGAAGACAAGAGATCGGGCAACGGGGGGAATGAAAGATGACGGTTATTGGAACAGAGCGTGTCAAGCGCGGGATGGCGCAGATGCAGAAAAACGGCGTCATTATGGATGTCATCAACGCCGAGCAGGCGAGAATTGCGGAAGCGGCAGGAGCCGTTGCGGTCATGGCGCTCGAGCGCGTGCCGTCTGACATTCGAGCCGCCGGTGGCGTGGCGAGAATGGCGGATCCGACGATCATCGAAGAGGTGATGAAAGCTGTTAGCATTCCGGTGATGGCCAAGTGTCGGATCGGTCATATCGTCGAGGCGAGGATCCTGGAAGCCATGGCCGTCGACTACATCGACGAGAGCGAGGTTCTCACGCCGGCGGATGACAAGTTCCACGTTAACAAACGCCAGTTTACGGTTCCCTTCGTTTGTGGTGCCAGGGACTTGGGTGAGGCGTTGCGTAGAATTGCGGAGGGCGCGGCCATGCTCCGCACGAAGGGTGAACCAGGAACCGGAAACATCATAGAAGCCGTCAAACACATTCGGTTGGTGCAATCGCAGATCCGAAAGATTGCCGGGATGTCCGAGGACGAATTGGTCGCAGAATCCAAAAATCTGGGGGCTCCCCTTGATCTTTTGATGGAAGTTCACCAAACGGGCAAATTGCCTGTGGTCAACTTCGCAGCTGGCGGCGTTGCGACGCCGGCAGATGCTGCTCTCATGATGGAGTTGGGATCTGACGGGGTCTTTGTCGGCTCCGGCGTATTCAAGTCACAGGAACCAGAGAAGTTTGCAAGGGCCATCGTAGAGGCGACCATGAACTACCAGGATTATGACCTCCTTGCTAAGCTGTCCAAAGGACTGGGCGCGCCGATGAAGGGGATCGAATTGTCTACGCTCGGACAAAACGAGCGCATGGCAGAACGCGGCTGGTAAGCGGGATGAGTCAGCGGATCGGCGTTTTAAACGTGCAGGGGGCTGTTTCCGAACATGCCACGCACCTGCGTCGGGTCGGGGCTGAGGTTCATCTTGTAAGGCGGCCTGAAGACCTTACGGGACTCGCGGGAATCGTGTTGCCCGGAGGCGAGAGTACCACCATCGGAAAGCTTCTGAAAAAGTATGGACTCTTCGAACCGTTGCGTGATCGGATTGCCGAGGGCATGCCTGTCTTTGGAACTTGCGCGGGCATGATCCTCCTCGCGGAGCGAATTCTCGGCGGCGATGACCCTCATCTCGCCGTCATGGATGTCACGGTCGACCGAAACAGCTTCGGTCGACAAAGAGAGTCTTTTGAGGCGAATGTTGCGATGGCAGACATGGAGGGAGATTCTTTCCCTGCCGTGTTTATAAGGGCCCCGCACATTGTGGACGCGAAGCCTTCGGTCCGCGTTCTCGCGGAGATTGACGGCAAGATCGTCGCTGCCCGTCAGGGGCAGATGCTCGCGACCGCCTTCCATCCAGAGTTGACGGATGATCTGCGGCTTCATCGCTATTTCTCGGAGATGGTTGGCACCAGCTCGTATGTTTCTGCGATGTCTTGACATGAGGGGGGACGTGCGATGTCGATATCGATCGACGCCCGCCTAGATACGCGACACGTAGTTCGCGAACTGCTTGACGCCGGCCTATTTGTAGATCCCCCGCTAGCCGGGATTGAACGGGAACAGTATAGCGGCGAGGCTTCTGCCCTCATCGTGACGGCTGCGGAAGACCTATGCCACCGGCATGTTGACAAGGACCAATTGCAGCGAAACCTCGAAGGGATCCCGTGTACGGAGAGAACGCAGTTCTCGGCCGTGCACGAGATCCTCGCATCTACGGCGATCCTGCTCGCGCACAGCGAGTCGGGGCGTTTGCGCGTGGATCTTCGGATCGCCAAAACGGCTGTCCGACTGGTGAGCGAGTACTTGCAGCGGCGAGGCTTTGCATCACTGTACTGGGCATACGCCATGATCACGACCTACTTCAACCTCCACGTCATCCGTTATTACGGGGTGGTGGATCGCCGGGAGTTTGTCAACGGCACCCTGCACCGTCCGTGGGTGGCCGATACGCTCGAAGATGATCTCGGGTATCTGCTCGCCTTTCATCTCGTCGTCCCGGTTCAGTTGGCGGGGCGAGTCTGTATCTCCCTTTCTTCGCTTGGCGTGGATGTCATGAACCAGCTCGAGAGCGCTTTGCGAGACACGGAATACCTGTCGAGACGCGCCCAGTTGCTTGCCATCTCTCACTTCGATTCTCTGCACAACATGGACGAGTTGCAATTTGCGGCTTGGCCACATGCATTGGACGAACGTCGGCA
>JAPNUJ010000044.1:0-17651 GCA_026627155.1 Bacillota bacterium | reverse complement strand
CTTGCAGGGATCCGACCTGGGATGAACGTGCTCGAAGCCGGTGTGGGTACGGGCTTGCTGACCGTCGAAGCCGGGCTAGCCGAGAGCCTTGTTCCGGGTGGGACTGTCACGGGTATCGACATCTCCGCCGGGATGCTCAGACGCGCGGAGTCCAAGATTCAATCGCAGAGCATCGCTAACGTACGATTCACGCAGGCCGACGTGCAGTGCTTGCCATTTGCTGATCGTCAGTTTGATGCAGCGCTGGGTTACGAGTTTATACACTTTACAAACTATGAGAAGACGATAGCGGAACTGAAACGTGTGACTCGCCCCGGTGGTGTTGTCGCCACGGCCGGTCCTGTGCTTTTCGATTGGTCTGTGCCGTTTTTCCAAGAGTGGTTTGAACCGCTGCTCGAACTCGCCAGCCGGCGAAGCACTTCGGAGCGGATCCACTATATGCCGCGTCCGTTTGAGGTGGAAAATGCATTTCGCAGGCAAGGGTTTCAATTCGTAAGGCGCTTGTTCACGCATTCCGAGTGGGTGTTTGGCGAACCCAAAAAGGTGATTGAATACATGATTCAAGGGGTCTCATTCTTTCGGGAGGAACTGCTGGATCTCCCTTGGAAAGCCAAGGAACAGCTCATCTACGAACTGCATCGTCGGGGAATGAAAGTGTGTCAGGAGTATTCGCCAGAAGAACGACGCGTGCATTTGCCGGGCGAATTTGTGATCGGTGTTGTATAATACATGTCAGCGCACACTATAGAGACAAGTTGAGTCGGGGTGGGGATTCCGATGATGATAGCGGTAGTGAGTTCCAGTCGTACGTTGACCGGTCGAATTCGGTCACAGCTCCCAGAAGGAGCGGAGTTAACGCCTGTTCACGGCGCAAAAAATTTGGTCAGACGATGTGAGGAACTGTGTGTGTCACTCGCGATCATAGAGGTTCTGGAACCCGAGGTGGACTCGCGCACACAGACGGACTGGAAAACCTTGACTCGAAGTGGGGACGTGTCCATCGTTCTGGTCGCCCGTTTCAGTACACCCGCCTTGACGGCAGTAGCTCTTCGTTGTGGCGTCGCACAGGTCTTTTCGGATGACGGGCATCTGGAGGAACAGTTGGCTGCCTGGTTCACCTCACCGGACGCTGTCAAGGTTCGCGAACGTGCAGTCAGTCCCGTGATTCGCGAGGAGTATGGACGGACGCGAGTGCGCGTCGCCGGACGTGAAGTTTTGCTGACGAGAACGGAGTATCGGATTCTAGGTTTGCTGATGGACGGGAAGGGCGGCTTCGTGACGACTCGATCCATTACGGAGAAAGTGTGGGGCGTAGAGGATGGTTTTTCACGAAAGGACGACCTGTATGTCTACGTGGCCCGACTGCGAGAGAAAATCGAGGTGGATCCCTCGCGACCGGCGTTGATCATCTCTTCGCGAGGGTTCGGTTATGCGTTCTATGGAGAGGCCGATGAGTCAGCCCTTCTGGGATGAGTCGCAAACGGTGAGTCCTTAGGGACGTCGCATCGGCAAAAAAGATCTGTGCCTATCCTTTACGGGGAGTGGAGACGCCATGTTAGACGCGAGACTCCTGCGCCAACAGCCAGACGACTATCGAGCCTCGCTGAGCATGCGAAACGAAGGACCCGAAACTCACCGGCTCCTCGATCGGTTTCTCGAGGTCGATACCGCGTGGCGCGAAGCGACTCGACAGGTGGAGTTGCAAAAGGCGAACCGCAACGAGGCGTCGCAACAGGTTGCACTGAGAAAACGGAACGGTGAGGACGCCAGCGACGTGATCGAGGCGATGCGCCGGGTCGGGGATGAAATCAAGGAGTTGGATGATCGAGTCCGATCCTATGACACAGAGTTGAATGATATCTTGTTGCGACTGCCCAATGTTCCGCATCACTCGGTCCCGCAGGGCAAAGGGGAAGAGGACAATCCCGAAATCCGACGGGAAGGATCACCGCGACGGTTTGAGTTTGCTCCGCGGACCCACTGGGATATCGGCGTCGACTTGGGCATTCTCGACTTCGAGCGCGCGGCCAAGGTCACGGGTTCGCGCTTTGTCTTCTATATGGGGATGGGTGCGAGACTGGAACGTGCTCTCTTGAATTTTATGATGGACGTGCAGACCACGGAACGCGGGTATCTGGAGGTGTGGCCCCCCTATCTGGTCAATCAGGCCAGTATGCTCGGAACAGGCAACCTCCCCAAGTTTGAAGAGGACCTGTTCAAGTTGCGAGATCCTGACTATTATCTCATTCCAACGGCAGAAGTGCCTGTCACCAATCTGCATCGCGATGAGATTTTATCGTTTGGTCAGCTGCCGATCGCTTACGCCGGGTATAGCGCTTCTTTTCGTTCCGAAGCAGGCGCGTCCGGTCGGGATACGCGCGGCCTGATTCGCCTGCATCAGTTCAACAAGGTGGAGCTTGTCCGCTTTTGTGCCCCTGAGGATTCCTACGCAGAGTTGGAGCGGATGTGCGAGGATGCCGAGGTGATTTTAAAGAAGTTGTGTCTTCCTTATCGGGTGATCGAGATCTGCTCCGGGGATCTCGGCTTCAAGGAGAGCAAAAAATACGATATTGAGGTCTGGCTACCTTCTTCAGACACCTATCGGGAGATCTCCTCGGTCTCCAACTTCGAGGACTTTCAAGCCCGGCGCAGCAACATTCGCTTTCGTCGAACAGAGAAGGCCAAGCCGGAATTCGTGCACACGCTGAACGCGTCGGGGCTGGCCGTTGGACGAACTGTCGCTGCCATACTGGAAAACTATCAGGAGTCTGACGGGTCGGTCACGATTCCGGAGGTCTTGAGGCCCTACTTTGGTGGGCTGGCGAGCATTTCTTTACCGTAGGATTGAGAAGGAGACGTGAATGAGCGGTGTGGTCCGACATTCTGTGGGGGGTTGCGCTCGTCGTGCTGGTCATCTGTGTGGTGATCCAGCGGCGGGCCCTCAATCGCATCGCATTTGGCCGCTCGATGTTTATCAGTGGCATGTCATTTGTCGTCTCGTTCGTGGTGATGATCGCTCCGCCGTCGGCGGGGGTCTGGGTACTGTTTGGGCTTTTTGAGCTCTTTGGGTGGACATTTTTGATCTTTATGACGGTACGTTCGATTGCCCGTCTTCGCCAGCGCGTGCAACCCCCTGTAACCTCCTCCCGCCCTGACTCTGTGTGATTGTCCTGCTTCCTCTTCTGCGACAAGCCACATCTTGTTCCCTTTTTTTCCGGGCAGGCGCGGATACCTCCCTCTGCACATATAGTGGGGTATCGAGACAGGTGTCCTGCCGCACCTCGTCTACGTGTTGAGACGAGAAGGAGAGATCGAAGTGCCAGGGAAGAAGAGTAAAGCGAACTCGACCAGTCCATTTCTCACGAGTCGCACGGAAAAGCAAGTCGTGTCTGTGCGACCGCGTCAGGCATCTACAAGCCTTGCAGTGGGTACGGCCCCGGACTCCCGCCGCACGCCGGCGAAGAAGCGCAGGCCGCGCGCTGTCGAGACGAAGTCCGCGAGCAGGCCGCGTTCCACTGACGTGACGCAGGAGCAGGTGGCCACGCCGGTACGCATGATGTTGAGGCCCCGAACGATGGAAGACGACGCCTTTATCCAGACCGTGACGACGGACGAGATTGCGCCGATCTTTCGTGCGACCTACGGGTACGATCTCGATTTGCCGATGGTCATGAATTACATCCAGGCTTCCAATACCCGCATGATCTTGGTCGATGACAAGGTGGCTGGCTATGTAAGCTATGTCGCGGATGACAGCGGCAAGCTTAACATCGGGTCTTTGATCTTGGCTTCCGAACATCAAGGGAAAGGGTATGGCACGCGAATCATGCGTCAGATTGAGCAGGAAGCGCGAGCCATGGGTATCTACGAACTCGAGGTCTTTATCCAGCAGACCAATGCCCGCAGTCAGGCGTTCGCCGAGTCTCTCGGCTTTACTCGCGTGCCTTCTATGCAGCCGCAAACCATCGTGATGGTCAAGAGCCTGCAGCCGCTTGGAATCGCGGGGCCACCAGGGGCTCCGATGACTCAGCCGGGATTTCCTGGGCAACAGGGTTCACCGCAAGGTCAAGCGGGACTGCAACCGGGACCCGCTGGTCCCCAGAATCCGGGACGGCCCGGATTGTAGAACCAGCCACCCAGTGCGCAGTTCGCTGAACTGGCTGACTGTGGCCGCACATGCCGCACAGACTGTGAGGCCGCGCGGCCACATCAGCTACCACCACCAACCAGCTCCAAGCGCGCCGATCGCGAGCCAAGGCAGGAAGAAAAATGGCCAGAATACGGTGTCAGCAGAGACCTCGTCTTGACTGCACAAGGGCAGTGTCTCGACGTCGCGGTCTGCTGGCTCAGCCGTTGCCATCCGCGTCCCGCCAGATTGACGCAGGTAGACGCCATCGTTGGTCACGTGGTGCAAGATGCCGTGGTGAACGCGTCCGTAGGCGTGGACGTACACAGGCTGACCCACCAGACGACGGGCATGATGATACAGGGGATGCATGAGACCTCGCCTCCTTTCCGAGAGAATCTTGCGACTCTCGCTACAGTACATGCGGCGGGGAGCTGCTGCGCACTGTACAGACGCCCGGAGGGCGTTGCTGACTGCGAACCTCCGTTGGCTGGACTGCGCATGCAGCAGAAATCCTCGGCGTTTTTGATCGGCCCTGCAGACCGTGATATAATGGGACGATGCGGAATCGCGGTCGTCGCGGTGCTCTTCGTCCTTGACGACGGGGCGCCTGTCGCCGTATCGCCTCGCAACACGACATGCACCCGTAGCTCAGGTGGATAGAGCGGTGGTTTCCTAAACCGCGTCTTGCGGGGGTTCGAGTCCCTCCGGGTGCGCCAAAAGACGATGCAAACGGCGGCTTCCCGGGTACCCGAGAAGCCGCTGATGTGTTCTTTACCGCTTATTGAAGTGTGGGGACTAGCTCTCCATCGAAGTGGACGCCGCCGGCTTGCCCTGTGACGCGATTCGATCGTCGGCCACTTGATACAGTGCATCAAGACTGAGACCATCCTGCCCAGAAACCGCGAAGCCGATTTGAAGTCGTTGTCGATACGTCCTGTCAAAGATCGCGGACCGGACTGTCGAGATAAACTGTTTCGTGCGCGTGGTGTCCCTGTACGGAACAAAGAGAGCGAACTCTTCTGCATCCATCCTGCCCACGAGACAGTCCGCTCCGGCAATGCTTTTCAACGCCTCGCCAATCTCTTGCAAGATGTGATCTCGCCCTTGCCGTCCAACCGTCTTGCGCAAGGTGGTGAGGCTCGGAAAGTACACCAGAACCAGAACCCAGGTGGTCCGCCCCGAAATTCCACGCTCCAGAAGCGCGTTGGCGCGATTCCAAAAAAATCGCCGACGGTAAACGGAGCTTAGCATATCGACCTCATACAGCTTTTGAAATGCATCAAGTGTTACCGCCATATCCCATCCCAAGACGGATCTTATAGCCTCCGCAAGTGGTCCCTGCTCTTGGCCGCGCAACTCACGGGCCACGATCGATTGCAACTCCCGATGCGCTGCGCTGTACCACGCCAGATCGACGCCAATGCGGATATGCACCTGGGCTACGCGTGAAGCCCGATCCACATCCGTCAAAGCTAACTGCCCTCGCGTCAACGCTCGGAGGTGATGAGAGAGTACTTGAGTGTACCGCGCGACCAAATCAGCACCCGCCAAATGCACGTCAACGGGAGACCGACGGATCCACGCCACCAACTCGTCGACCGCCTCATCGGTCAGACTGGACAGCGTGTCCTTGTGCTTCTCAATCAGGGTCAACTTCTTGTCATCCAACTGCATGGTGCGAGCGATCGACAAGGCCATGCCATGGAGCCCTGCCATCCGTTGACCCGGCGAACCTAATTCGACGGATCTCACCCAATCGTTGCCCGGTCTGGCCAAGAAAAATCCTTGCGCAAAACGAACTCCGAGCAGCCGCAACCGATCGACTTGTTCCGCCGTTTCACAGCCCTCCGCGATGAGTTTCGCCCCACGATCTTCCGTCCACTGAACGAGCATCTCGATGAGGCGATCCACGTCGGAGTCTATCCCAATCTGGCAAATGAGGGATCGATCGATTTTTAGCCAATTTGGTTTCAAACGGACCGTTCGCAACGAATCCGCCAACCCGACTCCCCAGTCATCCATGGCCATCTCGACGCCACTTGCCCGGATCGGGGCAAGCAATGTGCCCCAGTTGACAGCTTGACGAAATTTTTCCGGCAGTTCAACCACCAAATTTTCCGGGGACACGGTTCCTGTTGCCAGAGACACTTGCAAATCTCGTAGACAGGCCGTCGTCGCGTTAATAAACAAAAGGGTGTTGGCAGGACGACTTGCCCCGATGTCAATGGCCACCTGTTGTGCGCGGCGCAAGGTCGTAGTCAGACATCGTTGACGGCGGGCTTCTGCCTCGAGTGCAGGATAACCTTGCGCCTCTTGGCCGCGCAGTCGAGACAGGGCTTCATACCCTATGGCCTTGCCTGTCATCAGATCGAAGATCGGCTGAAAGACGACGGATGGTTCTACAGGCGACGTATCTTGTGCCAAGGCCTCCACACCCCTCACATCATTCCACATGTCTACATGGTTGCCAATACTACTTCTAGTCTATCGTCGGAGCTCTGGTTATTCAATAGAAACAATACATCTCACCTGTCCGCAGTCTCCTTCCTTTGTACGAAACTGGGCAAGTGCCCGCGCCCGCATCGACCAGGTCGCATACAGTGTGCATGAACGGTCGGCGAGAGGAGAGGCTCCACTTCAACCACTCCAGCCATGCCGGCCAGATCGTCCTTCGCAGGGGTGGGTCCTATGGGTGGCGACGGATACGCGCTGACGCCTTGGATGGTGGGGTTCCTTGCGCTTTTTGCAGTATTCTTTCTAGCCGTTTGCGCTGTTACGGTGTATCGGCGCGTGATCTAAAAGGGTGGCGCTGATTCGCGGCGCCGCTCTTTCGAGCTTTGTAAAACCGATTCGGGTCGTATGAGCGTACATAAAGACAGAGCCCCCTCGTTGCGGTACAATATGAGTCAGGAAACCGCGAGCAAGACGAAATCACGAGGTGCGGGGGTCGGTCGATTGTCGGATGCAGAGCTGTACCAGCAGATCCGCCTTGGCGATGGCCAGGCTCTCGCACAGGTGTATGACCGCTATGTGTCAAAGGTCTATGCCATTGCTCGACGGCTAACCACTGACCGAGAAATGATCGAAGAGATCGTACAAGACGTATTTACTCGCGTATGGACGACACAAGGCTACGATCCTGCCGTTGGGGAGTTCTCGCATTGGCTGGGTGTTGTCGCCAAGCGAATTGCGATCGATCATCTTCGCAAGCAGAATCGGATCCAAAGGTCCGGGGTTGCCGTGGCGATTGAGGATCAGCCGATCCCGGACCCCAAGTCGTCTGAAGGTGAGGCGCTCTCACGTCTCATGCGCGCCGACTTGCGCAAGGCACTCTCGGGGTTGCGTCCGGAAGAACGTTTGATTATGGAGTTGGCTTACTTTCAAGGGTATACGCTCAGCGAGGTGGCGTCCACCCTGGAGATGCCCCTCGGGACTGTAAAGACAAGATTACATGCGGGCCTTGTGCGGTTGCGAACGAGTCTGGCAGACTGGCAGATGGAGGTGCACGGATGAGCGAACCTATGCAGATCGGATGCGATGCGTTGGTCGATTATTTGATCGGGGAGTTGTCGCCCGAGCAAATGCAGCGGTTCTCTGTGCACTTGACGACCTGTGTTCGTTGCCGTCTCGAACTCGAGGAGTTACAGCCTGTACATGATCGCATGGCAGAGGCCGAGGCGGATCTGCAGGAGGAGGTGTCGCTGCAGACGCCAATTGACTTTGGGTCGCTCAAGCAGCGCACGCTGGATCGAGCGTTCGCCGCGCGTCCCTCGTTCGCACGTGCAGTCGCTGACAGTACAAACTCCACCATCGCGCGGGCGTCCGGTGCGGTGCGTGAGGAACCGCGCCTGCGTGGTTCTTCCGCAGTCTCACGCTGGCGCAGTGAACGCGCGCGGTCGCCAGTGGTGGCCAGAGTTCTGACGGCGTTGGCCGGAGTGGCCGTGGTGGCTGCGTTTTGGTCGATTTATTCACTGCGATCGGGTCCGGCCGGACTTCTCGACACGCCGCTTCACATGGAGGCGGCAGCGTCCTTTCCGGGGACCAGTGGGATGTTGATGATGGCACACAAATCGGACATGATGCAGTTGACGCTTACACTGCAGGGGCTTCCACCTGCTCCGAGCGCCGGTTGCTTCGAACTCTGGGTTGTTACGCCGAATGGAAGGCACATCGGCTATGGGGAGTTTGTTCCAAACTCAGATGGATGGGCGAAAGTGACGGCGCTTGTTCCCATGAACCTGTCGTTTGTGCAAGTGGGCGTCACGCGGGAACCGAGTTGGGGTGACAAAAAGCCGCTTGGCAAGATGGTGCTGCGCATGCACATGCCGACATCCGTCTGACGCAGGGGAAGGCGAATCCCGTAGCGCATGACAGTGACTTGGCGTTGACATGTTTGTCCCCACACTGCATACTGTGGGAAAGCTCAGCGGACAATCTGTTCAGCGCTGCAGGAGGCGTCATGGTACCCGATTTGTTCATCTCGTTTAACCCTGCCGATCGCCATGATCGTCAGGGGCGATTCATCATCTTGTCAGGACCTTCCGGTGTCGGGAAGAACACGCTCTTGAATCGTGTGTTGCACGGCGTCAGCGGAGTTTACTACATCCCGTCTGCAACCACGCGTCCGATGCGTCCGGGTGAGACTCAACTCAACCCCTACGTATTTATGAGTGTGCCTGAGTTTGAAGACCTGATCGAACAAGGAAAGTTTCTGGAGTGGAAGAAGATCCACTCGCAGAATTACTATGGCACACATAAGCCGACAATCGACTACGCGATCGCTAACGGGTATGACATTATCACGGATATGGATGTCCTGGGTTGCGAGGATGCCCGAGAGGCCTTCCCGGACCACATCCGGACTATATTTATACGGCCTCCGTCTCTGGACGAGCTGTCTCATCGACTGATGGAACGGGATGGCGACGCGAACGCAGTCGCAGCGCGGTTGAAGCGGGTCCCGCTGGAACTTGATCACTCGCACAAGTACCATTTTTCGTTGGTCAACGATGACTTGGAGGAGAGCGCGCGCGCACTGCAGGCGATCGTCCTGTCGATCATCGACGCGAACGCAGCGATCCGGACCGCACGCGGAACTGCAGGGGAGTGACAAAGCGGTCGGCGCCTTTATAGAGGCGCCGACCGCTTATTTATAGGGCATGCAACCGCCTTTACGTCAGTGGTGGCTGGGTCGATAAGGGATGAAGCTGACCGAAGTGCTACTCGCGAGCCCGTAGACGTTCCCGATGACCGTTGCGGTGCCGGGATTGACCGCGGATAGAATATCGGTCGCGGCCCCGGCGGCATTGGTCAAGAACGAAGGAGCACCAAGCGTTCCAAAGTTCGTGGAGAAGTTGACGCCGACCGAACCAACCGGCATGCCCCACGGATTGTACACGCTCGCGGTGACCGCAGAGTAGACGGCAGACGTCACACTCCCGGGGCCAACCGGTGCGGACAACGTGACCGTGGCAGGGGTTGCCGTGAGCGAGATCGTCCCGACGCCCACCTGTGTCGATTCGCTGGCCGCGTCCAGCGTATACGTGACGGTGTACTGCCCCACGGTCGCATCCGTGCCCACCGTCAGGTTGCCAGCGCCGAGGTTGTTGACGCTGTACGGGCCCGCGTCGATCAGTATCCCTTGGTGGCCCGTGGGGCCGGTGAGCGTATACGTCCCCAAGTCCGCCATGTAGTCTCCGTAGTTGTCAAGGACGATCGGCTGCGTGACCGTGTCCACGACGGACGTCGTTCCGTGCAGACCACTGAGTGTGGGCATCGCGTACGAAAGGCCGGTGATCGTCGCGGCGACGGGCCTGACAAACGACGTGCGTCGCCAATCGTTGGCGATGTAGCTTGTGGTCGTGGTATAGATCTGATGGTAAAGGGGGTCGGGGTTCTCAGCGGCCTGTGTGAAGTTCTTGGAGCTGTCATAGTAGCTCACAAGGCCCTTGCCTTCCCATCCAAACACATTGCCCGCGGTCAGGTAATCGAACCACCGGTCCTGGGCATGTTGCGCGAGAGGAAGGTTGGTGACCGACAGGGCGTTCCAGTACAGTTCCATCTCCACGCCCAGCCCCTGTGTCTCGGCCAGTTGGGAGACACTCGTGAATCGCGACAGCGGGTTAATGCTGTAGTTGAAGGCCACACCGGCTTGCACCATCACGTCGTCGAAGCCCAGTTGCCTCCAATCGGGAATGCCCGTCCCCCCGTAAAATGGAATCCAATAGAACAGCAGATGGTCGGCGTGAACCATAGCCGCAGTCTGCTCGATGATGGCATGCTTGTACTCAAGTGTGATGTTGACCGACTCCGGCGACCAATAGAACCCCTCGAGCTGCAAATGGGTATACCCCGCCTGCTTCCAGTCTGCCAGCACCGTGTTGATATACCACTGGATGGCCAGCAGTTTGTTCTGGTAGGCGACCGTCTGGCCCACGATGCCTGGATTCATGTCCAGATTCGGGCCGCCTGGAGTCAGGGATCCGAATGCCGTCGGGTTTCCGTCAAGGCCAGGAATGTTGATCACCACTTTTTCAGGTGCGGTGCCGGCCTGCGCTACGGCCTGGTTCAGCGCCGACAACTGAATGCCGGAGGTAAACAGGTTTTGGATGTAGTTGCTCCAGCTCAGTTCAGAGCCCGCGATCCCATAGTTGACAAAGAGGACGCCGTCAAAGAGCGGCTGCCTCTGTCCTCCTGGCGGGCCCAGGTGTCGACGGATGGCATCGAAGAGCCGCTTGGCCAGCGCCCCGTGCTTGGGTGCGTTAACGCTTTGGCTGGTGGGAGTACCCGGTAGCGAATTCATCAGCGGTGGCGATCCTACCGGGGGTTGCCCCGGCTGCGCTCCGCTCGGAGGCTGCCCAGGCTGCGATCCAGCAGGCGGTTGCCCCGGCTGCCCCGGCCCGGTGGGGTTGCCTGGCTGTGGCGACGCCGGAGGTTGGCCACTACTCCCTGGCGACTCGAGCATCGGCAGAAAATCACTGACCGTCCATGTCCCCAGAGTGCCGTTGCCATCCGTATACGCCAGGAGCATGTTGTGAATACCGCCAGACTGAGGACTGCCAGCTGGAAGGTATCCGGGATCCGGAGTGGGCGGCGTCGGTTGACCGACCGGCGTCTGCCCCTGCGGATTGGGGGTTGTACTCCCGAAAACAGAGAAGGCGTCGGTGAAGGCAAACACTGCCACGTTGAATTCGGCGCGCACGTACTGCGCGTTGATATCGAGCCCGGACACCTCGTATGCCTGGGTCAACTCGCCTGGAATCCACGAGCCGATCGAGCTGGTGGCCGTGCCCACTGTCGCCCAGTTGACCCCATCTTGCGACACCTGGTAGGTGACATGCCCGGGAAATGTGATGCCGGCTGCCGTCTCTTGGAGAAAGTCGAGGGAGAGTGCCTGGATGTTCTCCTTCTGCCCCAAGTTGATTGTGATGGTACGGCCGTATTGACGATAAAGCCCGACCCAGGCTGGGTCTTGAAAGGAGAGGCTGCCGTAGTTGCCGCTCGTCAACTGGCCCACGTCAGGAAAATGTGATTGCGTCTGCATAAAGAAAGAATCGGGGTACTGTGTGGCGATCGTGTACGGTTTGCCCAGTGCAATGTCCGTTCCATAGGCTGTCGGAAAATGTGTTCGCGTGGGCAAGGCGGCCGCAGACAGGGCACTGTCGACCAACGGACTGTCCACCAAACCGCCAGGGGCCCCGCTACTGCCTGACGGTGCGAACGGTAAAGAAGCTGGATCTGCAGGATTGGCGCCGGGACGCAAACCAGCGTCCTCCCCTTGTCCCGTGGCAACCTGTGCTTGTTGCTGTGCTTGGTCTTGTTGCAAGGCTGCCTGGATGGCAGCGGCGGTCATCGTGGACGTTCCCTGTGCTTGTCCAGTGGCCGCAAAGGCTGGCGCCGACGAACCAATAGCCAACAACCCCGACACGATCCATACCAGTGCGGGGGGAGCGTGCCGCCGCGGCTTGTGCGTGCGAGAATCGGCGAGCTGTCTCAACTGCGATCGCCTCCATACTCCCAGAGTTGCCTCCATCATAGAGCATTGAGAGGGAGAAAAGTTGTCGAAACATGCGATTGAGAAAAATAAATCTTTCTAATGATATATTAAGAGATTTATTCTCCGAATGGTTCACATGGGCGTTCGCTGCCATTGCGCACCACGCCGAGGTGGCAGCCCGCGGCCGCCACCTCGATCACGATGCCGTCATCTGGATTATCGTCCCGTCACGTGGACGTTGAACTGACGCAACCAAGCGTTGATTTGAATCAGGTAGTCGAAGAGCTGCGGTACGCCCATGATCTGACCGAACCACGGTTTGTGCTCACCTGGCGTGCGACTTGCAGCCAATTCCGCGCGCACCGCGTCCACGTCGATGAGCGCCAGGATCGGGGAAGAAGCGTCTTCCAAGATTTCGTACATCCACTGCCGAACGGCATCTAGGTAAGCTGGATTGTGGGCCGAGGGATAGGGCGTCTTCTTGCGCCAAACGACGTCGTCCGGAAGCACGTCGATGACGGCGTTGCGCAAAAGGCCTTTGGCGACTCCGCCTGTGTTGCGAAGCGCCCACGGGACATTCCAGACATACTGGACCAGTCGATGATCGCAAAAAGGCACGCGGACCTCAAGACTGGCGGCCATGCTCATGCGATCCTTGCGCTCGAGCAACGTCGCCAGGAAGCGCGTGATGCTGAGATGCGAAATCTCGCGGATGCGTGCGTCCTGTGCGGTCTCACCCGGCAATCGAGGCACGGCCGACAGCGCCTCTTCATAGCGGGCGGCCACGTACGCTTCTGGACGAATGGCCGCGCGCAACTCAGGATGTACGATGGGAATTCGACGATGAAGCTGCATGGACCATGGGAACGTGTGAGCCTGCAGCGTGTCCTCGCGATGAAACCACGGGTAGCCGCCAAACACCTCATCGGCCGCTTCGCCAGAAAGCGCCACTGTCGCGCCTTGTTTGATCGCTTCACAGAAGAGGAACAGAGACACATCGATGTCCGCCATGCCTGGTAGGTCTCGCGCCTGCAGAGGGCGCAGAAGGTGACGAATCATCTCGGGATTGTCAAAGACGACGTCCTTGTGCACCGCTCCAAGGTATTCGGACACGCGCTTGACCCAAGGTGCGTCGCGACTTGTCTGAAACGCATTGGCTTCGAAATACTTGCCGGCATCCACGAAGTCGACCGAGTAGGTATGAAGCGGACCCTGCCCACGTGACCTCAAGGCGCGGGCCGCCAAGGCACTGACTGCGCTCGAGTCAAGTCCACCTGACAACAATGTCGCGAGTGGCACGTCAGAGACCAATTGTCGCGAGACGGCGTCGTCGAGCAGATCATGGACGGTGTTGATCGTGGTCTTCAGGTCATCGGTGTGTTCGATTGCCTCCAACTTCCAGTAACAGGTTTCCTTTAGGCTGTCCTTCGTATACAATACCCAGTGGCCCGGACGCAGTTCGTGAATTCCTTTAAACACAGCGTGGCCGGGCGTTCGCGCAGGTCCAATAAAAAACAGCTCCGCCAGCCCATCGAGGTCCACCTCGGCTTCGACATAGGGGTTTGCCAGGATCGCCTTTAGCTCAGACGCAAACAGCAGTCGTTCAGGTTGAGTGGCATAGAATAAGGGTTTGACGCCCATGCGGTTGCGCGCCAGGAAGAGGCTTTGTTCACGTTCGCTCCAGATGCCAAATGCGAAGATGCCGTTGAAGCGCTCCACACAGTCGGGTCCCCACTCCATGTAGGCGCGCAGAATCAGTTCGGTATCCGAGCGCGACATCAGGCGGTGGCCCTTTGCAATCAAGGCGTCTCGCACTTCGTCCATGTTGTACAGTTCGCCGTTGTACACAATCACGTAGCCCTGTCCGGACTCACCGCGTTGCATAGGTTGCGCGCCTCCGGTCGGGTCGATGACGATCAGTCGTCTATGAGCCAAGGCCGCACGTCGGGACATCCACACAGCGTCCGCATCGGGGCCACGGCAAGCCAGTGTGGCGCCCATCTTCTCGATCTCATCGCCGCGGTCCATTAAGTCCACTTGCCAGTCAATCCATCCCGCGATTCCACACATCCTGCCATCGCCTCCCGACGTCACCGTACAGAATTCGGGATAGCCTATGCGCGAGCCCAGTTGGATGTGCTACCGTAGTGACGGGGAGGGAAAGGTGTGTCCGCTCTGGATTTCGTCGGCCATGAAACATTTATGCTAGAGGCCATCGCGCTGGCACGCGCTGCGGCTGAACTTCAGGAAGTGCCAATCGGGGCTGTCGTCGTGGATTCTGCGGGCGTGATCATCGGCCGCGGCTTCAATCACCGCGAGCAGTGGAAGGATCCGACGGCCCACGCGGAGATGATTGCCCTGCGTGAAGCCGCTTCGGCCTACGGCGACTGGCGTTTGCGAGGATGCCGCCTGTACGTGACGGTGGAGCCCTGTGTCATGTGCGCGGGAGCGATTCAACTAGCGCGAATTGAGGAAGTCGTCTACGGAGCGGACAATGTCAAAGGGGGTGCGCTACGGTCTGCCCTCGCCCTGTACCAAGTGGCAGGATTTAATCATTATCCACGGATTACGGCTGGCGTTTTGGGGGAAAGCTGTGCTATGATGTTGGCAGACTTCTTTCGGACGCGCCGTCGCTAAGGATCGACTCCTTGGCGGTCGGTGGCGCCCACGAAGCATGCGGAGAGATGTCCGAGTGGTCGAAGGAGCTCGCCTCGAAAGCGAGTAGTCCTTAACGGGGCTCGTGGGTTCGAATCCCACTCTCTCCGCCATTTTTATTGTCATTTCTGAGTCCTCGAGGAGACATGGGGCGACATGACTCGGGTCGAGTCTCAGCGTTCATCTGGTGGGGCCCCGCGCGACGGACGCGCCCGAAAGGTGTCAGGTCCTGACGGAAGCAGCACTAAGGGATGCCGGACGGGTGCCGCGGAAAAGCCTTGCCAGGTGGCGCTGAGAGTCGATCTGAGAAGAGACCCTGTTATGCGACGGGGGTGATGCCATGTCGAGCGATGCGGACAAGCGGGCGAACAAGTTGAAGCATCCGGAGTTCAGCCGCGCACAGCGGCAAGTTCTGGACAACTTGGCCTACGCCCTTGTAGACGAATCCGGTCGAATCGTTGAACAGAGTCTGCGCTTTGTTGAACTGTTTGGCTTGGGCTCCTCTCATGGCTCCAAGACGGAAGGGCAGTCGCAGCGCTCGCAGGACCCGATGGGCTCGCAGGGCTCGAAGGACCCGATGGGGACGGAGCGGCTACAGCAGACGAAAGTGGCCAAGCGGTCGGAAGGGTCTTGCGACGGCGTGCCGCAAAGTCCTGAACTTCTTGCCGCGATGGAGAGAGTCGTGCGCGAGGCGGATGCTGAGTGTGCGCAACTTTTGTACATGGAGCGCGACGGAGAACCTCTGCACGTTCTGTTGCAATCGCAGCGAGTGGCCGCTGACACTCCCGAACTGTCTGGATTCCTGCTTGTATGCACCTCGTTGAACCACCTCCCCGCACTCGGTGCCCAGATGGTTCGCAACGACAAGTTGGCCACAGCGGGGAAGATCGCCGCGGGTGTCGCGCACGAGATCCGCAATCCCTTGACATCGCTGAAGGGATTTGCACAAATTCTGCACGCGCAGTTTCAGTCCGAGCAAAAAGAACGGGAATTGACCTATATGGACATGATGCTGGCGGAGGTCGAGCGGGTCAACTTGCTGATCAGCGAGCTGCTTTTGCTGTCGAGGCCCGCCGTGTTGGCCGTAGAATCTGTTCGCATCGAGCGGGTGATCCAATCGATGGCGGCTGTGCTCCATTCCGATGCGCTGTTGCATGGGGTGGACCTGACGCTCAGTCTGCTGGAGACGCCTCCGGCTCGAATCGATGTGTCGATGTTCAAGCAAGTGGTGCTCAATCTGTTCAGAAACGCTCTGGAGGCCATGGAAGGATCAGGTGCCCTGACGATTTCGACCTGCTTCGACGACGTCGAACAGAAGGTTCGGATGGACGTGGCCGATGGCGGTCCTGGGATTCCGAATTACATGGTGGATCGAATCTTTGATGCCTTTTATACGACCAAGGAGTCGGGGATTGGCCTGGGATTGCCGGTGTGTCAACGAATTGTTGCCAATTTGGGTGGGGAGATTCGGGTGCACTCCAAAGGGTTCGGCGCTACATTCTCGGTCTTTTTTCCGACGGCAGGGGAGTGGACCGAGTGACGTACCGTGCGCTGTATCGAGAATGGCGTCCGCAATCTTTCGCAGACGTGGTGGGCCAAGAGCATGTTGTGACGACGCTGAAAAGCGCGTTGCGCCTGGATCGGTTGGCGCATGCGTATCTGTTTTCGGGTCCCCGCGGTACAGGCAAAACGACCTTGGCCAAGTTATTGGCCAAGGCTGTTAACTGTGAGGCGCGAGTGGACGGTTGCGAACCCTGCAATCAATGCCCTACGTGTATGGGGATCATGGCAGGCAGCATTATGGATGTGACGGAGATGGATGCGGCGTCAAACCGCGGCGTCGATGAGATTCGAAGTATTCTCGAGCAAGTGCAGTACCCTCCAGCGGATGTGCGAGTGAAGGCCTACATCATCGACGAAGTGCACATGTTGACGCCGGAGGCGTTCAATGCCTTGCTCAAGACGCTTGAAGAGCCCCCCTCGTATTGTCTGTTCGTCTTGGCTACCACCGAGTTGCACAAGGTGCCTGCAACCATTGTGTCGCGTTGCCAGCGATTTGAACTCGGGCGAGTGGCGCCTGAGCTGGTTGTCGCCAGGTTGCGCCAGGTCGTCGACCACCTTGCGGTCGACGTCGAGGAGGCAGCCCTCTGGCAGATCGCGCGCGTGACGGACGGTGGCCTTCGCGATGCACTGAGTTTGCTCGATCAGGTGCTTGCGTTTGCGGCGGACGTGGTCACTGTTGACGAGGTGAGCGTGGTTCTCGGTGGTGTGCCGAGTGAAAGACTGGGTCAAGTGTATGGCGCTTTGTTGCGCGGGGAGGCGACCCGCCTCTTCGACTTGCTCGGACCGATCTGGGCGCAGGGGACGGATCCATCCCAACTGATTGTCGAGTTGATCGCGTATGGTCGCGACGGACTTCTGCTCAAAACGGGGGCCAAGGGACTCGGCGCGGACCAACGCGCTCGCTATGATCCGACATTTGAGTTGGTGGTTCGGGATGCGTCGACCGGCGTCTTGTTGGCGATCCTGGAACGGTTGGCCCAAGTGCAATCCGAGATGCGGTACCAGACGCAAGGCCAACTCGTCGTGGAGATGGCGCTGTTTTCTTGTCTTGGGCTGGTGAAAGCGCCCGTTCCTGCCGCGGCCAGTGCGGCACCAGTGGCCGTAACCACGACGGCCGCGGCAGAAAGCGCGGAGGCCGGGCTGCTGCGCGACGAGTTGGCCCGATTGACGGCTCGTGTGGCGCAACTGGAAGCTGCGGCACGAGCCGTGCGCGCCCCGCAATCGGCCGACGCGCCTCCCGTTCAGGTGCCCGCTGCCCGGATCGCGCAGGATGCTATCCCCGAACCAGTGCTATCGGTGGCAAAGGTT
>JAPNUJ010000043.1 GCA_026627155.1 Bacillota bacterium | reverse complement strand
GGGGAGTCTCAAAATGAGACTTAGGGAGGTTGGAGAGTCTCAAAATGAGACTGACGAAGGCTGGGGAGTCTCAGAATGAGACTTACCGGAGCCCGCTGAATCACATGGGCGTACCTGACTGGTTAAAGGACGCAGCTCAGGGACCAAAGTGGCCATATTTCCGAAGCCAAGAAGCCAAGAAGCCGACCCCGGTGAGAGACGGACAGGGTTTCCGGGTAAAGTGGCCAGACACACTGGCGAGCCAGCATACCTGAGTCGTCACTCGCGGCTCCTGCTACAGTGTCCAACCTCCATCGACAGTCAGGACTTGGCCGGTGATGAACGAAGCTGCCGGACTGGCCAGAAAAGCCGCCGCCGAAGCGACATCTTCCGGACGCCCCAGACGGGCCGCGGGGGTGGCTGTCTGGATGGCCAACAAGTCGTCACGTGAGTACTTGGCGAGCATTTCCGTCTCCACCGCACCGGGCGCGATCGCGTTGACTGTGATCCCGGCGCTTCCCCACTCTCGTGCAAGCGCGCGAGTAAAGCCAATTTGCGCCGCCTTTGCAGTAGAGTAGGCCACCTCGCAGGCGGCGCCAGCTTGGCCCCAAACGGAACTGATTGCGATGACCCGTCCAAACCCGCGTCTTGCCATCGCGGGCAACAAGGCTTTGGTGCAGGCCCAAAGGCCTTTCACGTGAACAGACATCAGCGCGTCGTAGTCTGACTCTGAAAGCTCGCTGATCATTCCCGTGTGCGATTGGCCAGCCGCCCAGACCAGAATGGACGGGTGGCCAACTAGTTTTTGGATGCTGTCCACGGCGCCTTGCACACCGTCTGCCGTGCGCAGATCGGCTCCCAGGGCCACGGCAAATGTGTCGGCCTTCCGGCAGTCTTCGACGGTTCGCTGTGCAGCTGTTGCATCCGTATGGTAGTGCACGATGAGGCTGGCTCCCGCTTGTGCCAACCGCACTGCGATGGCCCCGCCAATTCCCCCGGACCCTCCTGCGACGACCGCCAGATGCCCCTGGAGGGGGCGCGCCAATGTAGACGGGACATCGATTCGCTGTGCCCCTGGCCACTCTGGATTCATCGTGCCCTTCCTCTCTGTGGTACAATATCGTTCGATGAGTGTGATGGTTTCCATCTTAGCACAGGAAAGCATGAGGCGATGCCGAGTGGCAACCCGTAGATGGGCGGATCGGTTTTGGACCCCCGTCAGTGAATGGTTCAAGCGGGGACCTCTGATACACTGGACGTCCTTGTCGTCAAATCGGCGGTCGCGCACCAAACGAACGGTCGGTCGTATACTCCCGCTCTGCCTGACACTGGGGTTGACCGGATGTTCCTTGGGACAGGTCGCGGCAAGCCCCCCGCCAAAAGGTCCTTACCAGATTGTTCACGTGACGGCGCAGAACTGGCACTGGACCTTGTCCACCACGCATTTGAAGATGGGCGAAACGGTTGAATTCGTCGTGAGATCTATAGAGGGGATCCATGGGTTCTCCGTCATGGGGACGAACATCTCGACCGCGGTGTCGCAGGGTGATGCGCCTTCCGTCATCTACTGGACGCCACCTGCGCGAGGTGAATACACCCTGGCCTGTAACGTGTACTGTGGTGCGGGGCACGACACGATGCAGACCCTGTTTTGGGTGACGTCATGACGTCCAGCGGCTCGCCAAGGCGTGAAGGGGTCACCAGCTCGCGCCAGCGGCTCGCCCAAGCGCGAAGGGGACACCAGCTCGCGCGAGTGGTTCAGGTATGGGAAGGGGGACACAGCATGCAAAAGGTATTGATTGCAAATCGCGGTGAGATCGCCCGGCGGGTGATCCGCGCGTGCAAGGGACTGGGGCTGAGGACTGTCGCCATCTACAGCGACGCGGATGCGTCCTTGCCGTTCGTTCGGGAAGCCGATGAGGCGGTGAGGATCGGTCCGGCTCCCGTAGCGCAAAGCTATCTGCAGGCCCAGGCGATTGTGGCCGCCGCAAAACAGGCAGGTGCCGACGCCGTGCACCCGGGCTATGGTCTGCTCTCGGAAAATGCGGACTTTGCGCGGTTGTGTGAAGAAGCAAAATTGACGTTCGTGGGCCCCTCGTCTGCAGTGATTGCGAGGATGGGTAGCAAGGTGGAGGCGCGCCGCTTTGCAAGGGCGTCTGGCGTGCCCATTGTGCCGGGATCCGAGGGCGCCGTTTCGTCGTCCGAGGAGGCGCTTTCATTGGCGCGCGCGTTCGGCTACCCCGTCATGCTGAAGGCGTCCGCCGGCGGTGGCGGCATCGGGATGACGGTGACGCACAACGAAGACGAGTTGCGACAGGCCTACGAGTCTTCGAGCAAACGGGTAGCCAGTTATTTTGGCGACGGCACCCTGTACCTGGAACGTTACATAGAACGCCCCCGGCACATCGAAATCCAGGTTTTGGCAGACGGTCAGGGCGGGGTCGTCAGTCTCGGCGAGCGTGAATGCAGCATACAGCGGCGCCACCAAAAGATTGTTGAAGAGTCTCCATCCACAGGCGTGGATGCCATGCTCCGCGCCGAGATCAGTGAGTGCGCGGTTCGACTGACGCGCGCGCTGAACTACAGCGGGGCGGGTACCGTGGAATTTATGGTGGCGGATGGCCGCTTCTACTTTCTTGAGATGAATACGCGCTTGCAGGTCGAGCACCCTGTCACTGAAGAGGTCACGGGCGTGGACATCGTTCAGTGGCAACTGCGCATCGCGGCCGGCGAGAAGCTGTCGTCGGACCTGTCTGAGATTCGCGCCCACGGTCACGCGATCGAGTGTCGAATCTGCGCCGAGGACCCCGAACGCATGCTTCCGAGCCCCGGTCTCATCACGGGTCTGACATTGCCGCACGGTCAGGGAGTTCGTCACGAGATCGGGGTGGCCGAGGGGGACTCGGTGACGCCGTACTATGATCCCATGTTTGCGAAGCTGGTTGTCAGCGGTCCCACGCGTGCAGTGGCGATTGAACGGATGCAGGCCGCGCTCGGGCAGTATAAGGTAGAAGGGATCAAGACCAACATCCCGCTTCTCCTCAAGGTGATCGCGCACCCCGCGTTTTCGGCAGGCGAGACGCACACAGGTTTTTTGGCACAGTATATTACAGGGACAGGGGTGTAGAGAGTGGCGACGATCGTGGCGACTATGGCAGGAACGGTATACAAGGTGTTGGTTCAACCAGGACAGTCTGTTAAGCCGGGAGAGGACGTCATGGTCCTCGAATCCATGAAAATGGAGGTTCCCGTTACGGCCGAGGTCGGAGGTACGGTGGCACGCGTGGCGGTAGGCGAAGGGGACTTCGTCAATGAGGGCGATGTCGTCGTGGAGATCGAGTAGCATGGAGTGGCCCATGCAGGTGACAGTGTGGGAGGTCGGGCCGCGGGACGGGCTACAAAATGAAGCCGCGTTCTTGGCCACGGAGGACAAGATCGCCTGGATTCACATGCTCGCTGACGCGGGCGTGAGCCACCTAGAGGTCAGCAGTTTTGTCAGCCCGCGTTGGATTCCCCAGCTGGCGGATGCCGATGAAGTGTGTGCGCACTTGCCGCGCGACCGGGGAATTGTCTATGCAGCGCTCGTGCCGAACCTTCAGGGGCTGGAGCGAGCGCGACAGGCCGCCCTGGACGTTGCGGCCATCTTTTTGTCGGCGAGCGAGACGCACAGTCAGCGCAACATCAACAAAGGCGTCGCACCCGCCCTGGCTCAGTACCGTGCCTTGACGGAGACGGCTGTGGCCGGTGGGATGCGTGTGCGAGCCTACATCTCCACGGTGTTTGGGTGTCCCTACGAAGGCGAGGTCGACGTCGACACCGTTCGCCGGATCGCCCTGACGCTCTTGGAAGCAGGGGTGTATGAGGTGTCGCTTGGCGACACGATCGGCGTTGCCACACCGCGATCGACAGAAGCCGTTCTCAGTTCACTCCTGCGCGACATCCGCCCAGCGCAGTTGGCCCTGCATATGCACGACACGCGTGGGGCTGCCCTGGCAAACCTGGTGGTGGGGTTGCAGCATGGGATTGCGGTGATGGACAGCTCGCTCGGCGGCTTGGGGGGGTGTCCCTATGCGCCCGGGGCTGCAGGCAACGTCGCCACGGATGATCTCGTGCGAATGCTTCACGGTTGCTCCGTTGTGACGGGCATCGATGAGGGGCTCCTGGCCAAAGCAGGTGCCTTTGTGGCTGAGCGGCTTCACACGACGTTGGCGAGCAAGATGAGTCGGGTCTACGCGGGAGGGGCGGGTTCATGAGCTACGCGAGTCTGGATCGCTGTCATTTTGCTCATGTCTTAACGCTGCAGCGCCCGGAGGCGATGAATGCCATGTCGCTGGACCTCATCACTGACGTGATTGGGCATCTCGATACTGTGGAGGCGGATGCGACGGCCCGCTGTCTGATCGTGACGGGTGCCGGACGGCGCGCCTTTTGTGCCGGGGCTGATCTCAAAGAGCGGCGCGGCATGTCGGAGGATCAGGCTAGGGCGGCGATTGCCCGTATCGGTGAGATGATCGGTCGGGTCGCGTCCTTGCCGGTCCCGGTCATCGCAGCGGTCGGCGGTGTGGCGCTCGGCGGCGGGTTGGAACTCGCTCTGGCGTGCGACTTGCGGGTGGTCAGCGAAGAGGCCGTCTTGGGTCTGACAGAGACGCGCCTCGCGATCATCCCGGGCGCCGGAGGAACACAGCGGTTGGCGCGTTTGATCGGACCTGCGCGGGCGAAGGACCTGATTTTTACCGGTCGTAAAATCACGGCTGCAGAGGGCTTGTCGATGGGTCTGGTGGATCGACTGACGTCGGCGGACCGGCTGATGCCCACGGCCCTGGAACTCGCCGATGAGATCGGGGCGGGTGGGCCTGTGGCGCTGCGAGCGGCCAAGCGGGCGGTCGATTGTGGGTTGGATGCTACGCTCGAAGTGGGCTTGGCGATTGAGCGACAAGCCTATGAGACCGTATTTGGCACGGAAGATCGTCTGGAGGGGTTGCGAGCGTTTGCGGAAAAACGCAGCCCCCGGTATACAGGACACTGAGAAGGCGGTGCAACCGTGAGCGAGCAGGATCTGACAGCGCACTTGTTCGAGAAAGAGTCGCGCATCAAGGCGGGTGGAGCAGCCCGATACCATGAAAAAAACAAGGAAGTGGGCAAGCTCTTTGCCCGTGAGCGCCTGAAACTGCTGTTTGATGCGGACTGCGAGTGGGAGGACGGATTGTTTGCCAACTGTCAGGCCGACGACTTGCCCGCGGATGGGGTCGTCACAGCGGTGGGGACGGTGCATGGCCAAACCGTCTGTGCCATGGCCAATGATTCCACGGTCAAGGCGGGGTCGTGGGGGATGCGAACCGTCGAGAAGATCATTCGTATGCAAGAGACGGCGCAAAAGCTCGGTGTGCCGATGGTCTACCTCGTGGATTCTGCGGGCGCGCGGATCACAGATCAGCTGGAGATGTTCCCGGGACGTCGCGGGGCGGGGCGGATTTTCTACAATCAGGTCAAAATGTCGGGAGCCCTTCCTCAGCTCTGTGTCCTGTTCGGGCCGTCGGCTGCAGGTGGGGCGTACATTCCTGCATTTTGCGACATCGTCATCATGGTGGAGCACAATGCCAGCATGTATCTCGGGTCTCCTCGCATGGCCGAGATGGTGATCGGAGAAAAAGTGACGCTCGAGGAAATGGGCGGCGCGCGGATGCATTGTTCCGTCAGCGGTTGTGGTGATGTGCTCGCTCCGGACGAAGAGTCGGCTCTGCGAGCCGCACGTGATTACCTCGGTTATTTTCCGGGATCCTGTCACGCGGCGCCACCGATCGTGGCCGCCCGCCCGCCCGTCGCTTCGCGCCCGCTGTCGGAGCTGTTGCCAAGCAATCAAAATGCCCCGTTCAACATGTACGAGTTCATCGATGGGCTGATCGACGGAGGCTCTTTTTTTGAGATCAAGAAGCTGTTTGCGCCCGAGTTGATAACGGGACTCGCTCGTATCGACGGTCGTCCGGTGGGAATCGTGGCCAATCAGCCCCGCGTCAAAGGTGGCGTGCTGTTTGTGGATTCAGCGGACAAGGCGGCCAAGTTTGTCACGCTCTGCGATGCATTTGGTATCAGCTTGCTCTTTCTCGCCGATGTTCCGGGATTTATGATCGGCACCAAAGTCGAGCGCGCCGGAATCATCCGACATGGGGCCAAGATGATCGCGGCGATGGCCGAAGCCACGGTGCCGAAAGTCTCGGTCGTCGTGCGCAAGGCCTATGGCGCCGGTCTCTATGCCATGGCGGGGCCTGCTTTCGATCCAGACGCCTGCATCGCCTTGCCGGGGGCTCAGATCGCCGTCATGGGGCCTGAGGCCGCCGTCAATGCGGTGTACAGCAACAAAATCGCAGAGTTGCCAGAGGCCGAGCGCGCGGCATTCGTCGAGAACAAACGCGAGGAATACCGTCAGGACATCGATATCTTCCGATTGGCTTCTGACCTGGTAGTGGATGCCGTCGTGGCGCCCGATCAACTGCGCCTGGAGTTGGTGGCGCGCTATCGTCACCTCGATCAGAAAGATTCGTTTTTCTCCGATCGCAAACACGCGGTCTATCCGGTCTGACGGCACGATCAGACTTCCTTTTTAGTCCTCGCGTGGAGCCTCCGCGCGTCGGCCACGACATCCTCGAGTTCCTCCTGCCACCTGTAACCCGTGCGCCGGATCTCGCGCCACAGTTCCAGGATGCCCTCGCCGACTGTCTTGCTGGCGGGGCGCACATTGCGTGTCAGTGCGGGCACGGTCAGCCAGGCTGTGGCGAGGGCTCCGACAGCGATGCCGATGGCTTGGACGGTACTTGCTTTCATCCTGATCGCCCCTTTTTCATCAAGTCTACTTAGAGTGCGCCAACGGCCGGGGTCGCATGCGACGACCTCGGTGCGGGCACGATACGTGGGGAAAGGGGGGTGATCGCGATGGCGATTGGCCGTTCGATCAAGGACAATCCAGGCACGTGGGTCGCGCTTGGCGTGGCAGCCCTGTTGACGTTGCCCCCGGTTCGCAAAGCGCTGCGTGCCGCCACTATCACGGCGGCAGTCGGCGTCTTGAAACTGGGGTCCGGGGTCCGTCAGGTGGGCGCAAAGGTGGTCGAGGAGTCGCAGACGATCCTGACGGATGCAACGGAATTGGCCCAGGAATGGCAAACGCCCGATTTGCCAAAAACTGAAAACGGCTCATGGTTGCGCAAGGGCATCGTCAGCGGGCTTGCAACGACACTAGGAGCCGCGGAAAAACTCACGCAGACCGCCCGTCAGACGTTGTACCAAACCCGCGCCGCCACGCAAATGGAAACGGGTCTGATGGACCACAGTATGCGCGACGGAGGGGCTGGACAGCCGCCGCAAGGGGAGATTCCCAGTCCTCCTGCACAAGCTGAGGGGAAGAGCTCTCCGACACCTGTCGACAGCAGCGGTGCGAAAGGGATCGAACACGGGATGTTGGGGAATTGGTTGCGCCAAGAGGTAGCCTCGGCGCGGAGCATGCAAAAGGAGGATTCGCCGCTTCTGCCGTCGTCGCTCTTGCCCCAGACACAACACAGCGCGGGGTCCCAGCACAAAGGGCGACACATGCCCCAGGGATTCGCCATGCAGACTCCCGAGGCGGTGGCTGCTCTGGTCAATTCGGCGCACGAGGCAGGGGCGGGCATTAAACCCGAGTTCGAGGAGATGGCTCAGGCGATCCTTGCGCAAGACCCCTCTTCCTCCAGCTAGGTGCTTCCATGACGTAAAGAACGAGGCCCTTTTGAGGGTCTCGTTCTTTACGTCATGGCAGTGGTGCACGCGTGAAGGGGCGGACGTGAGCTGTCTGGTCCTGGGGATAGAGGCGGTTGCATAGGACAAGGAGCGACAGCACGAACGCATCAGCGATCAAATTCAGTGTTTTGACGGGTAGCCCCGCAGCGCCCGCGACGAGAGACGCAGCGGCAAAGGTTCCGCTGACTTGGGTTGAACCGCGCACATGACGGCGAAGGGCGTGGCTGAGTTTGAGGTTGTTGGCCAATGTGGCAAGCGATCCGCGTACAAACAATGAGGCGCCTTGCCGTTGATGACTGGCGGCGACCCATAACTCGGGGGGGACCACAATCACTTGTCGCAGCGCAACATCGGCCCGTCGAGGCCGGCCATCAGGAGGCAACGCACCATGCCACTGATCGAACGGTTCGCAACGGACAGTGCGTTGCCCGGTGATGACACCCGGAGTGAGGACCCCGGCGAGGTCTCGCGCGAGGTCTTCAGGGACCGCCGGGGACCCGTGTCCCGGAGCGTAAAGGTATACGATGTCATCCGCCTCAGCCAATTCATACAGGTCCATCCCGCTGTGCATCGGGATGTATTCGCACCGTTCGTGCGTCAACGTCTCCCCATAGTTCAGCGCATAGCGAGCACTCATCACGGCAGGTCGCGGATTCGCAGCGATCAGCATGGCGGAGGCCAGTAAAGGATCCCGGCGCACGATCGCGACCGCAGTGGCCGCGAGCCAGCCCACATGCTGGGCTGTATGCGCGTACTGCTGGACAAACGTCGGCTCGACGTTTTCAGCGGACAACTGGGCCAGAGACGTCCCAGCCTGGGTCAGGGCCGCGAGCGTGTTGTCCGTCTTTCGGAAGTTGCTGTACTGCAGGACGAACAGCGCGATGAGTACGAGCGGCGATTCCCGGAGGGTCGCCAAGAGGAGGGCGGCTCCCCCCAGCAACCTGTCTTCACTGATCCCAATGCGCATAGAAAATCGTCTCACCGCGGCGCGGACGGAAGGGTAGCCGCTGGCGACCGACATCAGGGTCGCGAGTTGAAACAGGACCACACTGTCAGTGGCTGGAGATCGTCCCAATGCCGTGCGGCGGATAGCGATGCCACCTAGTAGCACCGCCGGCGCGGCCAGCCAGGGTTTTGCAAAGCGCTGGTGACGCGTCTGAAGCGGCGTGACGTGACGGGCTCCTCGCTCCAGATCACCCGCAATCTGCGTCAACTGCCAGGCTTCGATGAGTCTGTCGTCGTAGAGGACGAGAACTCGTCCCGAGTTGATGTTCGCACGAACCGTGTACACGCCGCGCAGCAGTGGGAGCATGTTTTCCAGCAAGGTTAGCGTGGTTGTATCGTGTGGATGAGCGATGCTGATTCGCATTCGCTTTCGACACCAGTCCTCTGGCATGATCGTACGCCCCCTCGCGTTTCTCCGATAGTATGGCCCGCTCTGATGCCAGGCTATCACGCGACAGGACGTGCGTCTTGCGCAACAGTGGATCCGTTCAGCACTTGGCCGAGGGACTGTACGCAAGACCAGCACTTTCTGATAGAATGGGGACAGAAGAGCCATCGCCTGTTCCGGGCGTGCGCCCAGACTCGATCAGCCGCACAGTGTGATTCGCAAGGGGGAACTGCTTGTGGTGTTCAACGTCATGGAGGAGATTGCCAAGCATTCATTGCAGGACATCTTTGAGTCGGGGTACTCGGGGTGCCAGTGTGAGATTTGCCAGAACGACATATTGGCCATCGCTCTCAATCGCCTGCCGCCGCAGTACAGCTCCCGACAAGCGGGGGAGGCCTACATCAAGGCCAGACTGTTTGCCGATCAGTGGAAAGTCGATATCATACGCGAACTGACGAAGGCCGCGGAGATCGTGTCGGCGAGTAAGCGCCACGGGTAAGGGTGACGGGCAGTTGACGATGCGGGGCAGACTTGGCCGTATGCGGTTGGATCCTTCCCAAACCAGTTGTAGTGTAACTTTACATTAGTGACTTCGTTTTGTATAGTAGATGGGGTTGCCGTGGGAGCTCTACGTGGAACCTCATTCTCGTGCAAGGAGGCGTATTTACTATGCCATCATTGTTGGACTCCTGGAAAGTGGGTACGCTTGAACTGAAGAATCGTATCGTCGTGTCACCTATGTGTCAGTACATGGCAGAGGAATCAGGTGGCCCAACTGACTGGCATCAGGTTCACTACGGATCGCTGGCGATCGGCGGAGCCGGGCTCTTGATGGTCGAGGCTTCGGCTGTAGAGGGACGCGGTCGCATCTCGACCCGCGATCTCGGCCTGTACGCGGATGAGCATACCGAGAAGCTTGCGCATATCACGAGATTTGCTCACGCACACGGGACCAAGATCGGTATCCAACTGGCACACGCGGGCCGCAAGGCGGATGTGCCCGGCGAGATTGTCGCGCCATCGGCGCAGGCTTTCAGTGACCGCTATGCGTGTCCTCGTGCACTCGAGGTCAGTGAGTTGCAAGACATCGTACAGGCATTTGTCCGGTCTGCGCGTCGTGCGATTCAGGCGGGTTTTGACTTTCTCGAGATCCATGCGGCTCATGGCTACCTCTTGCATCAGTTTTTATCGCCGCTGTCCAACCACCGTACTGACGAGTACGGTGGCAGTTTGGGCAACCGGATGCGCTTGACCCGTGAGATCATCGGGGCCGTCCGGGCGGAGGCCGGGGCGACACCCGTGGGCATTCGCATCTCGGCGACCGAGTACGTTCCGGGGGGCTATGACGTTCACGAGGCTGCTTTGTTTGCGGCCGAGTTCGCGCGAGACGGCGTGGACGCCATTGACGTCAGTTCGGGCGGAAACGTGCCTGCTGCGCCTCCTGTTTACCCTGGGTACCAGGTCCCGCTGGCTCATGCGGTGCGGGCGGCGGCCGGGGTTCCGGTCATCGCCGTGGGGATGCTCGATGATGCGCATCTCGCGGAGCATGTCGTTCAGTCCGGTCAGGCCGATGCGGTCGCGGTGGCGCGCGGGTTTTTGCGCAATCCACACTGGGGCCATCACGCGATTCGGGAGCTCGGAGGGACACCACAGCCACCCGGATCCTACGCTCGCGCCTATGCCTGACCGCGGGCACGCCGGGGCCACTGCGGGCCAGGACCAGCGAGGTTGATTTGGCGAGGGGTCCGTGTTGCATAGACGGGCGCGCCTGCGAGGGGTTAACGAAGGTATGGAAATTCACTGTGAACGCAAAGTAACAGGCAACGGACTGACCGATGCCTATCTAGCTGGGGAGCCGTCGGCCCAAGCCTTGTATGACTACGATGTACAAGATCCGGCCTTCCTGTCGAACCGGGCCCGTGACCTGGATCAACTCTATGACGAGTCGCACCGCGCCGAACTGGTGTCGGCGCTTACCGCGTACGCACGTGAGCTCGGTGTCGAGGAACACTCCCGGCCCGTCTTGGCAAAGTTGTCCCGGCCTGGCTGTCTGACGGTTGTAACCGGCCAACAAGCCGGATTGTTTGTGGGACCCGTCTATACGTTGTACAAGGCCGTGAGTGCGGTGGCTCTGGCCAAACAGTATGAAACCGCTTTGGGCCGTCCCGTCGTTCCCGTGTTTTGGGTGGCCTCGGAAGATCATGACTTTGAAGAAGTCGCTTCCGCCTCTTATGTGACGCGGCATGGCACCGTTTCTCGCGCGTCGCTGCGCGACAGGCCGTTGCTGCGCACCCCGGTGGGCCGTCACCGTCTCAGTGGTCGTGACCGTGAGCGATTGCTGCGTGAATTGGCGGCAGAGTTGCCTGATGGCCTGTATCGCGACGACGTGCTGACTGCGGTGGCGAGTGCCTATCAGGAGGGCACTGACATGGCAACCGGGTTTGCCCGGTTACTGTCCACTTGGCTCAAGGACTTGCCCATCCTCGTCGTCGACCCCTTGCGGACGGAATTGCGCGCGCTCATGCGTCCTGCGTTTGACCACGTCCTTTCTGCTCCACAGGCCTTTCACTCGGCTGCACTGGAAGGGGCGCAGGCGGTTCGAGAGGCGGGGTTCGCCCCGCAGGTGGAGATTCACGAACGCCACACGCTGCTCTATTTGCTCGATCAGGGCTTGCGACACGCTCTGGACCTCACGGCGGACGTCGACACCCTGGCACTGCGCGACACGTTGGATCGCATGCCCATAGCGGACCTTCGAGCAAGACTCGATGCGCACCCTGAGGACTTTTCTGCAGGCGTGCTCTACCGTCCCGTGACGCAAGACACGCTGTTGCCTGTGCTCGCCTATGTGGGAGGCGCAGCAGAAGTGGCCTACCACGGGATGATGAGGCCCGTGTTTGCGGCGGCCGGCAGAAAGGTGCCGCCGCTCATTCTGCGTGCACGTGCCTTGCATGTACCGCAGTTTGTGACGCGTTCTCTTGACGCGTTTGGCGTGTCCCGCGAGGCGGCACTCGCGCCAGAGTGGCTGCCAGGTTACCTTGCCCGCGACATCGCGCCGAGCGTATCTGAGGTCATCGCGCAGTTGTCCGGTGCTGCCGAGTCTCTCCTCGATGCGCAGCGAGCGTACTTTTTGGCTATCGATCCGACTATGGAGAAGGCACTGCGTAAGACGTCGCGGTCGGTCGAGCACTCTCTGGCGCGGTTGTCCGCCAAGACGGCAAGCGCACTTCGGCGACGGCGTTCGGAGGATGTGCGCGCGCATGAGCAGATCATGGCGTGGCTGCTGCCCGATGCGCACGAACAGGAACGGGTGCTGTCACCGCTTTCTCTCATCGCGTTGTATGGTACGTCGTGGCTGCCGGCTCTGGCCGCCTGCCACCCGCCGATGGACCAAGTGGCGATCTTGACCTGGTAACCTGGACAGAGCTTTTAAAAATAATCCTGCCATTCTCGTGAGAGAAGGCAGGATTTTTGCTTTTGCACGCGAATTAGTCTTGAAAGTGGAGCAAAGTGGGGCAATGTGGGGCCGAGTAGAGTGGAAGTGGGGTGAATGCGCGTGTTCATGGGTGAATTTCAGCACAGCCTGGACGACAAGGCGCGCATCACCATTCCGGCCAAGTTCCGAGAGGAGCTTGGCGCTGCGTTTGTCGTCACACGCGGCCTCGACCAGTGCCTTTTCGTGTACCCTCGGAAAGAATGGAGTGTGGTGGAAGAGAAGCTGCGCTCGATGCCTTTGACCCGTCAGGATGCTCGTCAGTTCATCCGGTTTTTCATGAGCGGCGCGGCAGAATGCGATTTGGACAAGCAAGGGCGCGTCGTGCTGCCCGCGAGCTTGCGCGAGTACGCCGGGATCAGCCAGGAGTGTGTGGTGATCGGGGTCGGCGCGCGCATGGAGATTTGGGATCAGCAGAAGTGGACATCGTATGCTGCAGATGCGGCGGACTCATTTGGCGACCTCGCCAGTGGGCTGATGGATCTGGATCTGTAGATGCGGTGTGGAGGTGCACGGGTGAGCGAACTCTTTGCGCACGAGACGGTGTTGCCAGCCGAAGCTGTAATGGCGTTGAAACCTCGAGCGGGTGGCGTGTACGTGGACGCCACGATGGGCGGTGGCGGACACACAAGGCGACTGCTTGACGAGTCCGCCCCGGATGGGATCGTCATCGGCGTCGATCAGGATGAACGAGCGATCGCGCATGCGGAGATCTGGGGGCGTGCGTTTGGACGGCGTCTCGTCGTCATGCGAGCCAATTTTGCCTCCCTTTCCGATGTCTTGTCGGAGATCGGCGTCGCCCGCGTGGACGGATTGCTTATGGATCTCGGCGTGTCGTCCGTGCAATTGGATGAGGCAGACAGAGGATTTTCCTACCAACATGACGCGCCACTGGATATGCGGATGGATCGGCGTCAGCGCACGTCAGCCCGTACCCTTCTCGCGGAGTTGTCGGAGCGTCAGATCACGCAGATCTTGCGGGAGTACGGCGAGGAAAAATGGGCCAGTCGAATTGCCGCTTTCATCGTACGACAGCGCGTTGCGGCGCCGCTCGAAACAACGGGGCAGCTGGTCGACTTGATCAAGGCGGCGATCCCCGCGAGCGCGCGACGCGACGGCCCGCATCCGGCCAAGCGGTCATTTCAAGCCTTGCGCATCGCAGTCAATCGCGAACTCGACGTGCTTGCAGACGTGCTGGTGAGGGTGCCTGATGTGCTCGCACCCGGCGGGCGCATCGCGGTGATCTCATTTCACTCGCTGGAAGACAGGGCGGTCAAGCAGGCATTTGCCAGAGCGGTCAAGCCCTGCACCTGCCCGCCGCAACAACCGGTCTGCACGTGCCACAAGGTGCCGACGCTGCGCCTGGTGACGCGCAAGCCGATCGAGCCGACAGCGGACGAAGTGGCGGGGAATCCGCGCGCGCGTTCAGCCAAGATGCGCGTGGCCGAACGGCTGTAAGCCGACTGACTATGGTCTTGTATAGCTTTTGTGCATCCTTTGTTGGTGGCCTATGAGAGAGAGGAATGGATATGATGGCTCTGGATCCTGTGCGAGAGTATACGTTACCCAAAGAGCAAGTATTGGAACCGAAGACCCAAGGCGCAGTGGAGCGGTCGCATGCCATCCGCGCCAGTGCGCTCGAGCGCGCGCGTACGCGCGATCGATTTGGACTGATTCTCACACTTCTTGTGTGCATGGGAATTGCGCTGTTCCTCGTCAGCCGCTACGCGACCATGGTCGCGGAGAACTATCAAATCCAGGCCATGCAGTCGACGCTGTCGCACGATGTGACCCGGGATGCCTCACTGCAGTCCATCGTGTATGAACTGTCGTCGCCCACGCGGATTCTCAACATCGCCACCAACATCTTGCACATGTCACCGGCCACGCCGGTGGTCGTCGGGTCGAGCTCACATTGAACGGGGCGCACAGCAAGGGGCGCTCGAACGCGCTGCGCGTTGGCTTTGTGGTTTTGTTGGCGGTGCTGGTCACGCGCATCAGCTATGTGCAAGAAGCGGATGTCAAGGCGCTGCGCAGTGCGGCGCTCAGTCAGTGGGACGCCGTCTCCGAGATCGTCCCGATGCGTGGAGCGATCTACGACGCCAATGGAGATCGCCTCGCCTTTGACATGCCAGCCTATGACATCGATTTGTATTTGCCAGGAATCCAGTCCGCCGGGACTGCGACGATGAGTCGATTGGCCACCGGGATTGCGCAGATCACCGGCGGCAACGAGTCGTTTGTCGCGGGTCAACTGCAGCGCTCAGACGGTCCCTGGATTCAGGTCTATCCGACGTTGGTCAATGTTCCGCTGGCGCTAAAAGATCAGATCGTCCAGCTCTTCGCAAAGCTGAATCTCAGCACAGACGTCAGCACGAGCAAGATCTACGACCGCATCTATCCCGGCGGGCGGTTTGCGTCGGAGGTCATCGGCTTTGACGATCAGGCCGGGCAAGGGGTCGCTGGTATCGAACTGGAGTATAACCGGTACTTGCAGGGAGCGCCGGGCGAGCAGTATTTTCAGCAGGATGCCGCCGGAAACCCGATCCCGTTTCATCCTGTCGTGACCAAGCCCGTAGCCAATGGCGACAGTGTTTACCTCACGATTGACGCATCGATCCAACACTACGCGGAGCAGGCGCTGGCCCTCATCAAGAAGCGGTTCACGCCGACACACGCCGTCATCATCGTCGCCGACCCGAACACGGGGGCCATTTTGGCGATGGCGACGTTGCCGAACTTCAATCCCAATCATTACTGGACGTTTCCCTCGTCGACGCTCGACACCAACTGGGCTATCTCGGCCCCCTTTGAGCCGGGGTCGACCTTCAAGCTGGTCACCATGGTCGGTGCTCTGGCCACTCACTCAATCAACCTGAATCAGACCTACATGTCGGGCGTCGACTATGTGAGCGGCGTGCCCATTCATGACTGGCAACCGTGGGGTTGGGGTCGAATCACGTATCGCGAGGCCATGCTCCTGTCCAGCAATGTGGGCTTTATTCACATCGGCCAGGCGGAGGGTGAAGCGACTCTCTATCACTATATTCATCAATTCGGTATGGATCAGCCCACCGGGATCGATTTGCCTGGTGAAGGGGACTCCATCCGCTACCCGCTCGCCAATCTGAACCCTGTGGACTTTGCCACGATGACCTTTGGACAAGGGATTTCGGTGACGCCGATCCAGCAAATCCAGGAAGTGGACGCTGTCGCCAATGGGGGCAAGTTGCTGACACCCTATGTCGTCCAAAAAGTGGTGAGTCCGTCCGGGAAGATCGTGTATTATCGGGCGCCGCGTCTGGTCCGGCAGGTAGCGCCGGCGGCGATCATGAAGACCGTCTCGGACATCATGGTGCAAGACGTCACACAGGGGATCGACACGGCGGCGGCTGTCCCAGGCTATGAGGTGGCGGGCAAGACGGGAACTGCGAACATTCCGAACGGACACGGCGGTTACTATCAGAATCGGTATAATCTATCCTTTATCGGGTTTGTCCCGGCGAACCACCCCGAGTTGGCCATGTTCGTGTCGGTCTCGGATCCTCATAACACGATCCAGTACGGGAACGACGTGTCGTCACCAGCGGCGCGCTACGTCATGGAGAAGGCGCTCCAGTACCTTCGCATCCCGCCGAATACCGGGCACGGCCCCAGCGCCTTTGCCGATGTAACACAGGCGTCGTATCGTTCGGTGCCAAATGTCGTGGGGCTGTCGATTCCGGCGGCGACAAAGTTGCTCAAGACCGATGGCTTTGCCGTTCTGGCCACGGAGGCCGCCGGGCGGGCGACGCTGCAGTGGCCGCAGGCAGGGCAGCATGAGGCGCAGGGCGGACAGGTCGTGCTCGCGAGTTCCCTGTCGACCTCGTTGTCCGGCCGGGTCCGCGCGCCGCATCTCGTCGGGTTGCCCATGGTCGAGGCGATTAGCATGTGTGCGTTGCTCGGAATCGAACTGGATCCGATCGGCGATGGCTATGTGGTGTCGCAGTCTGTGCAACCAGGTCACCTGCTGCCGATGGGCTCGACGATGACAGCCCGTTTCGCCCCCTACACAGCCAGTAACTAAAGCGTCTACTGCCGTGCGCCTGTGCATAGGATGAATGGACAAGACACAGGCGCAGGTGTGGATGACCCATGAGAGTGACCCAAACGAAGGTACGCAGGCGAATTTTTTTCGTCTTGTTGGCAATGGTGTGCGTCGTCTCCTTGCTGATGGGGCGGTTGGTGCACGTCACCCTGATTGCGGCGGCCGACTGGGACCGGTTGTACCGCACGGTGCCCGTCAAGGCCGTGCGTGGCGAGATCCTCGATGACAACGGGCAGCCGCTGGTGTACACGGCCAGCGCCTCGACCCTCATCATCGTGCCGCAGCAGATCAAGGACAAGCGGCGGACCGCGCAACTCCTGGCCCCCATCATCGGCGCGCCGCAAGCGCGACTTCTGAAGTTGATGAGCAAACGCATCTTGATGGAGTACATCAAGCCGTGGGGCGTGCAGCTCGATGACGCAAAGACACGGGCGATTCGAGCGTTGCGGTTGCCGGGCGTGTATCTCACGGAAGAAGGGCGACGTACCTATCCTTACGGGACGATGCTCGCGTCCGTTCTCGGCGTGACGGGCGGGGACGGGCAGGGCCTGAGCGGTGTTGAGTTGACCTTCAACCGCTATCTGACGGGAAAGCCGGGTGCGATCCGCTTCGTCGCCAATGCACGGGGTGATGAGATTCCTGGGACCAACGACGTGTACGTGGCGCCGGTTCCGGGCGATGACGTGGAGTTAACGATCGACAAGCAAATCCAGCAGTTTGCGGAACGCGAGATTGCCAATATCGTCAGTCAGTACGCACCCGACCACGTTACGATTGTGGTGGCCAACCCGAAGACGGGGCAGATTCTTGCCATGGCCAATTACCCGTCGTTCAATCCTGTCAACTGGCGCAAAATTCCACAGGAAGTCTACAACCGCAATCTCGCGATCTGGCAGACGTTCGAGCCGGGGTCCACCTTCAAGATTGTCACCCTGTCCGCCGCTCTACAAGAGAAGAAGGTGACCCTCAAAGAGGGGTTCTACGACCCGGGATACTACGAGGTCGCGGGACACAGGATCCGTTGCTGGAAAAAGGGAGGGCATGGCAAGCAGACGTATTTGAACGTCGTCGAGAACTCGTGCAACCCAGGGTTCATTCAACTCGGGGAAAGGCTTGGCGCCAAGACCCTGAACTCCTTTGTCAAAGGATTCGGTTTCGGAAAGAAAACGGGGATCGCGCTTCCCGGAGAGAGTCGGGGCATCCTCTTTTCGCCAAGTCGCGTGGGCCCACTGGAATTGGCCACGACATCGTTCGGACAAGGCGTGTCGGTGACGCCGATTCAGCAGGTCATGGCCATCTCCGCGATCGCCAATGGCGGCGTGTTGATGAAGCCCCTGATCGTTCGGGCCATTCTTGATGGAACGACGGGGAAGGTGATCCAGACCTTCGCGCCGGAAGCCGTCCGGCGTGTGATTTCGCCAGACGTGGCGGCGGAGGTCCGCAGTGCGCTGGAAAGTGTGGTGGCGCAGGGAACCGGTGGCAATGCGTTTCGCGAAGGGTATCGGATTGGCGGCAAGACGGGTACGGCGCAGGTCGTGGAAAATGGCCACTACTCAGGACAACACTACATCGTCTCTTTCATCGGTATGGCCCCTTCCAACGATCCGCAGGTCGTCGCCTACGTCGCGATCGACTATCCGCGCCCCAAGGGGACGCCGGTGTTCGGTGGTGTGATCGCGGCACCCGTGATTGGCAGTGTGCTGGCGGACAGTCTGCAGTACATGGGCGTGCCGCCGAGCACTACAGGGATTGCGAAAAAGTATCGGTTCGGCATCGACCCGGTATTGACCCCAGTGCCAGACCTCGCGCGGCGCAGTTATCAGGATGCTGTGCGGGCCGTGGTGCAAAGTGGCTCGCTGCTGCGACTGGCAGTGGTCGGCGAAGGGCCTTACGTGGTGGCGCAAGCCCCTGTGGCGGGCACCAAGATTCCCCAGGGCAGCCTGGTCCGCATCTTCTTGGGCCCGACACCTCCGCCATGACGTGGGTGAGCGGTTGACACTCCCCCGTGGAGGGCGCTATTCTGAGCCGTAGGTTCCACGTGCAAAACGGGGCGCGAGAGCGCGCGAAGGAGACTTGCCAGCTATGAAAATTCGCGATTTGACGCCACTTTTGTTGCGACACACGATGGTCGGAGACGGAGACGTCGAGCTGACCGGGATTACGGATGACCACCGCAAGGTCGTGCCTGGAGACCTGTTCGTCGCCTTTCGCGGGGTACAGCACGACGGGCATCAGTACGCGTCGGCCGCCGTCGCAGCCGGTGCCGCTGCGGTCCTCGTGGAGGCGTTCATCGACGGGCTGGACGTGCCGCAAGTGCAGGTTCCGTCGACACGTAAAGTGGCGGCCTTGTGCGCTCATGCCGTCTATGGGTTTCCGGCGCAGCGGCTCGGCCTGATTGGGGTCACGGGCACCAACGGCAAGACGACCACCACGATGCTGGTCGAACGGGTGCTGCAGGAGGCGGGTCGCGACACCGGCCTGATCGGAACGATCGCCGTGCGGGCCAGCCGGGGCCCGCTTCGGACAACCAAAATGACGACGCCGACGACGCCGCCGGCGATCGAATTGGCGCGCATCCTCCGTGAGATGGCGGATCTCGGCACCGAGTACTGCGTGATGGAGACCTCGTCGCATGCGCTCGATCAGGGACGGGATGCGGGGCTGCAGTACCGGGTGGCCGTTTTCACCAATTTGACGCAGGATCACTTGGACTACCACGGGACGATGGAGGCCTATGGCCACGCCAAGGGACGGTTGTTCGCGCGCCTTGGCAATGATTTCACACCCTGTGCCGACGGCGGCCTCCCAGTCGCGGTTGTCAATGCCGACGACGCCTGGGGTGCAGTCTATGCCCATGAAACCGTGCACCAGTCACTGACTTACGGGATCGACACTCCGGCTGACGTGCGGGCGAGTCAGCTCGACATCCGACCTGAAGGCGTCCGCTTTACCATGAACACGTTCGCGGGTTCCTCGCCGGTGACCTTGCACATGACGGGCCGATTCAGCGTCTACAACGCGTTGGCGGCGAGCGCCACCTGTCTGGCGCTTGGCATCGCATTGCCCGTGATCGTGCGCGCGCTCGAGTCGACCACAGGCGTTCCGGGGCGGTTCGAGCCGGTTTTGGCCGGCCAACCCTACACCATCTTGGTGGACTACTCGCACACCCCCGACAGTCTAGCCAATGCCTTGCGGACGATTCGCGAGATCGCGTCCGGCCGTGTCATCACGGTCGTAGGCTGTGGCGGCGATCGCGACCGCACGAAGCGTCCGATCATGGCAGGCATCGCCGCGCAGTACAGCGACCTGACGGTGTTGACGTCGGACAACCCACGGACGGAGGATCCTGAGGCGATTCTCGACGACATGGAAGCGGGGATGCCGCCAGAGGCGCGCGACCGCTACCTGCGACAGGTCTTGCGCGCAGAAGGGATTCGCGCCGCTTTGGCCTTCGCGGCGCAGGGGGACATCGTCCTCATCGCGGGCAAAGGCGACGAGACCTATCAAATCATCGGGCACACGTATCACGACTTCGATGACCGCACGGTCGCCACAGAGATCCTACAGGGGTTGCGGTGATGAACATGCGGCTGTCTTTTGTGGCGGAAGCGGTGGGCGGAGAGAGGGTCGGCACGGATGCCGTGTGTCGCGGCGTGACCGTGGACTCGCGCGAGGCTGTAGAGGGAACGTTGTTTGTTCCGCTGGCAGGGGCCACATATGATGCACACAGCTTCATTCCAGAGGTCATGGAGCGGGGAGCCAGCGGGTTTCTTTGGCAAAGCGGTCGGCCACTGCCAGAGTCGCTCGCGGCCTGCCCGCACGTCCGAGTCGCGGATACACTGGCGGCTCTGCAATCACTTGCCCATGCGTGGCGCAAGACGCTGCCGGTGCGTGTCATCGGTGTCACGGGGAGCAACGGCAAGACCTCGACCAAAGACTTGGTCGCCGCGGCCATGGCCACGCACTACCGAGTGTACAAGACGCCTGGCAACCGCAACAGTCACATCGGCTTGCCGCTTTGCGTGCTGGAGTGGGATGAGCAGACCGAAGTCGCGGTCCTCGAGATGGGCATGCGGGGCCTCGGCGAGATCGCCGAGCTCGCTTGGATCGCAGGTCCGGAAGCTGGCGCGATCACGATGATCGGCGAGGCGCATCTGGAACGGCTGGGCACTCGCGAGAACATCGCTCGCGCCAAATGGGAGTTGATTGCGGCGCTTCCGTACGGCGGCTTGGCCGTGCTACCCGATGATGAGCCACTGCTATCGAATCTGTCCTCGCCAGCCGGCGTTCGGCGCGTCTTGTTCGGTGAAGGGCCACAGGCCAACGTGCGACTTCTCCACTATGAACCAACGCCGGAGGGAGGAATCCTGACGGTTGAGGGTGTCGCAAAACCCATCGCACTGACTGTGCCGGGGCGACATCAGGCGAAGAATGCCTTGATTGCGTTGGCCCTCGCCGATTCGTTCGCAATTCCGCTGGCTGAGGCGGCAGAAGGGCTCGCATCAGCCCAGATCAGCGGCAGGCGGCTGGCTGTTCGCGACTGGCAACACGTGGTCGTCATTGACGACAGTTACAACAGCGCCCCGTCTTCGCTGCGCGCAGGTCTTGAGGTGCTGGCGCAAACGGCCGGCGTGGCACGCTTGGCTGTGCTGGGTGACATGCGGGAACTGGGCCCGCAGGGGGCGGACTTGCATGAGCAGATTGGCCGCCAATTGCCAGCCTACGATGTGGATGCCCTGATCACGGTCGGCTCCTTGGCGCGCTCCTTTGCCGACGGGGCGCGAGCCGCTGGCCATACGGAGATCGTCGCGTCGGTCGGTTCAGCTGAGGAAGCGGTCGCGCCCACCCTGGCTTGGCTGGAACGACATGCCGGCGCTGTGCCCGTTGTACTGTGCAAGGGGTCAAACGCGCTCGGGCTGTCGCTGGTGGCGGATGCGGTGGGTCGCTGGGCCGAAGGCGCAAGGGACGATCTTCAAGGGGGAGTCAGTCGTGGATGAACTGTCATTGGCGTGGACTACCGGCGTTGCCTTTCTGATTGTCCTGTGTCTCGGCCCCATTGCGATTCCCCTGTTACGCCGCTTCAAATTCGGACAGGCCATTCGCGCGGAAGGGCCGACGCGACACTTAGAAAAGCAAGGCACGCCGACGATGGGCGGTGTGATGCTGATTCTGGCGATCGTGTTCACGGCGTGGCGCTTCTCAAGTTCGCCGACGACGTGGATCTTGATCCTTGCGCTCGTTGGCTACGGGGCGATCGGGCTTCTGGACGACAGTCTGAAGATCCTGCGCCGGAAAAACCTCGGTCTGACGGCGCGTCAGAAGCTCGTGTTGCAAGTGGTGGTGGCGGTGTTATTCTATCTGGCGCTCTACTCGTACGGTTGGCACTTCGATCTCAGCCTGCCTTTTCTCGCACAACCATTGAACCTGGGCATCTTTTACCTTCCCTTTTTGGCCTTTTTCATGGTAGGATTCTCAAATGCGGTCAATATCACGGACGGTCTCGACGGCTTGGCTTCCGGAATCGCAGCGATCGCGTTTGCGGCCTTTGCGTTTCTGGCGTGGTGGAACAGTCAATGGAATGTGTCGATCTTTGCGATGGCCGTCGTCGGCGCGTTGCTCGGCTTTTTGGTCTATAATCGACATCCCGCCCAAGTGTTTATGGGCGATACGGGGTCACTCGCACTCGGTGGCGCTTTGGCTGCCGTCGCGGTGCTCACCCGCACATCGCTGCACTGTTGAATCTGACCCCCGCG
>JAPNUJ010000042.1:22604-22959 GCA_026627155.1 Bacillota bacterium | reverse complement strand
GAAGGTGCCTTCTGTGCCCTCACTGGACAGTTTACCGGACGTTCGCCCAAAGACAAGTATATCGTGCGCGACACCTATAGCGCCAATCGGGTGCACTGGGGCCCTGTCAATCAGCCGATGGACCCGCAACACTTTGCCCGCCTGTACGATCGCGTGCTTCGCTATATTGAAACCGCTTCCAGACCCACCTTCGTCGGGGTTGGATTTGCACGGGCTGGAGCCACTCATTTGCCGATCCGCGTGGTAACTGAGCGGGCTTGGCACAACCTCTTTGCGAAACAACTGTTCCTGCGCCCGGATGAAACGGACAACCCGGAAGACAAGGGACCTGCGGGGCTGGCTGAATTTACGATAC
>JAPNUJ010000042.1:0-22594 GCA_026627155.1 Bacillota bacterium | reverse complement strand
CGGTCAACGCAGCGCCCTGTTCTTTGGACTGTCGGGTACTGGCAAGACGACGCTGTCGGCTGACCCGGCGAGACGCCTCGTGGGCGATGACGAGCACACTTGGGGAGCAGACGGCGTCGCGAACATCGAAGGCGGCTGCTACGCCAAGTGCATCCACCTGACCCGGGAGCACGAGCCTCAGATCTGGGATGCGATTCGATTTGGCACCATTTTGGAGAATGTTGACGTCGATCCACACACACGGCGGGCGGACTATTCCTCCAGCAAATGGACAGAAAATACGCGTGCGGCTTACCCTGTTGAGTTCATCTCCGATGCCAAGCCGAGTGGGCGCACTGGGCATCCGCAGGCCGTGTTATTTTTGACGGCAGATGCGACGGGTGTGTTGCCGCCGATCGCCCGCTTGACGCGAGAGCAGGCGATGTATCACTTCCTCTCCGGCTACACGAGCAAACTCGCGGGAACAGAACGCGGTGTGACGGAGCCGGAACCGACCTTTTCAAGCTGTTTCGGGGCGCCTTTCCTCCCGCTTCATCCGATGACCTACGCCCGTCTTCTCGGGGATCGGTTAACAGAGCATGACTCCGTTGTCTACTGGGTCAACACCGGTTGGTCAGGCGGTGCCTACGGAGTGGGCCAGCGGATGCCGCTCGCCATGACTCGGCGCCTTGTCGAGGCCGCGACCACGGGCGAACTGGCGGAAGCCGAGTGGGATGTGGAGCCTGTGTTCGGGCTGGCCATTCCGCGCTCAGTCACGGGTGTCAAGACGTCCTTGCTAAACCCGGTGAACGCTTGGGAGGACGAAGAAGCGTACGCGCACGCAGCCCGCACCTCGGCGCGCCAGTTCCGACTGAACGCGGAGCGCTTTCGCGACCATCCAGAGGCCGCCGCCGTCATCGCCACAGGCGGGCCGCTCTGGGAGTAGGTCTTGGCGCGTACCGTGGCTACACGCGTTGAACGTCGGCCGGGGCGGTGCCCGCAAGCACCGCCTCGACCTCGACGAACGTGGGCATGGCGTTCATGGCGCCGATGCGGGTCACCGTAATCGCGGCCGCGGCGCAGCCAAAGCGGACAAGATGGGCCCAGTCCAACTCTGTGAGAGTGGACAACCCAGCCCGGTTCACACCGAGCTCCAGCAGTCGCGCCAAGATGGCACCGATGCACGCATCGCCGGCCCCGGTGGCGTCCACGTTAACCGAAGCGAAGCCCTCGACTCGTCGCACCGTCGGCGCCGTGCTTTCGTCGCCCACAGGTGTCTGCAAACAGATCGCCGCGCCGTCCCCACCCAGTGTACACACGATGACTGCCCGGGTGACATCCGTCAACCGATGCAGGGCCTGATCCACATCGTCGCAGCCAGACAGCCAGAACAGCTCTTCGCGATTGACCTTCAACACATCAGCCTCGACTGCCATTTCTCGACAGTGCGCAAGGACCTCACTATCCGTCGCGTTCCAAAATGCCCTGCGCAAGTTCACATCAAAACTGACGATGGACTCTTCATCACGAGCCCGCGCGACCAATGTCGTGATCGCTTCACGGATCGGCACCTCAGCCAGTGAATTGGACCCGAAGTGCAAAATTGTCTGAGCATCCAGTCGAATCTGACGAACCAAAGCCGGTGATAGCAACACATCGGCTCCAGGATTGCGCAAGAAGAAATAGTCGGGATCCCCGCCGTGACGCGCCACAAAGGCGAGCGACGTGAACTCATGCGGGATCGTAAAGACGTAATTGACATCAACGCCATAGCCCGCGATGCTCTCGCGCAAGAAATCTCCAAACGGATCGCTTCCCACGCATCCAACAAACGCCGACGACTGACCGAGCCGAGCCACGGCGACCGCCACGTTGGCAGGCGCACCACCCGGGTTCTTCGAGAATCCCGGCGTCTGCGCCACCGTCGTGTTGTCTGACTGCGCCGTAAAATCGATCAACATTTCCCCCACCGCCAAAACACGCGACACAGTGCATAACCCCTTTTACGGACGACGCTTTGGACGCTGCCCCTTGTCCTTGATGGGCACCCCGTAGGACTGTGCCATTTCGCGGAGCGCATCTCGTTCGCGACGCTTGCGTTCGCGTGGTGTCTCGAATTTTTCTGCAACGCCCTGCGCGTACCCACCCTTGGCGACCAAAAACGAGCGCTTGGCGGGTTCTTCTGCCGGCTTCTCACGCGAGTCATCCGAGGGATTTGGGCGCGCCGACGTTTGCCGCGTCGGACCTGACTCCGAGCGCTCCCGCCGTTTCCCGTCGCGACGATCGTCGACTGAGGGCGCAGACCGTGACGCTGGCGCGGCCGAAACCGCAGCGGCGACCGTTGGGGCCACTTCACCGCGAGCGTTCACTCCCGGACGCGAATTCTGGACGAGCGCACTCTCGTCGACGATGGCTCGCGCCCCTTCGCCTCCGGCTCCTAAACCGTTCTTCTTACGGCGCCGACGCTTGCCAGCCTTAGGTTTGTCTGAAACATCCGCTTCGACGCCTTCGTCCACGTGCACACTGCGCCCACGGTCATTCACCTTCAGAGCGTCACCGGAAGCTGCTGACGACTCGCCGCTCTCAGGCAAACCCTCAAGTTGCGCCTTCGCGCGTCCCTTTGACCGACTCCGTTTACGACGTTTGCGCTTGACTTCTCCGTCGCCTCTGACATCTCCCCCGACTCCCGACTCGGCGTCCGCGGCTTCCCCCACAAACGCGGTCCTCTGAGCGGTCTCGCCGATAGCCAAGATCCCCACTTCCGCAGTTTCGCTATCTTTCTCCCGTATGGAGCGCGACTGTCCGACGGCCGTCTCCGGCCTCTCCCCTAGCCCTTGAAACATCTCCATTCCTTCTCCCTCCACGACGACACGCGCCTTGCGGCGCCGGCGTTTTTTTCCGGATGTTTCGCCGTCTGAACGGCTCTCGTGCAACGGGTCTTGCGTCAGCAATGACTGGTCAGGATCCAACGAGCGTCCCTTCGTCCTGTGGGCTTCCTGTGCCTTGCGGGAGCCGCCGAGACCCTTACTGCCCGTCACTTTCACCTCGCGCCGATCATCGTGCCTGACGTCGCGAACCACAGTCTTCCCAAAGCCTGCGCGACTAGATCCCTTTGCGGCTGACGCCGACGTTTCATTCTTGCGTCGCGTCACACGACTGCCCGCAGATGACCTGCCCGCAGACTCGCCACGCCCTTCACCGCGGCCTTTGCCCCACCCTCCGCGCGATTCCTTCACCGCAATACCCGCCTGTTCCAGGATGTCGGCATCATCCACATCCAGCTTCTCGACCAGGGCGAAGTCGATGGCCAGGGTCTCCTTGTTCGCTTTGTGAACACGCACCCGGACGCGATCCCCGATGCGGTACGTCCGTTTTGTCCGCTCTCCGATCAACGCGTAGATGTTCTCATGAAAATGGTAGTAGTCATCCTCCAGATAACTGACGTGAATCAGTCCTTCTACGAGCATGTCCAACTCGACAAATAGACCAAATCCCGTCACGCCTGAAATCATGCCGTCGAACTCTTCGCCCACCTTGTCCTGCATGAACTCGATCTTCTTGACGAGATCCGTTTCCCGCTCCGCGTCCACGGCGTTGCGCTCACGCTCCGAACAGTGTCCAGCCACCTCGGCCATGATCGCGCTCAGATGCGCGAGACGCTGCTCAGTGAGCGTCCCCGAGAAGTGATCGCGGATAATCCGGTGGATCATCAAATCCGGGTAGCGGCGGATGGGCGACGTGAAGTGACTGTAGTAGTCAGTCGCCAGCCCAAAGTGGCCAAGACTTTCCGCGCTGTAGCGCGCCTGCCGCATGGAGCGGAGCATGAGGTGACTGATCACCGTCTCTTCTTTGCGACCCTTGACCTTCTCCAGGAGCCCCTGCAACGCCCGTGGATGCACCTCGCCGCCCGCCGCCTTGACATGGTACCCAAGGTGATGGACAAATTCACTAAGCGACTGCATCTTCTCCGTCGAAGGGGCTTCGTGAACGCGATACAGAAAGGGAAGCTCCAACCAGAAGAAGTGCTCAGCCACCGTCTCGTTGGCCGCCAACATGCACTCTTCGATGATCATCTCCGCGATACTGCGTTCCCGGCGATCGATCGCCAGCGGCGTTCCCTCCGGGTTCACGAGAATCTTCGTCTCCGCAAAATCGAAGTCAATGGCCCCACGCGCCATCCGCCGCTTGCGGAGCTTCATCGCCAATCGCTCCAATTCCTCGAACAACGGTACCAGACTCTCGTAGCGCTCACGCACTGCCGCGTCCGTATGCATGAGGATCGCCCGCACGTCATCATAGGTCATGCGCTCCGTCGTGCGGATCACCGACGGATAAATCTCGTGACGAACCAGGTCGAGGCTTGGCGACCACTCCATCTCGCACGTGAGAGTCAATCGGTCCACACGCGGATTCAAGGAGCAGATTCCGTTCGATAACCGTGGCGGCAACATCGGGATCACCCGGTCGACCAGGTAGACGCTGGTGGCCCGATCGTAGGCCTCCTTGTCCAGCGGACTTCCTTCCCGAACATAATACGAAACATCGGCGATATGCACCCCAAGCAAGGTGTTTCCATTATCGAGTTTGCGCACATGGACGGCATCATCCAGGTCCTTCGCATCGGCCCCGTCGATCGTGACGATCACTTCACCGCGCAAGTCGCGCCGACGGGCCACTTCCTCAGGATCGACCTCGTGCGGGATCCGCTCGGCCGCATCCAGCACCTCACGGGCAAATTCCTCTGCCAGTCCGAATTTTCGGACGATCGCAAGGATATCGACGCCCGGATCATTGGGAAATCCGAGTATCTCCACGACCTCGCCCGCCGCGCTGGTGTGCCCATCCTGCCCCGGATACTCCGTGATGTTGAGGACGACCTTTTGACCATCGACAGCCCCGTGCAACGCTTCCCCCGGCACAAATATATCCTGATTCAAATGCTTGTCATCCGGTTGCACGAACCCGAATCCTCCATGCGTGGTGAGGAGTCCGACCAGATTCGCGCGTGCCCGTTTGACCACGCGAACAATCTCGCCTTCCCGACGAGACCCCCCGAACGTCTTTTTCGGCCGGACCAGCACGCGGTCCCCGTCCATCGCCCCCGACAAGTCGGACGCACTGATGTACAGGTCCGTCTCGCCTTCCTTGAGTGGCACGACAAAGCCAAATCCGCGGGCCTTGACCTGAAGGCGCCCAGCCACCAGGTCCATCCGTTCAGGCACCCCGTAGCGCTGCGTGCGCGTGCGCACAATCAGCGCCTCCTCTTCCATCTTCTCGAGCAACGCGTGAAACTCGGCCTGCGCCGACGCCTCAATCGCAAAAGTCGCTTCGAGTTCCTCGCGCCGAAGTGGTCTATAGGCACTCTCCAGCATGTACTCGAGGATCGCCTGTTCCTCTATCAACCTGCACTCCCTCTCTCCGTATCCTGCAAAAAGTGCAGGATATCCGTCCACACCGCCTCGTACTCCACGTCGAGCGGCAGCATGTGACCCGACTGTTCGTACCACTTCAGCCGCTTGTCCACGCTCGCGGCATGCTGGTAGATATACTGCCCACTGTCCGCTCGCACCGTCTGATCCAGTCGCGCTTGTTGCACAAGCAAGGGGCTTCGCAGTTGCTCGATCTCTTCGCGTGACCGACGCAATAACCGCAAGAACTGAGACGCCGCCTTGACGGCCAGAGCGTTGTATCCACCAAGAAAAGGTTCGAATGCATCCTGCTTCGGGGGCGGCCCTTGCACGACTGGGATCGCCCAACCGACGAAGTGCGTGAGCCACGAGTGAGGATGATAGAGATGCACGGGTGCACAGTTCGTCACGATGCCTTGAACCGGGTAACGGTTCACCAGGTGCATGCCGACAAGTCCACCCATCGAGTGCCCCATCACCCATACCCGCTTCGTCCGCCTGGATAGCCGATCATAGGCCTGTTCTCCTGAGATCAGCCAGTCCCTGTAGCGAACGCGGTTCAAGTCTTCCACGCGGGTGCAGTGACCCGCGAGTACCGGGATCTCCACCGCGTAACCGAGGTCGTTCAACCATTCCCCTAGCGGCCGCAATTCCCCGGGCGATCCCGTGAACCCGTGCAAGAGCAAGATCCCGCCCGGTCCCCCGGTTGAGCCCGACGTACTGTAGGGTTCCCGATTCTTCGTGCGATCCCACGTCGTTCGCCACTGCGATGGAACCTCTGGCATAACCGGGTTGGCTCCCATGTGCGATCCCCCAATCCCCGACCACGCCGCGTTACAGCGCTCCTCCGTACGAGTATGACCGTAGGCAGCGCGGTACAAACACAAAGAGCGACCGACAGTTCGGTCGCGTCTCAGCCGTCTTCATCAGCCCGGCCATCCCGTCTACTGGTGCGCGACCAGATAAGCGATCAGCAGTGTGACCACGTAGAACACCACTGCCATGACCGATGTCGCCTTGGCGAGCAAAGGATCCGTTCCCTTTCCCCGCCGCGAAGCCCCACCTTCGTTGCCACCGCCCGTGATGGCGCCAAGACCCGCACTGCGACCCGACTGGAGGAGTATGACAGCGACCAAAATAACGCTAAATACAACGAGAGCGATCTTGGCTGCCAGAATCATGCGTCTTCACCTCCACGTTACAGTCAGTGGCAGTATACCATAACGAGACAAGCCGATGCCAGCGGACGCCAGCGTCCTCCACGCGCCGGCACTGACATCCTCCGCACTTACTTGAGGATGGGTGTCATCTCGCGATTTACTCCCACGAGCTTGCCAGGTTCGGGTCCACTCGCCCTGCGCGTGAACATGCGCGTGAACATGGTAGAATACCTGAAGACAGCAGGCTAGACTGCCAGGTCGACTCCCGCGTTGGAGGTGTGCCCATGCGCTTTCGCTTGTCGGCCCCAGGCTCCTTTTCGTTACCGGTCTACTTTCTCTTCGCAGAGTCCATGCTGATGAACCTCGGGTTCTTCATGCTCATTCCCATGCTTTCTATCCATTATCTCAGCCTCGGCATGAGCGAGCTGTTTGTCGGGAATCTGTATGCCGTGCGCATCCTGTCCCAACAAGGATTGCAACTGTTCGGGGGCAACCTGGCAGATCGCTTCCCCTACAAATGGATCATCTTCATCGGGTGCATCATTCGCTCAGCCGGGTTTGCGCTATTTGCCATCATACCCGGGGGTGGAGCCCTGTATGGGGCGGCGGTCTTGTTTGGCATCGGCGGCGCACTCTTTGGTCCCGCTGGTAACGCCGCTATGGCCGCCTTGACACCCGCACCCCTGCAATCCCGAGCCTTTACGATACGGCAGGCGTTCAGCAATATCGGCACGACGGTCGGCCCCGTTCTGGGCGCGTTTCTAGTATACGGACACTTTACGCTGATTTGCTTGGTGGCCGGCGTCCTATTTGCCGGTATCGGCCTCGTCGGCCTCTTCGTTCTCCCTGGCGTACGCTCGGGTGAGAAGCAGCCCGCCCCACTAAAGGAAGGCGTCCGCGTCATCCTCGGCAACCGCCTCTTTCTCGTGTTTGTCGCGCTTTTCATGGGCTATTACTTCATTTATCAGCAGATGTATATCGCGATTCCAGATTGGCTACAGGCGCTGCATGCGCCTAAAGAAGCGCTCGGCGAGCTATTCAGCGCCGAAGCCATTCTGGAAATCGCGGTCACCTACCCGATCATCGCCCTCTCACAGCGTTACCACGAAGCCTGGACTGGCCCACGTCTGATGTCTGCCGGCATGTACATCATGGCGGCCAGTTGGGTCCCGCTGCTATTTCACGTCAGCGTATGGACGCTCCTGATCCCGGTGTTAGGACTCGCCGTGGGGTCGGTCGTCTCGCTTCCGAGTCGGCAAACCTACACAGCCGGCCTGGCTGAGAGTCGCTACGTAGCCACGTACTTCGGCGTCGCTTCCATGTCGATGGCCATCGGTGCCTCTGTCGGCGCGAGTGGGGGCGGCTGGATCATGCACCTGTCCCTGGGCGACGGCATCGCCAAGACTCTCACCCCTTGGCCGGCACTCTTGTTCTGCCTCCTTTCGGTCGCCTGTGGCTACGGCCTCAGCCGCCTCCCCATCCACTCGTCCCTCGCGGACAAGACGTCGACGTAAGGGGTGGAGCGCAGGCGCGGGCCCGGCCAAGTGGGGCGGCCCTCGGTTCGGTTCGGTTCGCCTCCACCATGCAAACCCACGAACTTACCCTTCGTGGCAGGAACCCAGTCCCCTTGCGGGGGCTGGGTTTTTTGACGTTGGAGGATAGACGCCAGCTGAAATGTTGAGTCATAGGTAAATGCTTCATGAGGGGCATGGCAGTTGTCGAAGGGAAACGGATCCATACAATATCTTGACCGCGCCCCCGAAGAGGCACGACCCGAAGCCCAACCTGCCAACCCGCCTGGTACGGCCGCCTCACGGGCGGCGCGCAATCAGCCCCGAAGGTTGTAGAAGGCTTCCAAGCCCCCATAGCGCGCAGTCGTGCCGAGCACATCTTCAATCCGTAGCAACTGATTGTATTTGGCCACACGGTCGGTACGCGACGGGGCGCCGGTTTTGATCTGGCCGGCATTGGTCGCCACGGCGATGTCCGCGATCGTGGAGTCCTCCGTTTCGCCCGACCGATGTGAGATGATGGCGGTGTAGCCCGCCCGCTTGGCCATCTCAATGGCATCAAATGTCTCGGTCAGCGTGCCGATCTGATTGACCTTCACAAGGATCGAGTTGCCGATGTGCTGCTCGATGCCGCGCGCAAGGCGCACAGTGTTGGTGACAAACAGGTCATCGCCGACCAATTGGACTTTCTTCCCGAGCGCCTTGGTCAGCGCGGCCCAGCCATCCCAATCATCCTCCGCCAGGCCATCCTCGATCGAGATGACCGGATACTGCGACACGAGGTGCTCGTAGAAGGCGATCATCTCGTCTGCCGTCCGGACGAGGCCTTCGCCTTCGAAGTGGTATTTGCCGTCCTTAAACATTTCCGAAGCTGCGACATCGATCGCGATGCGCACGTCGGTACCTGGAAGATAGCCCGCCTTCACGACCGCTTCGAGAATCTCCTGGATCGCTTCTTCATTGGATCGCAAATTGGGAGCAAAGCCGCCCTCGTCGCCTACGGACGTCGCGAGCCCCTTTTTCGACAACACGCTTTTCAGACTATGGAAGATCTCGGCGCCCATGCGCAGCCCTTCCTTAAAGGACGAGGCACCGACCGGCATAACCATGAACTCTTGAACGTCGACGTTGTTGTCCGCGTGCTTGCCGCCATTGACAATGTTCATCATCGGCACGGGCAGTGTCCGTGCGTTAAATCCGCCGAGGTAGGCGTAAAGCGGGAGATCCAGGGAATCCGCCGCCGCACGTGCGACGGCCATGGAGACGCCGAGGATCGCATTGGCGCCCAGTTTACCTTTGTTTTCCGTGCCGTCAAGCTCGATCATCAACTGGTCGATGTCGACTTGCTCTGTGGCATCCAGACCGATCAACTCCGGTGCGATGACGTTGATCACGTTGTCTACCGCCTGGGACACGCCTTTCCCGAGATACCGTCCCTTGTCGCCATCTCGCAGTTCGACGGCTTCGTGCGCCCCCGTGGAAGCGCCTGAGGGAACGATCGCGCGGCCTTTTGCGCCGTTTTCGAGAGCGACCTCGACCTCGACCGTGGGATTGCCACGGGAGTCGAGCACCTCACGCGCATGAATATCATAAATGGTTGACATTTGCCTTCATCCTCTCTTTGACTCCTGGCCTCACTGCCGGGACGCCCTTCTGCCTGCCACGATTCCCTTCTCCTTACCTCGATGCCCAGTTACGGGTGAGTTTCATGTACGATCACGGACCGTCCGGTCATCTCCGCCGGCTGCGACACGCCAAGCAGGTCCAACATCGTCGGCGCCATGTCGGCTAGCACGCCGTTCTCGCGCAGCGTCAATCCCGGAAGGGTGATGATGCACGGAACCGGGTTCGTCGTGTGCGTCGTGCAGGGCCCCCCCGTGCCGGGATCGATCATGACGTCTGCGTTGCCGTGATCGGCAATGATGATCGCAGCGCCGCCGACCCCGAGCAAGGCGTCGACTACCTGCCCCAGACAGTTGTCCGCCGCTTCCACGGCTTTGACGGCCGCCGCCATGATTCCTGAATGTCCCACCATGTCCGGATTCGCAAAGTTCAGGATGATGACATCAAGTTCCTTGCTTTGAATCCGATCCACGGCGGCTGCCGCCAGTTCATATGCACTCATCTCTGGTTGCAAGTCATACGTCGCAACCTTCGGCGAGGGGATCAGGATGCGTTCCTCGCCAGGAAATGGCTCTTCCCGTCCACCGCTGAAAAATGACGTCACGTGGGGAAACTTCTCCGTCTCGGCAGCCCGTAACTGACGCAGTCCCTGCTGGGCAAGGACCTCGCCCAGGGTATTGTCTAGATTCGTGGGCCGATAGGCAACGTAGCCGCCGACAGACTCACTAAAGCGGGTCAGACACACATAGTAGGTGTGAGGGAAACCCGGCCCACGATCGAACCCGCGAAAGTCCTCGTTGGTAAAGACTTGCGAAATTTGCACAGCGCGGTCAGGGCGGAAATTGAACATGATCACCGCATCGTTTTCGGCAATCGATCCGACCGGTTTCCCCGCTTCATCGACGATGACGACGGGTAACACGAATTCGTCTGTGACGGAACGGGCATAGCTCTCCTGCAGCGCCGTGACCGGATCGCGAGCGTGTTCGCCATCCCCGTAGACCATAGCACGATACGCCTTCTCTGTGCGCTCAAAGCGCCGGTCGCGGTCCATCGCATAGTAGCGGCCCTCGATCGTGGCGATGCGTCCAATGCCGACCGCATGAAGCTTGTCCTGCAAACGCTGTATGTACTGGATTCCGGTCGTCGGCAACACGTCCCGGCCATCGAGAAAGGCATGGATACAAAGGTCCTTGACACCCGCCTGCGCCGCGAAGTCCACGAGGGCCAGCACGTGATCGATGTGACTGTGTACACCGCCATCTGACAAGAGCCCATACAGATGCAACTTGGTGCCATGGGCCTTGACGTGGTCCGCCGCCCCCAAAAATGCGGGATTGGCAAAGAAGTCGCCATCGCGAATCGACTTGCCGATTCGCGTCAGATCTTGGTAGACCACCCGTCCAGCGCCGAGGTTGAGGTGCCCGACTTCGGAGTTGCCCATCTGCCCCTCGGGCAGTCCAACTGCCTCGCCGCTGGCGCGCAGGGTGGTCCATGAGTACGCATTCCGATAGCGATCGTAGTTCGGCTTGCGCGCCGCGGCCACTGCATTGCCCACGGTCTCCTGACGCAATCCGAACCCATCGAGAATAATCAGCGCAAGTGGCCGCTTCCGTTCCATCCTGTTCAGTCCCCTTTGCTCTGTTCCAGCAGCTCGACAAACGACGACACCTGGAGACTGGCGCCGCCGACCAGCGCCCCATCGATGTCAGACTCGCCCAGGTAAAGGGCAATGTTCTCTGGCTTGACGCTGCCCCCGTACAAGATCCTCACAGCCTGCGCGATCTCGCGACCGAAGTGCTTGTTGGTCAATGTGCGGATCGCTCCAATCACATCCTGCGCATCGGCCGCCGACGAGGAACGTCCCGTGCCGATCGCCCAAATGGGTTCGTAGGCGATGACGAGTCGGGACAAGCTGGCCGCCGCGATGCCAGATTGCCCGAGGGCCGTGAAGACAGGATCGAGTTGACCCGCGATGACGGACTGCGTGCGTCCCTCTTCGCGATCTGCCAGCGTTTCGCCGACACAGACGATTGGCGTCAACCCCGCCGCCTTCAGGGCCACGACCGACTTCTCCGCGACCGCGGCATCCGTCTCCGCACAGTAAAGACGCCGCTCCGAGTGGCCGAGGATGACAAACGTCACGTCGAGATCGCGGAGCATCGACACGGCCACGTCGCCCGTGTAAGCACCCTCCGGCGCCTGATGCATCGTTTGCGCGCCCACGCTCACGCCGCTGGCGGCAAAAGCCTCCGCAAGCCCGTAGAGCGCGGTGAAAGGCGCGCAGATGACCGCCTGTGGCCAGTTTACGCCCGCTTTGCGCGTACCGGCGACGGATGTCAGCTCCTTCGCAAACGCGACCGCCTCCGCTCGCGTCTTGTACATCTTCCAGTTTCCCGCGATCAAGCGTTGTCGAGTGGCCATTGCCTACGCCTCCCCCTTTTTCGTCAGAGCCTCGACGCCAGGCAACGCACGGCCTTCCAGGAACTCCAGCGAGGCGCCACCGCCTGTGGAGATGTGCGTCATCCGATCAGCCAAACCCGCTTGCTCGATCGCCGCCACCGAGTCACCGCCACCGATGATCGTCGTCCCGGCAACGTCGGCCACCGCTTGCGCCACAGCCGCTGTGCCTGCCGCAAAGGCGGGCATCTCGAACACGCCCATCGGCCCATTCCAGATCACCGTCCTTGCATCAGCGATCGCCGCGGCATACAGGGCTTGCGACGCCGGCCCGATATCCAGGGCCATCTCCTCCGCGCCAATGCCTGTGATCGGTGCCACACGCACGGTCGCATCCGCTGCAAAGCGGCTGGCCAGGACAACGTCCACAGGTAACAGCACCTCTTTATGGGCTTGCCTGGCCAGCGCCAACAACGCCCGTGCGATCTCCAGCTGGTCAGGTTCAACAAGCGATTTGCCAAGGTCATGCCCTTGAGCCAACAAGAAGGTGTTAGCCATTCCGCCGCCAATCAACAGACGGTCGACCTTTGCGAGCAAGTGCTCGATCACTTTGATTTTATCACTGACCTTCGCGCCACCGATAATTGCCACGAAGGGACGATGCGGATCTTCCAGTGCCGCGCCCATGACAGAAAGTTCCCGCTCCATGAGTAAGCCCGCGACCGCGACTGGTACCAGGCGGGCAAGCCCCTCGGTCGTTGCGTGGGCCCGATGGGCCGCTCCAAATGCATCGTTGACATACACGTCCGTCATGCGCGCCCATTGCGCGGCCAGAGTGGGGTCATTTTTCTCTTCGCCTCTGTGAAAACGAACGTTTTCCAGCAGCAGCACGTCGCCATCGGCCAAGGCGGCCACCGCCATCACGGCTTCTTCGCCAATCGACTCCAGGCAGAACGCCACGTCCCGCCCCAACAGCTCAGCCAGCCGGTCGCGAACGGGCGAAAGGGAGAGCGCCGGATCGGGCTCTCCCTTCGGACGTCCCAGATGGCTGGCGAGAATCACTCGCGCACCCTGCTCGACGAGATAGCGAATCGTCGGGAGAGCGGCGCGAATGCGCGTGTCATCACTGATCGATCCCGCGTACAGCGGCACGTTGAAATCGACCCTAACGAAAACGCGTTTGCCTCGCACATCAACATCGAGAACCGTCAATGGGTCCATGATTACAGTCCTTTCGCAGCAATGAACGCCGTGAGGTCGACGACGCGGTTCGAATAGCCCCACTCGTTGTCATACCAGGACACGACCTTCACTTGCGTGCCGTCGACCACCATCGTCGACAGTGCGTCCACCACGGACGAGTGTGGATCTCCATTGAAGTCCTTCGATACCAATGGCAAGTCCGTATAACCGAGAAACCCCTTGAGCGGCCCCTCTTTAGTCGCCGAAAGCAAGGCCGCGTTGACTTCCTCCACTGTCGCCGGGCGCTTTACTTCAGCGACGAGATCGACTACGGAGACGTTGGGCGAAGGCACGCGGATCGAGAACCCGTTGAGTTTGCCCTTGAGTTCCGGCATCACGAGACCAATCGCCTTCGCCGCTCCGGTCGAAGTGGGAATGATATTCAGTGCTGCCGCCCGCGCGCGCCGCAAGTCCTTGTGCGGGAGATCCAGGATCTGCTGATCGTTGGTATAAGAGTGAACCGTGGTCATCATGCCGTGGATGATCCCAAACGCGTCGTGCACCACTTTTGTGATCGGTGCCAGGCAGTTGGTCGTACAGGAGGCATTGGAGATGACGTGGTGCGTCGCCGGATCATATTTGTCGTGATTGACGCCCATGACGAGGGTGATGTCTTCGCCCGTGGCCGGTGCCGAAATGATCACCTTTTTGGCGCCACCCTTAGTCTTGTGCACTTCGGCCTTGTCCTTCGCCGTAAACAAGCCCGTGGACTCGACGACAATCTCGACGCCGGTTTCGGCCCACGGCAAGTTGCCTGGGTCACGCTCTGAGAACACCTTGACACGCCTTCCATCCACGACGAGATCGGAACCATCGGCATGAACGTCGTGTGGGAAGGTCCCGTGCACTGAATCATACTTCAGCAACATCGCCAACGTCTCCGCGCTCGTCAGGTCGTTGACCGCCACGATCTCCACGTCGTTGCGATTGAATGCTGCCCGAAACACGTTGCGACCAATCCGTCCAAAGCCGTTGATGCCCACTTTTACTGCCATGTTCAGCCACTCTCCCTGTGTCTACGTAATAGTATGAACAAACGACGCGGCCATCCACGTCACCGCCCTGCGGCATGCCGCGGATCCGCTTTAATGGAGTCCCGGCCAACGTCGGATGCATCCATTTCATCTCAGTGAAGCACGTTGCCCTTCGCGCCCTCGATCAGGGCCCGCGCCGCACCTTCATCCGTAACCAGCGCATCCATCCGATATGCCCGCGCCGCCGCCCGAATCGCCGCCCACTTCCCGTGTCCCCCCGCCACTCCGATGACGACCGGGATGCGGGCCAGGTCCTCGAGACGCAAACCCACTGTGTTCATCACATGGACGATGCGACCCGCCTCATCAAAATAGTACCCGAACGCCTCCGCGACCGCGCCGCGCTCTTGCAGCAACTGGATCGTCTCATCGTCCAGTCGTCGACGTTTTGCCATCGTCAGCGCTTCGCCAATGCCATGAATGACAATGTCCGCACCGCGAATCTGCTCCGCGATCTCTTGCACGATCGGCTCCATCGACAGGGTCTGAGCCGTCTCGAGGCTAAGCGACTCTGGCACGTGAAACATTCGGTAGGACCCCCCGAGTTTCTCAGCCAGTCGCGAAGCGATCGTGCCCGCGAGCAATTCCACGCGCTCGCCGAGTCCGCCCCGCGCTGGCAACACCAGTACCCCGTGCAGGGAGGGGGCGCGCGGCATGACATCCGCCATGGCAGCCATCGTCGACCCACCTGTGACAGCGATCGTACAGTTGGCGCCAAGATACGCGCGCAACACGTCCGCTGCTGCCTGGCCCATCTCGCGCTGTGCTGCATCGTCTTGCTCACTGTTGCCACGGACGACAACCACGCGTCCCACGCCGATCGCCTCTGATAGCTGGTGCTCCATGGCATCGCGCCCGTCGAGCGTTCGAATCACGCCATCGAGTTCCTCCATCAAAGACTCACCCGTGGACGTCATCGACATGCCGAGAGGCCCAATCTCGATCAGTCCCTGCTCACGAAACAACTCGACGTCGGCGCGCAAGATCCGCTCCGTCGTGCCCAAGGAGTAAGCGAGTGTCCTGCGTCCAATCGGCTGATGCAGTCGAATCCGTTGCAAGACCCCGTACCTGGCGCGAAGCTTCTCGGTCAGTTCTGGCACCAGTCGCTGACACGCCAATAATTCGTCCACTTCTCACCGCCCCTGCCCACTTTTCAGGCGTGCCCTTTTGTCTTGCCTTTTGTCTTGCCTTTTGTTCTGCCTTTTGTTCTGCCTTTTGTCGGGCCATGCATAGCATTCCCAGCGCAAGCTGCCGTTGTGCCCCGGGACAAAAACAGTCCCGGAGGACCTAAAAAACGTCCCACCACGTGCAACTATAACAGCCCTCGCGTCACTGCGCAAGGGCCCGACAGACCAAATTCTGATTTATCCGCGCTCGGCGTTCCCACCTTTACACGGACCGTGCATGTACGTCACGTCACGCGTCGTCGTGCGCTCGAAGCAGGCAGACGCAGTTCCTCGCGGTACTTTGCCACCGTCCTGCGCGACACCCGGACCCCGTGCTGCAGCAACTGACCCGCCAAGTCCTGATCCGTCAAAGGCTGCGCCTTGTCCTCCTGTTCAATCAACCGCTTGATCGCAGCGCGCACTCCCTTACCCGCCGCAACTTCGCCGGAAGTCGTCTGCAAAGCAGACGAGAAGAAATACCGGAGTTCAAACAGGCCCCGGGGGGTCTGAATGTACTTCCCTGCAACCGCACGACTGATGGTCGATTCGTGAAGCAACAAGTCATCCGCGACCATCTTCATAGTAAGCGGTTTCAGAAACTCTGGACCTCGCAACAGAAACTCACCTTGATGCTGCGCGATCGCTTCGGCAACGCGAAACAATGTGCGTCGTCGGGCCTCAAGACTGCGTAGCAAGGATGTAGCCGCCAACGTCTTTTTCAGCAGATATTCGCGCACGTCGGGCGAGATCCGATCATCGGCAACGTCCTCGAGACCCGGTCCCTTTTCAAGCATCCGTCGGTATTCCTCAGCGATCTGCACGGTCGGAACGACATCATCGTGCATGATGACGACCCATCGGTTGCACGCCCGCACGACGCTCACATCCGCTGCGATATAGGGGATTGGGTCAGGCGAATGAGCGTGACCGGGTCTCGGTTCAAGTCCCCGAATCACAGCCAGGGCCGCCTGCCACTGTCCTCTTGTGCAGTCTAGCGCCGTCATGGCTCGCAGGCTTCCGGCACCAGGAATGTCCTGCAAATGATCACTGACGATCCGACACGCAAGCTCCACATCCGGTGTGAAAGGCAAAAAACGCAGTTGCAACAACAAGCACTCACGCAAGTCACGGGCCGCCAACCCGTGTGGCTCCATCTCCTGCAGAACCATCAAGGCCTCCGTGAAGGCGACCGCAGGAAGACCGCTCGCCGCGGCATAGTCGCCCACGCCTTCTGGCAAATACCCACGTTCGTCGAGACTGTCAATCAAGACCCGGGCTGCAGAGCGCACGTCCGGCGTCAAGCGCAACAGCCCCAACTGCTCGTGCAAACTCGACCGCAGCGAGCCAGCGCCAACTCCCTCACCTGCAACCGCTTGACTGGCGACGTCGGCGAAGGCCCCCAAAGCGCGGCTTCCGCGCCGTTCAAACCATTCGCGGGCGGTGCGTGAACAACCTCCATACTCCTTGCGGACCGCATCACGATCGACAGCCCACTCAAGCAGTGGATTCTCCAGGCAAGCCTCTTGCACGTACGACCACAAATCCACCGTGGGCATCTGCAGCACAGCGATGGCTTGCTGAATGGACTGCGTCATGATCAGCCTCTGCACCTGCAACTGCTGCAACTGGTATGCCTGCTGCATCTCTTTTGCCCCCGCTCCGATTGACTCGGCCCTCACACAAGCAAAAAGCGTGCCGCATCGACTACATAGTCACTGTATTTCGCGAAACGTTTGCAAATTCCTGCTGGATGAGCCTATTTTACGTGAGGTGTATCCGAAAGTGACGTCAGTCATGGGCGAACGCACATTGGGCGAGCTGGGCGCATAGGCTGTCTAGAAGAGGGACGCAAGCGGCTGGTAGCGCACCGCCTGGGCAGGCGGACAAAGGAGGTCTCGCAGATGGAACTGGGAATCGTTGGAACCGGTAGTATGGGCAGCATGCTTACGAGAACCTGGTGCGCGAGCGAGACAGTGCCGCGCGTGCATGTGTGCAATCGGACCCTCGAAAAGGCCGAGCGCTTGGCGGCCCTATACCCTTGCCATGTACATGTGCACGAGAGCGTGGCGGAACTCGCGAGAGTGGCGGACTGGATCTTTTTATGCGTAAAGCCTCAAGACGCCCGCGACCTGTTGCCCATCGTCGGGCAAACCATATCATCGCACGGCCTGGTCATTACGACGAATAGTGCTATAGGATTGGCAGAACTCGAGGCCTCGCTACCTTGCGCGGCCGTCAAACTCATCCCGAGCGTCACGCAAGAAGTGAGGACTGGCGCACTCCTCATCATGACAGGCAAGCGCGTGACGGACGAGCAAGAAGCCAGTCTGTTCTCTTTACTCTCCTCCCTCGGTCAACCGGTGCGAATCCCGGAAGAGCAACTTCGCGTGTACTCCGATATGAGCAGTTGCGGGCCTGCCTTTCTCGCCGACTGGCTGCTCATGTTCGCGGCGGCGGCAGCTCGACGCGGGGTGCCCGAAGACGTCGCACGCCACCTGCTCGAACACATGGTTCAGGGGGTCGGGAAGCTAAGCGCGAGTGGATACACCCTCTCTGACATCGTGCAGCGAGTAGCCGTTCCCGGTGGCGTTACGTCCGAGGGACTCAGGATCCTGCATGAGCACCAAGGCGACACCTTTGACGCGCTCCTCGCCGCTACGGAGCGGCGGCAGCGCGAACATCAACAAAGCGCCCCCCATCGCTGAGGGACGCACCCCGCTTGCGCGGCTGACTCGAACGCCTGGTCAACCCGGTTCCTGTCAAGTGTTCGAAGACCCAGAGGACGTCCCGCCGGACGTTCCCGACGCCACCGCGTCGCCCACCTCAGCCGCCAACTGATCAGGGCTTGGATCGTAGACGGACTTGCCTTGGAGTTCGAGAGGCGCCTGCTCGACCACGATCGTGGTGCCGTAAGGAATATTCTCATAGACCCACTTGGCATCGGGCACAGTCAGATGAAAGCAGCCATGTGACGCTTTATGCCCCAGCTTGGCGGCGATCTGCGGAAGGATCTGCTCGTCTTGATTCATCGGTACACTATGAAATAAAAAGATTCCGTGCCCTTTCCACGACACCCAGTACTGAGCCCCCATAGCATACTGTTGACTGTAAAACCAGGTCCCACGCTCCGCTTGGACGTGATAGACGCCGAGCGGCGTGCTGTTGTCCGGGTTCGTATCGATGCCAGTCGACGTCACAAACGTATAGAGAAGCTTGTCTCCATCAAACAAATAGGCCAGTTGCTGAGAGATGCTCACGTCAAACCAGAGATGCTTGTCACCGGCAATGTCGGGGTATGGCCCGTCGGAGGGGCGCAAAGGATCGTACTGGACCTGCACTCCGTCCAAAACCGTCGGCGTAGGCGGCGGTGCGTTGTCGGTGGTGACCGGGATCGGCTGTGCTGAGATGGCCGACGTCGTCCCCATCCCCGACGATCCCTTCGGTGCTGCAGGCGAGCCGGCAGACGAGTCATGACCGGCGCCAGCTTCACCAGAACCACTCACCCCGCTACCGTTCCCGGTCACGCCATGGTTGCCGGGCGCTACAGACGAGCCAGTCACTGCCGCCGCTTCTTGTACACCATGGATGAGCCCGGGATTCATCGACACATATACGGCAGCCCCGGCCAGTACCGCCAGGCCAAATACAGCGGCTTTAAAACCCAACCCAAACCCCTCCCTATCCTCACCCATGCTACGCCATCAGACTCGCGTTGTAAATATAGCGAAGTGTTGATTTCCATGACTTTGCGATCAATCGCGGATAGCGGATAGCGCATCGCAGCTACCCGAATACCCGATGGGCGAGCGGACAAACATGCCCGACTCCACACTTCGAACGTTCGGTTATCTAACACAAAACACGACATATTGACAACATCGGTCTATTTGTGTTAGAAATAATGACATAAACGCTCAGGGTGAGGTTTGGGGCGTGTTTTTGGCAAAGGGGGACCGTGTCAGTCGGACGGCAAGCAGGAGCTCAAGACTCAGATAAAAGGCGCAGAGACTGCGTCAGGGGGAGAGAATCGACATGTACATTCCTGACCCATCGTATTTGCAACCAGGCGATAACGCCTGGCAGATGACGGCCGCGACATTCGTCGGCTTGCAGTCGATCCCCGGCCTCGCCATCCTGTATGGCGGTGTCGTGAAAAAGAAGTGGGCAATCAACTCCGCGATGATGGCGTTCTACGCGTTCGCGGTAGTTTTAGTGACATGGTCTCTGTGGGGATTCCGAATGGGATTTGGCAATCCCCTCGACTTGGGCCCAGGATGGCTGTCTGGCATAGTCGGCGTGCCGCAACCGGCACTGAACGCCTTTATGGAACAAGCGCAGGCCAACATCCCCCTGCTAAGTGGCGGGATGCCTGGCATCCGATTTCCCGAATCTTCAATGGTCTACTTCCAATTCGTCTTCGCGGCCATTACGCCGATCATCCTCGCCGGCGGTGTACTCGGTCGAATGAACTTCAAGGCCTGGATGCTATTTGTACCGATTTGGTCCACACTCGTCTATTCAGTGAATGCGTTCATGCTTTGGGGCGGCGGCTGGCTCGCACAACTGGGGGCCGTCGACTATAGCGGCGGTTACGTCATTCACGTCGCAGCCGGCATTTCCGGCTTTGTCGCGGCAGCCGTCGTCGGACCGCGGATCAAAGCCGACCGCGACAGCTTCAATCCGAACAACTTGATGATGGCCATGGCTGGTGCGGGTATCCTCTGGCTCGGCTGGAACGGTTTCAACGGTGGCGATCCCTATTTCGCCAATGCAGACGCGTCGGCAGCCGTGCTCAACACCAACTTGGCCACCGCTGTGGCGCTCATCGCTTGGCTCTTCATGGATATGTTCGGCAAGGGCAAGGCGTCGCTCGTCGGTTCCATTAACGGGATGGTCTGTGGCCTTGTCGCGATCACCCCAGCCGCTGGTTACGTCAACGGCTATGGTGCCATCATCATTGGCATCGTCGCGACCGTGATCCCTTGGTTCACGATGAACAAGATGAGCACCGTCGGGATCTTCAAGAAAGTCGATGACACCTTGGGCGTCATTCACACCCACGCTATCGCGGGCGCCATCGGCGGCCTGCTCACGGGGTTGCTGGCTGACCCGAACATCGTCGAGTATATCGGGACCAAAGGCACCGCCAACTCCTCCGTTGCCGGCTGGTTCTACGGCAACCCCCATCAGTTTTGGGTGCAGCTCATCGCCCTCGCGGTGATCGTCGCCTATGACGGTGTGTTGACGTTCATCATCCTGAAGCTGATCGGCCTTGTCGTCCCCTTGCGGCTCTCCGATCAGGCTCTGCAAGGCGGCGACCGCATCATCCACGGGGAAACCTTGGACGAGGACGAACCTATACCCGATGACCCGCACCCGCAATCTCCACCGCACATGATCCCGTCCCCAGCGTTTGCAGCGGCGCTTCCGGACAGCACGCCGTAATAGCAGGGCGATTGCCGCACGGCATCAGATCGCCTAGGGCGGAGAGAGTGGCTGCAGTTCACTCTCTCCGCCCTTCACTGTCAATGAAGTCGCCTTGTGTATCAGAGAAGTCGCCTTGTGTATCAGAGAAGTCGACTTCTGTATCAGAGAAGCGGCGAGCACGCACGCGCTTTCGGCCTTGCAGGATTTGCGCACGACGCTGGTTTCGCGACACTTGCGTAGAGCGGTGGTCACCCTGTATACTGTGTAAGTCATTCTCATATGCGCCCGTGGTCCAATGGATAGGACGTAGGCCTCCGGAGCCTGAGGTGGGGGTTCGATTCCCTCCGGGCGCACCATTTTCCATATATGGAGCTTAACGTCGCTGTTGGACGTTGAGTTTTTTGCTTTACAGGCGGTACGTTCGCCGCGTTTCGTGCTATAATTTACAGTAAGGCTTACTACACCAGAGGATGTTTCGGGAGTTGATCCATTCTTGCCTGGGGAGAAGGACGAGCGGTCAGTCAACTCCATATCGCCAGAAGCCCCTGACCCAGCTTCAGGCAAACAACTTGTGGACGCAGAGACGGAGAAGCATGCACAAGTCGTGCTTGATCTCGCCATTCAGCTCGCCAAGGACCAACTGGGTTTGCAGTTTTCTGCATTTGGAAGTCTGGACGGCAAGTTCGCCACGATTTTGGGATTCACAGCCGTGTTCGCCGCCTTGATCCTAGGGACCAGATGGCATCACCTGATCCTTATCCCTATGATTCCTGCGCTCTTGACCGTTCTTCTATGCCTGTTTGGTCTTCTGTATGGAAAGTATAGAGCGGGACCAGATCCGAAGGAATTTTATGAAAGCAACTTCTCTGACGATGTCATTTCAGCCAAGCAAACATTGCTCAGCGAGTTGCAGGCTTCCCTATCGCGAAATCGAGATACAGGAATAAACAAATCCACGTTTCTGCTCTATTCGATAGGGAGTGTTGCACTCACAGTGGTTGCAGTAACTGGACTTTATCTTTCCATCGGAGGTGGCTAAACGTGTCGAGAAATAGGAACGACGTAACCAAAAAGTCCGATCCAACAGGTCAGCAGACCTACACAGTTGGAAAACTTCCCGAACCGCGACTGCATCAGACCGAAATCAAAAAGAGCTTCATTCCGGTCATCCATAGGAAGACATCGTCCCCAAAGCCATGATGCGATCGTCACGCTGCCTAGGGGGTGCGCACCCGAAGGAAACGCCCATGGTCGTCGTTCGGCGAGATCCTGACATTCTACTCAGGCCATTATGGAGTGGTCCGACGTGCGTGACCACTCTGACGACCTCAACCCGTACACTTCACCGCGATTTCCGCAGAACTTGCCTCTTACTAGAACGTGGTCCCGACCTTGTGATTCGCTTCATGACCTATCAGGAGCCCGATCACAGTGTCGCTGACATCGCGTATTTTTGTAAACATTCTCTAGACCGGGTCCTCCGGAGCCTGAGGTGGGGGTTCGATTCCCTCCGGGCGCACCATGTATAGCAAGTGATATAACGATAAAACGGATGACCGCTATTCACAGGCGAGCATCCGTTTTATCATTCTATGGCCGGGTGTTCCACGAATCTACCTACGCCGACACCACCGATCAGCCCTT
>JAPNUJ010000041.1:21360-23355 GCA_026627155.1 Bacillota bacterium | reverse complement strand
TGATCACGACCTCGTTGTCTGACAACCAGTACGCCTTGTCGTTTCCGCCGAAGTTTCTTCCGACCAGCATTCACCTGGACAATTACATCAAGATCTTCACGAACTCCGGGATGGGGACCTACATTCGCAACACCCTGATCATCACGATCCCGGCCATCGCCGGTCAAGTGATCACGAGTTCCCTCGCTGCTTATGCCTTTGCGCGATTGCGCGCGCCTGGTCGGCGCGCCCTGTTCATGATCTTGTTAAGCACGCTCATGATCCCAGGGGAAGTGACGCTGATTCCGACGTTTGTTCTGTTCCGCGACTTGAATTGGATTAACACGTTCTGGCCGCTCATCGTGCCAAACTTTTTCGGCAATGCGTTTAATATCTTTCTCATGCGCCAGTTCATTGCCGCGATTCCGGTCGAGCTTGACGAGGCGGCCCGAATCGACGGCTTGGGTCCCTTCGGCATATGGCGGCGCATCATCATGCCGCTGTCGCTTCCCAGCGTGACCGCTGTGGCGATTTTTACATTTAACGCCAACTGGGGGTCGTTTCTTGGTCCGCTCATTTATATCAACAACCAAAAATTGTACCCACTGGCCCTTGGTGTCTACTCGATGACCCAGAGTTCCAGTCTGTTCATTCCCCCGCAGTGGAACCTGGTGATGGCGGGATCCATGCTCTTGACGTTACCGATGATTCTCGTGTACTTCTTTGGACAGCGATTCATTTACGAAGGGTCCAACGTGTTGGGCAAGGCGCTGTAGCCTCGTGACCTGACGATATGGGGTGGGACGATTGCAATCCGCGTGTGCGACGATCAATCTGGCCGGGTACTCTGCACATCACCGGCCGTTCATCTACCGTGATCAGCGAAACGGACTGAACACGTATCTGTTTCGTCTGCAAATCCAGGGACAAGCGCGCGCTCGCGTGCGGCAGGACATGCAAACCGTCGAGGCAGGGGATCTGCTCCTGTATCGGCCCGGTGATCCGTATGAACTGGAGATCCTGCTGTCCAGGGAGGATGAGTCAAGGCCGGCCTCGCGACCGATCAGCTGTGACTACTTCGTGTTTTGCTCGGGCGGATGGCTGGATGGTTGGTGGGAGGAGTCCGATAAACCGCCCTTGCTTCGGGTGGCGCCAGACAGTCGGCTCGTCTCCGTTTGGGATCAGCTGGTGCGTGAACGGTATACGTCCGATGGCTACTCAGAGGGGCTGTCGGATTCGCTGTTGCGGACGCTTTGTCTGATGATCAGCCGGTCGATCGTCGGCGTGCAGACGCAAAGGCGCGCAGACACGGCGCTCCTGGTACACACGATCCGCGAGTTCGTGGAGGAACACGCCATTTCGGGCTTTTCCATGCAAGATGTGGCCGATCATGTGGGTCTCAGCACCTCGCGCGTCATGCACTTGTTCAAAGAGACGTTCGGGCTGACCGTGGTGCAGTATGCGCTGGATATCAAACTCAACATTGCGCGGCAGAGAATGGTTCTCGATGACACCCGTCTTGAGGACGTATCGCTGGACTGTGGATTCCAGAGTTACTCGTATTTTTATCGGGTATTTGTCGAGCGTTTTAATTTGACGCCCACTGAATTCCGTCGTCAGAATCGTTGAAGATCCCGTGTGATGGGATAAGGGAGTGACTTCGAATGCGTCGTAGGGTTGTGGCGGGTCTATCGTGTTTGTTCGCTTTCTCAGTTTTAGCTTGGGGTTTTCAGGATCCCGCGGTGGTGCCTGCGAGAACCGGGAGTTCGACTGTGCTGACCGCGTCTACGGTGAATGTCTGGATGACAGACCCGGCGACCGGAACGTGGCTCGTGAAACAGCCAAACCTGACGTTCACGCCACTGGTGCGGGATGTGTCTGCGCTGCCTACTGTCGTCGTCGCCAGTCAAAAGATCGATCAGGAGATGACCGGGTTTGGCGCGGCGCTGACCGACTCTTCGGCGTGGTTGATCGCACACGATTTGACAGCGAGTGGCCAGGCCTCCTTGCTGCGCA
>JAPNUJ010000041.1:12138-21350 GCA_026627155.1 Bacillota bacterium | reverse complement strand
TCGTATGACGACATGCCGCCAGGGAAGACGGATCCGTCTTTACAGCATTTTTCCATCGCCCATGATGAGGCGTATATCCTCCCCGAGTTGCGCTCCATCTTGCGGCTGCAACCCCACATGACCGTCGTGGCGACGCCATGGAGTCCGCCGGCATGGATGAAGGACACGGACTCGATGAACGGCGGCAGCCTGTTGCCGCAGTTTGAGCCTGCATTGGCGGAATACTTTGTGAAGTTCCTGGAAGCGTATCGGGCGCAGGGTGTGCCGGTCAAGTATGTCACCGTGCAAAATGAGCCGCTCAACGACACGTCGACGTACCCTGGCATGTTGATGCCGGTGACGCAGGAGACGCAATTCATCGCGGATGACTTGGGTCCTGCTCTGAAGAGAGCCGGACTGCCCACGCAGATTCTCGGCTATGATCACAACTGGGACACCCCGTCTTATCCAGAGGCGATCCTGCAAAATCCCGTCGCCTACAAGGATGTGGCGGGCACTGCATGGCACTGGTATGCGGGTGACCCGTCCGCGATGACGGTCGTTCACGATGAATTTCCGGCCAAGAGCACCTTTGTGACGGAGGCGTCAGGGGGGGCTTGGCAGGGCGGCACGCAAAATGCATTTGCCGATGATATGCAACAACTGATCATCGGCAGCACGAGGAACTATGCGCAGGGCATCATTCTTTGGAACCTCGCACTGGATCCGCAGGATGGACCGACCAATAACGGATGCACGGACTGCCGGGGAGTGGTCACCATCCAGCCCGCCACGCACACCTTTACCAAGACTGTGGATTTTTACGCCTTGGCCCAGGCAAGCGACTTTGTGCGGTATGGCGCTCACCGCGTGGCTTCGAGCTCGGCGGGGGTGGGTCAGCTGCAAGATGTCGCCTTTGTCAACCCCAGTGGGCAGACTGTGCTGATCGCGTACAACGGTGGCCCGGCTACACAGCCCTTCCGGGTGGCTTGGGGTGATCGTCAGTTCACGACCTCTTTGGCTGCCGGCGCTGCGGCGACGTTCACGTGGGACGGGACGATGGAGCAGGGTGGCCCCTTCATAGGAGCCGAGAGTGTGGGACCGTTGACCTCAGGAGGAACGATGACGCTGTATGGTTCCGGATTTGGTCGTCGCATGCCATCCTCCAAGGTGCTGGTCAGCGGTCGGGCGGCGGCGGTGTTGTCGTGGGATGGCGGGGAGATTGTGTTCCGCGCGCCCTCGGCGACTTCGGTGGGCAAGGCCACGGTGGTAGTGGATGCAGCAGGGCCGCAAAGCAACGTTGTGACCATTCCTGTCATCCGCCAGCTTCCCAGCTTGAACTGGATCGCGACCGCGTCGTCGAATGACAACGGAGACGTGCCGAGTAACGCCGTGGACGGGCCTCCGGGTTCACGCTTCAGTACAGGGCAGGCGCAAGCCCCGGGCGAATGGTATGAGGTCGATATGGTTTCGGCTCAGACGTTCAACCAGATTGTCCTGGACTCGGGGGCGAGCACGGGGGACTATGCTCGTGGCTATCAAGTGTTCGTGTCGGACAATGGTCGCAAGTGGGGGCGGCCCATCGCGCAAGGGGTGGGACTCGGGTCACCTGAGACCATTGACTTTGCAACCCAGCATGCGCGCTTCATCAAGGTCGTTGAGACTGGGGCGTCCGGGAACTGGTGGTCGATTGCACGATTTGAGGTGAACCTGGTGTGAGGAGAAACGCGCGTCCAAGACAGCCTCAGTTTCGCAGATGCGTCTTTTTTGAATTCAGTTGACGTCATGATCCATTCTCGCCCCTGCGACGTAGTCTCTTATGAGGCAAGCCTCCATACTATCGACCAGGGGTGAGATGGGTGAGCATTGAACAGAAAAGAACCAGCCGTCGGGATTTTTTGAAGAAGACCGGAATTGTGGGCGCGACCATGGCGCTCGGGGTCATGGCAGAACCGCTGCTCGGCGCATCGGGACCGGCGTTCGCGGCAACCGGTGGGCCGTTTGAGCCGATCCCGCAGATCTTGGGACTCGCGCTGACGGCAGAACAGTTGGCCACCACGTTCTATTATCTGGGCATCAACTCCACGGCGACCTTGCCGCAGTCGACCAACAGCGGCAACATTCCCTATCTGCAAGCCGCACTCGATGCAGAGAACTTTCACGCGCAGTTGCTCGCCGATGCCGGTGGCGTCTCGGTGGCCGGTCCGAACCCGATGTTCTACTTCCCACAGGGGACATTTGCGAACGACAACAACTTTCTTGCTGTGTTGAATGCACTGGAAACCGCCTTCATTGAAGCCTATCTGGCGGCTATCTACCAGTTCGGGTCTCAGGGACGGTCTGACCTGGCGCAGGTCGCAGGGGAGATCATGGGTGTCGAGGCAGAGCATAGAGTGCTTGGCCGCCAGATCTTGACGGACTTCACTTCACTGAAAGTCCCGAACAACTTGCTCCTTGAAGAAGCGGATGGCACCTCGGTCGCGGTCGTGGCTCAGGCACTCATTCCCTTCTTGTCGGCCAACAACTTTAACGGGGCATCGGACGGACCGTATGCGCTCCCTTCACAGTCGCAAATCGCGGCCGCCGTCGGTAGCAACGTCGGCATCAATCCGAATACAGGGAGTTCCTCGTCGTCGCCCGGACCGATGATGCCGGGCATGCCGGGTATGCCGCCAACTCCCCCAGCGCCACCGATGTCATAAGCGCACCTTGATGGGAAAGCGCTAAAGAGGGACTTGGGCCAAGTCGAACTTCGGCCCAAGTCCCTCTTTTGTGGTTGTGCGGGAGAGATTGTGGGTGGGGGTCAGAGTCCCGCCGAGGTCTTGTGGAGCACAATTCCAGGGTTCTTCTCGTTCATCCAGCGCAAGGAGAACTCATTGGGACAGAGAATCACCCACCGTTCATCCTGGTCTTTGACTAACAGGTTGGTGTAGCGATCATACTGGAAGGCATTCATGTCAGGGAACTCCACCCAACGAGCGAGGGAGTACGGCATCGGCGACAAATCCACCTCTGCACCGTATTCGGCTTTCATCCGGTAAGCGAAGACTTCAAACTGGAGTTGGCCCACGGCTCCCAGTAACAAATCCTCCGTACGGTTCACCTGTCTGAAGACCTGAATCGCACCCTCTTGGGTCAATTGTTCGATCCCTTTGTGAAATTGTTTGTACTTAAGCGTGCTCTTCACCGCCACGCGCGCAAAGTGCTCAGGAGAGAACAGCGGCAACGGCTCGAAAGAGAAGGCACCTTCCTCGCACAGCGTGTCGCCAATGCGAAAGAGTCCGGGGTCGAAGAGGCCGATGATATCGCCAGGGTAGGCCTCGTCGATGATCTCTCGCCCTTGCCCGAAAAACTGCTGTGGCTGGGCCAGATTCACCCGTTTCCCAGTGCGGACGTGCGTGACGTTCATGCCCCGTTCAAAACGTCCTGAACAAATCCGCACAAACGCGACGCGATCGCGGTGTGCCGGGTTCATGTTGGCTTGAATCTTGAACACAAACCCGGAAAACGAGGGGTCGCGCGGGTCGGTCTCCCCCTGATCGGTCTTGCGGCGCCCCGGGGTGGGAGCGAGTTCGATGAACTGATTGAGAAACGTCTCGACCCCAAAATTGGCGATGGCGCTCCCAAAGTACACGGGCGTCAGACGACCCGAGGCCACGAGGTCCTCATCAAATGGATCGCCCGCGATATCGAGCAACATCACCTCTTCCTTCAGCCGTTCGTGCAGGGTCAAGCCGAGCGCCTCGCGCAGCCGGCTGTCTTCGATGTCGCCAGCCGCCAGGCTGACCGTCTCCTCAGATCGGTCGATGTACCGTTCAAACCGTGCGTCCATGCGATTGTAGATCCCGCGAAAGTCCCCGCCCATGCCGATTGGCCAGTTCATGGGACAGGACCGGATGCCAAGGACGCGCTCGATCTCCTCAAGGAGTTCCAGTGGCGGTTTGCCCTCGCGATCCAGTTTGTTGATGAAGGTGAAGATGGGGATTCCGCGCATTCGGCAGACCTCAAACAGCTTAATCGTTTGTGGTTCCACGCCCTTTGCCGCATCGATGAGCATGACCGCACTGTCTGCCGCCGTCAGCGTCCGAAATGTGTCTTCACTGAAGTCCTCGTGCCCTGGGGTGTCGAGGATGTTGATGTGCTGATTGCGGTAGACGAACTGGAGCACGGTGGAGGTCACGGAGATTCCGCGTTGTTTTTCGATCTCCATCCAGTCTGATGTCGCGTGGCGCCTTGCCTTCTTGCCTTTGACAGCCCCGGCTTCGCGGATGGCGCCGCCAAAGAGCAACAGTTTCTCCGTGAGGGTTGTCTTGCCGGCGTCGGGGTGCGAGATGATGGCAAATGTGCGACGAACTTGGCGCGTCTCTTGCTTCGGTTGTGAGTCGGTCAGCATCTGGGGCCACTCCTGTAGGTTCACTTGTGCGCGTCAAGTGTACCATGAATTGCGGATTCGTAGGAGAGGCCTCAGTCTTTCAGCAGGTCACGGTTCCTTCTATAGCGATACTGTCCCCACTGGTAACGGATGAAGCAGCCGACACAAAAACCACTCATCGCGACCACGGCGGCGATCGCCACCAATGCTGTCGCAAGGTACGCGAACAGGTACCAGTGGGCCAGGTAGGAGACAAAACCAGCCGAAAGCAAGGTGACGGCGATGGATTGGTTAAATCGCATCTGACCGCGGTCTTCTCCGGCATACGTGGACGGGGGACGACGCAGGAACAGACGGGCTCCGAACAGAATGGGGTTGACTCCAACGAGGAATCCAGAGAGGCCAGCCAGCAAGGGGATGAGTAGCCACATCCCGGACCCTGTAATGGCCGACAAGAGGACGCAAACGACAATGGCCGACTGGTTCGTGCGTACGAGGGGGTATGGAACGAGTTCTGCACTGTTCACGTTAATTCCTACTTTCCCGGTTTGTATTATACATTATAACGTGTGCTCACAACATTGCAATAGATGCCGAGCCGAATTCGGGTGTTGCGCTCGACTCGTTGTTCGGAATTTGGGGGAATTGCTGCGAGAAAGCTCCTCTTTTGCGTGGTACAGTATTCACGTAGGGCCTGAAGCCAACGGGCAACGGGAGGAGGGGCGCGCGTGCTTCTATCGGAAACACAATTGGAGACATTCGTATGCAAGGTTCTTGAGGCGCTGCTGGTGCCGTCCGCGGCCGCCCACAGGACGGCCCGCGCACTGGTCGCCGCTGATCTGCGCGGGATCGACAGTCATGGAGTCAGCCGACTGCCTGTGTATGCCAAGAACCTGCGCAGTGGCCGCTTCCATGCAACGGCCGAGCTGAGTGTGCAGGTGTCTGGCGCGACGGCACAAGTCGATGGCCAGCATGGGCTGGGGCCCTTTATAGCGGCAGAGGCCATGAATGTGGCAATGGGCCTCGCGCGTGATTTCGGCGTTGGGGCAGTATCCGTTAAAAACAGCACACATTTTGGGATGGCGTCCTGTTATACGGATATGGCGGTACAAGAGCAGATGATTGGCATCGCCCTGTCCAACACGCCGAGCGCCATGCCCCCGACAGGGGGAAGCGCCCCTTTTTTCGGGACGAACCCGATGGCGTTTTCGTTCCCTGCCTCGGGCGACCCGATCGAGATTGACCTGTCGACCAGCGTCGTGGCCCGCGGTCGAGTGATCGCGGCCGCGCGCGATGGGAAACCGATTGCCGAGGGGTTGGCCCTCGACGCGGACGGGCTTCCAACTACCAGTGCCGTGCGCGCCCTGGCGGGCACCCTGCTTCCAGCAGCCGGGCCGAAGGGGTATGCACTGGCCCTTGCTGTGGAACTCTTATGCGCAGTCCTTACGGCATCGCCGTGGGGACCCGACGTCGGGTACATGTACGACGAGCGTGCCGAACCGATTGGGATGAGTCACTTTTTGATCGCGCTCGACGTACGCCGGTTTATCGAGTGGGAGGACTGGCTGAGTCTGACGGCGCAGCTGCGAGCCGACATCAAGGCTGTTCGCAGGGTTCCTGACGTGGACGAGATCCTGTTGCCCGGAGAGCGCCGTGCTCGAACGCTGCGGGAGCGGGCGGCAGCTGGTATCCCGCTGACTGAGACGGTGGTCAGGGAATTGCAAGACCTGGGTCGATCGCTCGGGGTGGAGTTACGGGACTGAAGTGAGGGGCGTGTCCGCTGGGGACAGCTTGCCTGCGAAGCGTAGGAGACGGTCAAGGCGCTTGAGGACGTTGCAGGCCGCCAGGACGCAGGAGGCGCACTTGCACCGGCGCTGAGGTATACTGAGAAGGTACGCCGTTTCGCGAACTGCGGACGCGAAAACAGGGGGTGGCACATCGTGAAATATCGGCATTTGGGCAAGAGTGGTCTGAGCGTGTCTGTGCTCGGCCTCGGCGCCAATGCGTTTGGTGGCCGCGCCGACCAGGAGACGTCGATTCGGGTCTTGCATCACGCGGTCTCCGTCGGGCTGACGTTTATCGACACGGCGAACGTGTACACCAATGCGCGCTCGGAAGAGATCATCGGCGAGGCATTCGTCGGGCGCCGGCACGAGGTGATCATCGCCACAAAAGTCGGGATGAAGCGGGGAGAGGGTCCGAACGACCGCGGCTCGTCGCGACAGCATATCGTATCCGAAGTGGAGCAGAGTTTGCGGCGGTTGCGCACCGATTACATCGACTTGTACCAGATTCACACGTTCGATCCGGCGACGCCCCAGGAAGAGACCTTACGGGCGCTCGATGACTTGGTCCGCGCAGGGAAGGTCCGTTACATAGGCGCCTCCAATTTTGCCTCTTGGCAACTGTTGCGCGCCCTCGACATCAGCCATCGCCTGGGGCTTGCGCCCTATGTGTCCGTTCAACCGGGCTACTCGCTCGTGGATCGCGGGATCGAAAGGGAACTAATCCCTTTTTGTGAACAATACGGTGTGGGTGTGATTCCCTACTTTCCTCTGGCCGGGGGCATCTTGACTGGAAAATACGCAGGTGGGGCGATTCCTTCCGGCTCGCTGCTCGAGAAGAACCCGAACTTTGCGCAGCGCATGGATGAAGCCCGATTGCGCATGGGCGAGCAGGTCGCCACTCTGGCGCTGGAACTCGGTACGACGGCGACCGCTTTGTCATTGGCTTGGCTGATGCATCGTCCAAGTGTCAGCACAGTGATCGCAGGGGCAACGCGTGAGTCGCAGATCGATGACAATTGCGCGGCCGTCGAGCTGTCGTTGTCCCCCGACGTCCTCACTCGCCTTGATGAACTCAGCGAAGAGTTCGTGTACGCGCGTCCCTTTGGCAGTGTCCCTCGTCGCCCTGTGTAACAAGGGGCGTCCTGCGGCACCTTCAGACAGATGTCAGCCTCTTGGTTCATGATCAGAGGATGCCCGTCTGGGAGGCTTGCGAATGCCTATGCTTCATGTGATTGAGACGTACCGTTATATGGGTCTGTTCGTGTTGTTGGCTCTCGAGTACCTGATCTTGATCGTGCCGGGCGAGACCGAGTTGACGACGACCGGTGTCTTGATGAAAGATCCTGCCTATCATCTGCATCTGTGGCCTGTGATTCTTGCGACATCGCTAGGGACGTTCACTGGTGCGATGGTGGCCTATGCCATCGGTCGCTTGCTCGGACGCCCCTTTCTCCTTCGTTACGGCAAATACGTCTGGCTTACGCCCGAACGCTTGGCGCAAAGTGAGCATTTGTTCCTGCGCTATACGATCCTGACCCTCGCGGTATCGCGTTACATTGCCTTTGTTCGCGATATTGTTCCCTATGTGGCCGGTATGAATCGCACCCCGTTACGGGTCTTTATCCCCGTGATCCTGATTTCTTCTTTTGTCTGGACGGCGAGCTTTGTTCTGGCCGGCGGTTTGATCGTATCGGTGTGGCAGGCCATCCGCACACACTGGACGACGATCGGCCCATGGGCCATGGCTGGTGTGGTCCTCGTCTTCCTGATCATCTGGTTCATCAAACGCTGGTTGCACAAGTGGGCGTCGGGGGCCGTGGCATCCACCACAGACAAGGCGGAGCTGTAAAGCGTACTGTCAACGAGTCTTGGAGCGACTCCACGGATGCGCTTTCCTGTGGTTGTGCAGGGGACGGGTTGGTGAGAGAATAGAGACGGTGACATGGCGCTTTCGCGCCACCGTCAACGAGAAGAATAATCGGCTGCGCCGTTATTCTGGATAGACGGTGACATGGCGCTTTCGCGCCACCGTCAACGAGAAGAATAATCGGCTGCGCCGTTATTCTGGATAGGGGCAATCCATTCCGTTCCGGGAGGGTTTTGATCGTCTATGAAATTCACGGAATTTCCCTACGAACGTCCGGAGATCTCGGACTACGAGAAGCACATGACGGCGCTAATCGATGCATTCGCCGCCTCCCAAAGTGCGCAAGAGCAACTCGACATGGTGGCCGGTATCAACAAATTGCGGAGCGAATTTGCATCCATGCGGACGATCGCCAGCATTCGCCATAGTATCGACACAGCGGATGAGTTTTATGAGGCCGAGCAGGCCTACTACGACGAGGTCGGTCCGATCGTCCAGAAATTCTCCAACCATTTTTATCAGATTCTCTTGTCGTCTCCGTTTCGCGATGCATTGGAGGCGCATCTCGGCCCGCACTTGTTCAAGCTGGCACAAGTGCGCTTGCGGACCTTTTCCGATGTGGTTCTTGAGGATTTGAAGCACGAAAACCGCCTGACCACCGAGTACGGGAAGCTGATGTCGTCTGCTCGCATCCTCTTCGAGGGGGAGGAGCGTACCTTGGCACAGCTTAGCCCATTTCAGCAATCGAAGGACCGGGATATGTGCAAACGGGCGTATGAGGCGCGTGCCGCTTTTATGAAAGAGAACGAGGCGCAACTGGACCGCATCTACGATGACCTGGTGCGCGTTCGTACTGACATTGCTCACAAACTCGGGTTTCCCAACTTCGTGGAACTGGGCTACTTGCGCATGGGCCGAACGGACTATGGACCTGAACTGGTCTCCGGCTACAGAGAACAAGTGCTGATCTCCGTGGTGCCGTTGGTGACCAAGCTCAAAGAGAGGCAACGGAAACGGATCGGCGTCGACCAACTGCGGTACTATGATGAGAGCCTGCAGTACTTGACCGGCAACGCCATGCCGCAAGGTGATGCGGATTTTATCTTGGGAGCGGGCGCTCGGATGTACAAGGAACTGTCTCCCGAGACGGAGCAATTCTTTGAGTTCATGCGGGACCATGAACTCATGGACCTAGTGAGCAAACCGG
>JAPNUJ010000041.1:0-12128 GCA_026627155.1 Bacillota bacterium | reverse complement strand
CAAACCGGGCAAGCGTGGTGGCGGGTACTGCACTTACATAGAGGAGCACGCATCGCCTTTTATCTTCTCGAACTTCAACGGGACTTCAGGCGACATCGACGTGCTCACGCATGAGGCGGGGCACGCGTTTCAGGTCTTTAGCAGCCGCGGGTACAAGGTCCCGGAGTACCTCTGGCCGACGATGGAGTCTGCCGAGATTCACTCGATGAGCATGGAATTCTTCACGTGGCCGTGGATGGACCTGTTTTTTGGTTCTGACACAGAAAAGTATAAATTCTCTCACTTGGCAGGCACGCTGGTGTTCTTGCCTTACGGCGTGTCGGTGGATGAGTTCCAGCACTTTGTCTACGAACATCCCGACGCCACGCCATCGGAGCGCAAAGCGGCCTGGCGGGCGATCGAGCGCAAGTATTTGCCACACCGCGACTACACGGGCTTTGAGCATCTGGACCGGGGCGCATTCTGGCATCAGCAGGGACACATCTTCTCGTCCCCGTTTTACTATATCGACTACACGTTGGCGCAGGTTTGCGCCTTGCAGTTCTGGAAGCGGATGAACGAGAATCGCGAGGCGGCCTGGTCCGACTATGTGGCGCTGTGCAAGGCGGGGGGAAGTCGGTCCTTCTTGGAGCTGGTCGACATCGCGCGTCTGCGGTCACCATTTGCCGAAGGGACTGTCGAGTCCGTGATTCCACCGATTCGACAGTGGTTGGATGCCGTGGATGACAAGGCACTTTAGATGACGTTTGTCCCTGCCTCGATGCGTTGACAGGGGTCAAGTGCAGAAAGAGACTGGCACCGACTTGCGGGGGCGTTGATCACGCAGATCAGCGCCCCGTAGCGTTCTCATCGCGCCCACAGACGGCGCAAGGCGATGCCGGCCCAGGCGCCGCAAACGCCGAGCACTGCCCCCCAAACAATCGTCAGCGCCAGAAGCACAGTGCCCGAGGTGCCGATCCCCATCACGTCAACCACGACGCCGGCCGCGCGTAGCAGATTCGGCGTTACCAACAACGGAAGACCCCATCCGAAGGCGCCTGCAAGAGCAGCGACTGCGACGGCCCGCTTCGGCAAGACAAGCGCGCTCAGCAGAGCCACGATCCACGTCCCGTACCACGCCCCGTAGGTGTTTGCCACGGCGGCCAAAACGGTGATCAGGGCGATGCGCAGAAACAGCAGCATGGTCGGGACTCGTTTTTTCGGCATGCGGTCGCGCTCGTGCGCAGTGACGGAGCGGGCAAGGACGGACGGGTTGGGGTTCATGAATTGGTTCATCTCCATTTATCACTTTTCTTCTGGATCGAGTCTCCATGCTACCGTCCCGGGTTGGGTACGGACCTCTGATCGTGACCACATTGGAATGTACAGTCCGTTCCACCAGGCGTTGATTTGATCGGCATACCAAGGTGATAGCGGGTTTTCGCTTTGGCCGCCTGGATAGACACCGTAACTCTTGCCATTGGCCCAGTTCATGATGAACCGCCAACTGGGTCCTGCCTCGGAAATCGGGTACCCGTCGGCTGCGTCGACCGTCCACTCGTCGCCACCACTGGCTCGTGGTCCGTAGCCCAGTGCAGGTGCCTGCGTCAAGGATGGGAATTCGCGACTGTGCAGGCGTCCCCAAGTCCACGTAGCCACGGAGGATCCCAGTTGTTTTTGAAGTTGGTTGACGGTTTGCCCAAACGCGGTTTGCATCACTTGCGTGGATGTCCGTTTCGTCCCGTTAGGCTGGTCAAATGCGGAATTTGCAGGATCATACAGCGTCCAGTACTCCAAGTCCTCGTCCAGTGAGGGCTGATTCGGGCTGATCGCCAGGTCGCTGTCGGCGGCGACATCCACATGATCGGCAGTCCACCACGGACCGAATGTGTCTTGCAAGTACTGCGTCCAAAACGTCCACCAGACGCTTGCACTGACTGAATTGACCCGCATGTGGTCATGCCATTGGCGCAGTGACGCCATCACGGTGCGTTCCTCTTTCGTTAGAGGGGCGGTATCGAGTGCGTGAAGCAGAACGGGTACGATGCGCCCGGCGAGGTCGTCACGCGTGTCGTTTTGCAAGTGCTCCATGTCCGTTACGGTCAGGCCATGAGCGTGACTGAGCGTGCGATAAATCTCGTCGGCACGATAGCCGTTCGAGAAACCGTCGTCTGTCGTGCCGATATAGTAAGGATAACCGGGTCCCACCTCGCGCTGATTGGCGCTAAAGACAATCCCGCTGCCAGGATCATAGACTGAGGGTACGGCACTGTAGGGGATGCTTCCCACGACATCTGCTACGCCTGTACCAGGGAGAGGAAGCCACGGATCGGCTGCCTTCACAATGGGGTAATAGCCGGCAGAAATCATCCCGATATGTCCAGAGCGATCTGCATAGATGAAGTTTTGCGTCGGCGCGTACCAGTGACTGAGCGCCGCCTGGAACTGTGAAAAATTGCTCGCTTTCACGAGGTCAAGCAGGCTCTGCAGATCAGGCGATGGGACATTGCCCATCCAGTCCATGGCCAAGCTCATTCCATTGCTCGTCATGACAGGCCCTTGGGCTGCCAGTTGGACGGGCACGACGCGATCCGCTTGTCCCTTGACGGGAATGCGATAGGTGATCGTCTGGTACGGAACCCACTGTCCATCGTGCAGGTATCGTCCCGGATGTCTGGCGCTGGTTGTCTCCTTGTAGAACAACGTGGACTGGTTCTGCACATCTGTGAGACTCCAGCTAATGTTTTGATTGTGGCCGATGAGGATGATCGGAAGTCCAGGCACGGTGACGCCGCTAAAATCGTAGCCTGGAGCTTGGCCAGTGATCTGATACCACACGGAGGGCAACGTCTGATTGAGATGAGGGTCACCTGCCATCAAGGGCTTGCCAGAGGCTGTGCGAAAACCAGCAACGGCCCAGTTGTTGCTGTCTGAAAACTTGTGCATGATGCCGGTGGGGAGTTGCTCGATCTCGTGTGCGAGCGAGTTGGCGGCCTCGGCTTCCTGAGAGGTGACCGTCTGCGTCACGGAAATCGGAGTCAGGGGTCCCGTCGCATAGGGTCCCTGGTCGTAAGGATGCTGAACGTCTTTCGGAAGTACCGGAAACCAGTCCATCGTCCGCTTGTATCCCAGGGACCGAACAAGCAACGCGTAATCGATGGGGGCAGACGACAGGTCCAGTGTCTGCGTCAGATCGCCTTGTACGACGAGGGTATCGACAGGGGTCCAAGGGGCTGGTTGGTAATTCAGCAGTTTGAACATGTAGGGAAGTGAGTGGGTGGTCTCATCCCGGCTGATCCGCGCATTCACGCCCGCACAAAAGGCCGTGAGGGCGTTGTAGGCAGACGTGTCCGGCCGCATCTGCAACCACTCGTTGACGGCCGTGCGCGACAAGCCCAGCGTGTCTTCAAACGCGTCTGACGACAAGGCCGCTGGGCCGACCACCTGCGATAGCAACCCTTCGCCCTGGCGGCGCATCAAGTCCATTTGAAACAAGCGGAACTTGGCTTCCAGGTAACCAATCGAAAAAAATAGATCGTGGGCCGTAGAGGCTTTGATGTAGGCGCTACCATCCTTGGCAAACAGGATCTTGACGGGATCCTCAAGTCCGGTCAGGGATAGCGTCTCGGGCTTTGGCGTCTGCGCTGCGGATGCGATCGTCCAGACGCCTGTGGACGGATTAAGGAGTGAGCCTACAGGTGGAAGGGGTCCCACGCCAAAGGCGCTGACCGCCAAGACGGTGACGCTGAAGAGGCCGGCCGCGGCGAGGTTGACTGTGGAACGCATGGTGGGCAATCAGTTCACTTCCCCGTCGTAGAGAGGTCACGTCCGTTGTTGTGTGGCTCGAACAGGACGGCTCACAGTATCTGTCTACTATACTGTACACATCATGGTTTGACCAGAGAGTCAGACAAGGAGAATTTGCATACTGTCAATCTTGCGGAGATCGGTTACTATAGAGTCGTTAGACTTTGCACAGAAAGAGGCGAATTCCGTGCAGCGATCGGGACTCTTGTCGGTGTTGGCCATGCGCCGTTGGCTGGCAGCCATCTGGATTTTGCTGTGGGTGCAATTTGCGCTCGGTATGGTGGTCAACCTGTGGACGGTCATCCCGACGGATGTGGCGCAACCTCGAGCTGTAGGGCTTGGTACGGCGCTCCTGAGAGCTGCTGCCTGGGCTGGGCACCACTCGCCTTGGCCACTTCGGTTGCATGCGATTTGCGGCGTGCTCCTTGGCATCGTCACTCTGTTGGCGTTGCGTGCAGCGTGGCGGACGCGGATCGCGACCTTGATCGTGTTGTCGTGGCTCGGATTCTTATGCGTGTGTGCAGCCAGTTTTTGCGGATTGCTCTTCATCCTGAGCGCGAGCAACGTTGATTCGTTGATCATGTCCCTGGTCTTCGCCCTGGGGCTTGTCTCCATCTCGCTGGCATGGGGAGCGGCAGGGCGTGTGCCGCGGCCTCGTTTGGCCGACGAAACCCTCGGACTTGAGGTCAGGTAATGCAATGCAATGGATTCCCTTCGCGTTCCCGTCAAAAAACCCTGAAGAGGCCATGGAGCCTCGTAAGGGGTGGTTAGACGTGGGCCAGCATCATTTCATTGGAGTCAGCGGTACACGATCGCTATCGCGATGGATACCAGGGAAAACCCCAATGCCACAAGGTACAGGACGCTCACTGTTTGAATCTGCGATAGACCGGATGCCATGAGTCGATAATGGCTGTGACTGCGATCCGCCTTGTACACGGGTCGCTTCTCGATCATTCGCCTCGCGACCACGAAAATGGCGTCGAAGATCGGCACGCCGAGGGCCAGGATGGGAACAAAGATGGAGATGACGGTGGCCGATTTAAAAGCACCCATCACCGCAATCGCAGCGAGGACATAGCCGATAAACGTGGAACCCGCGTCCCCCATAATGATGCGGGCGGGATAGAAGTTATAACGCAAGAAGGCCAAAGCAACGCCAATTACAGCCGCGGCTGAGATCGCAGACGCGGCGTCTCCCTTGATACTCGAGATGATCAGCAGAGTGGTTGCGGACATGGCTGCGATCCCGCCAGCCAACCCGTCGAGTCCATCGAGAAAGTTGAACACATTGACGATGCCAACCACCCAGAGGATCGTGAGGAGGTCAGAGAGCCAAGAAGAAAAAGTGATGTAGTATGTCCCGTGAATGGGATCTTCAATGCCGTGAATCGAGACCCCGCTGTAGACGAGGACGGCGGCGGCGAGAACTTGGGCGAGAAACTTGGGCCAGGCCGGGAAGTCCCTTCGGCGTGTTTTTGCGTAATCATCGACCATGCCTACGGCAAACATCAGAAAGGCACCGATGAGCAAACCTTGGAACTCACGGTCCGAACTGTTCGGATCACGGAGGACGAAGTGCCGAACGAGTAAAGTCGAGACCATAAATCCGATGAACATGCCAGCTCCTCCGAGCATCGGCAACGGTTCCTTATGGGCTTTGCGTTCGGTTGGCATGTCCACAAATCCTGTGCGAAGAGCCACGCGTCGCATCGCGGGGATAAGGGCAAAAACGGTAAGGAACGATATGACAGCCGCCGAGACAAAAACGAGCAACTGAGTGGCCTCCCCAAGGAACGATGGACAATAACGCATCCTCATTATAGTGAGATTGTCCGAATTGCGTCAATAAATGTCTGACCCTGTAGTGAACTTGTAATATTGCGCGGGGAGTCCGCCGACACAAATGATGTTCAAACGGGGGGATCGAGCAGCCACACGGCCACGGTCATGGGCAGCGTCTTAGGCGCGGGAACAGGCACCCCCAGCCGCGGGAGAGCCGCACTCCCTGCGGCAGTCAGCCGTGTCAACTTGACTTTGCTTCGGGGGCCAATGTATACTCTAAAAGCGTTGAATTTCGGCGGCATATTGTCGCAGGGGCGTAGTTCAGCTGGTAGAACGGCGGTCTCCAAAACCGCATGTCGTGGGTTCGAATCCTGCCGCCCCTGCCAATCGTTCCTAGGTTTTGACGCAGCTATGGTGGACGTGGCGAAGTGGTTAACGCACCGGATTGTGGCTCCGGCACTCGTGGGTTCGATCCCCATCGTTCACCCCAGTTGGGGAGTAGCCAAGTGGTAAGGCAACGGACTTTGACTCCGTCATTCGAAGGTTCGATCCCTTCCTCCCCAGCCAAGTCATTATGAGCCATTAGCTCAGTCGGTAGAGCACCTGACTTTTAATCAGGGTGTCGATGGTTCGAGTCCATCATGGCTCACCAAAGAACACCGCGCGCTGCGCGGTTTTTTTGTTTTGGAGTGGGCTATAGCGGGCGTCCGAGATGACCGAATGTTGTGGGCGGCATTTCGGCTTTTGTAAGGAAAAGAAGGGCACAAGCTAGAAAACAAGACCCCCGCTCGGGGCGGCCGGCTGGCATGTCCGGCCCATCGCGCTCGGCCTGCCATGCCCGCTTTCCGTGTCCGGCCTTACACTGCCCTAGAACGCGACCTCTATCCTATCGAACGGCAGTCACCAACATGAGCCCCGCTTTTCGTTGCCGCTCAGGAGTTCTATTGTACGTAAGCTGATGATCCATCCGCCTGATGAATTGCGCGACTGCGCTTGCTCTTGGTCTTTGGTCGATGCCGTTACCTTTGGGTCTTTGCTTAGGCGCGGGTGTTAGCGTTTGGACAGGGGCGCTGGGCCCCGTATTCGAAGAGGTTTGAATTAACCCTGGCGGATGACGAGAATTGGCGTCCAAAGCGTAGGGTTACGTCGCAACCCCCCTTTCGAAATCTAGAACGAGAGGAAATAAAATGAACAAAAACTATACAGAAATAACTTCTATCATGGGGAATCTATCTAAGCGGCCCGCGTCTTTCAGATGGGCGCTATCCCTCCATGTCCACCAGTAGCCACCACTCGGGCGTAACGAGTCTCTGTTAGAGCCTACCTGGGCTTGGTGAGTCTCATTTTGAGACTATCTTGGCTTCGTAAGTCTCACTCTGAGACTATCCGGGTCTCGCCAGCCTCAAAGTGAGACTATCCGGGCTTGGCAAGTCTCACTTTGAGGCGACACTCTCGTGGGTCATCGTGAGACCATGGTTAGGCGCATGTCTGCTACTCACCTTCGTAACGGGAGGATCTCTCGATTGAAATCAAATCACCTTTCGACGTGAACGTACATTCTTCGTGGGCAGGCCTCTCTCCGCCCGAACCACCCGAACCACCCGAACCACCCGAACAGCCAGACCGGCCCGTCGGGCAACTGCTAGCCACGGGCCGCTCCTACGCAGAGGCCTTTGCGCGCTGTTCCCTCAGTAGTAACCAATGCACAGGTGGTCATTTCCATCTCGTTCGGGTCTGGTATCATCGACGCGTAGAGAGCCTTCACTTCAGCGGAAGAGTGCAGACTCAAAAGGTAGGTGCATTGACCCAAGCCACCCAAGCCACCCGGCTGCCGCTGCCGCTGGCCGCTCACGATCCCCGCGGTGGCGCCCGGCCGAGGCCACCCTCGACGCGAACTTGACATTTCCAGGGCCGGGCGATACACTAATGCCTAGTTACTTACTTTAAGAAAGTGGTGGAATGATGGCTGACAAGGTGAAATTGGTGGGCTTTTCCGGTAGCCTAAGGAAACAATCGTACAACAGCCAGTTGCTGCGTGAGTGTCAGCGGCTGCTCGCGGATGTAGCGGACGTTCATATTTTTGATTTGGGTTCACTTCCGTTTTACAACCAGGACCTGGATGGAAACGTGCCGCCGGTGGTCATGGATCTCGCCAACCAAGTGCGTCAAGCTGATGGAGTGATTCTTGTGACGCCGGAGTATAACTACTCCTACTCCGGGGTGATGAAGAACATGCTCGAGTGGTTGTCACGTCAGTGCACCGGAGCTCCGCTGAATGACAAGCCAGCCGCAGTCATGGGGGCGACCTTGGGTGCCTTTGGAACCACGCGGGGGCAACGCCATTTGCGGGATGTCCTGTTCAGTATCGGTGTGAGGGCCGTGGGCAAGCCCGAGGTCTGCGTGTCGTTTGCGAATCAGAAGTTTGATGCCAATGGTCGTTTAACGGATCAACCGACCGTGGATTTCATGCTTCAACATTTGCATCAACTCGTCGCGATGGGACGCTCTTCTTGACTTGGCTTTTGACTACACTGTATAGTGTACGGACGAGGAAGTCATGCGGGTGTGGCGGAATTGGCAGACGCACCAGATTTAGGTTCTGGCGGGAGACCGTGGGGGTTCGAGTCCCTTCACCCGCACCAGCTTACGTTGAAGGACAAGAAGAGGGTGGCGCCGAGCGCCACCCTCTTCTTGTCCTTCAAACCGAGGGCAATACCGGACGCGCTTGGCGCATTTGCAGCCAGGCCTGGAGAGCGCGCAGACCGTAACTGGCTAGCATGAAAGCGGCCAGGATCAGGGCACCGGTTGTCTGTCCTTCTGTCGGCGTCATGTGAAAGAGCGTCGATGGATGCGAAAAAGCGCGATACCAGGTGGGTAAGTGAAACGTCGAGTCGGATGTCACGAGCAGGGCGACGACGACGGGCATCATCAAGTTAAAGGAAATGAGGATGTACAGGAGTTGGGCGCCCGGACGCAACGATGGTGCGCTGCGTGTGCCACGCGAGAGCGGCCACCACAGGCAAAGCGAGAAGAACATCAGCAGCATTTGTCCAAAGGCATGGGCGTCATTATCGATGAGTAGCGTGTCGACACTCCATGGCAACAGCAATAGGGTCGCGATGACGTTATAGGCGAGCGCAGCAACAGGAGGATGCGTGAGGGCGCGCCAGATGGCCCCGAAGACGGGAAGGTCGGTCCAGCCGCTCAGGCGGTCGACCGGCACGCTGTAGAGGAGCAGACGCGGAAAGATCATGGTCATCAGCGCCATCTGCAGACTGTACGCCGCAAAATTGTCGACTTCACTGAAGGCGGCCAGCGGGGAGCCGATCGAAACGTAGAGAACGGCCAACGCGAGGGCGAACGCGACGTTCTGGGAGCGTGTCAGGGTGGGCCCCGGTTGGCAATTCGGTGGATTCTGAACGCCCTGCCGATACAGCACAGCGAGCAGGACGATCAGCAGGATGACTTCTGGATGCCACAGATTGAGATTGCCAAGATGCGCCACGCTCGTGACCTCCATTTTGTTGATCCGCGCTATTCAGATTCCAGACCAGGCGATGGCCACGATCAGACCGGTCCAGAGAGCTGCAGAGGCAACGCGCAAAGTTGAACGACTGGCACCACGATCGACGATTCGCAGCGAGTTGGTCAAGACAAACAGACTGGACACGACCATGGCCAGTGCCGCGAGCAGCGGCGTGGTGGCGCCGATGACTGCGATGCAAAGCGCGATGGCGTTGTAGGCGATCGCCCAGACCAAGTTTTGGAGAATCACGCGCGTGGTCAGTCGCCCGATTGCGAGCATCTCGCTGATGGTGTCGAGGCGCGGCAGAATCTGCAGGAGATCACCCGCCTGTGCAGCGATATCGGCCCGCAACCCGACGGCGAGACCGATATCCGCTTGTGCTAGGGCAGGTGCATCGTTGACGCCGTCGCCGACAAATAGGACATGGTGCCCTTGCTGCTGCAGCTCGCGTATCCACTCCGCTTTCGCGACCGGACTCTGGCGATCCCGCCACGTCGTCAGCCCTAGGGCGGACGCGACGGGACGCGCACTGGCGGCACCGTCTCCCGTCGCCATGAGCAGGGTTAGGCCCAAGTCGCGCAGTTGCTCGAGCGCCCCGGCAGATTCATGGCGAATCCGGTCACGCAGGACAAAACTCGCGCGCGTGATGCCGTCGACGCGCAAGACCGCTTGCGTTTGCGATGCCGACTGATCACCCGGCGGTCCACTTTGCGGCGTCGAGCGGTCATCGCTCTGCCCGGTTTCGTGCCTCGCGATGAGGCCGATCGTGGACTCAGTGTCGAGCCCATCGCTGAACCTGGCGCGGACATCGCCGTGTCCGGCGTTCACGCCAGCTCGATCTTCATCCATCTCCGTGACTTCTCCCGGTGGGCCAGACTCTGCCATGCCGACTTCCACCAGCATACCGCGGATTGTGGCGCGCACACCCCACCCGGTCACCGAAGTAAATGACTCCGCCGGGTCCAGTGCGAGGCCGCGACTTTCGGCCGCTGCCACGAGGGCTTGGGCTACGGGATGCTCAGACGGGTAGTCGGCGGCGGCGGCCAGGGCAAGGAGTCGCGGGTCGTCTGGCGTCATGCTGATCAGCTGCATGCGTCCCTCAGTGAGGGTTCCGGTCTTGTCAAAGACAACGGTGTCCACGCGGGGAAGCTGCTCGAGAGCCGTTTGCCCGCGGATCAGGATGCCGATTCGGCCAAGGCGGCGAGAGGCTGCCGAAAGCGCCAGCGGAGTCGCGACACTCAGTGCACAAGGGCACGCAATGACAAATACGGATACCGCGTGTAGCATGGCGTCCAGTGGGGGTCTGTGACGCACGATGAGAGCCAGCAAAAAGGTCAAGACCCCGATTGACAGGACAGCGGGGACAAACCAGTGTAACGCGCGGTCGACGATGGCCCGCAAGCGGGCGCTGCCGAGCTGTGCAGACTGAACGAAGGACGCGGTCTGGGCGAGCACAGACTCGCTCGACGGGCGCGAGACGCGAATGCGTAGGCGTCCCTCGTGGTTGATGGTGCCCGCGTAGACGGATGCGTCGGGGCGTTTGACAACGGGTTGTGACTCACCGGTCAGGATCGACTCGTCGACAGTGGAGACCCCGGACAGGACGACCCCATCCACCGGAACTCGTTGCCCCGACCGAACCTCGACTTGATCGCCTGGGATCAGGTCGGTCACGGGAACGAGTTGCGCTTGTTCGTCCGTTATCCGCCAGGCATCCTTGACGGTGACCTCGACCAGCATGCGGATCAGTTTACTGGTCTGATTTCGCGTGATGGCCTCCAGGCTGCGGCCCAAGAGCAAGAAGACCACCAGCATGTCGGAGGTGTCGAAGTACACATACCGACCCGCGGTAAGGGCACCGTACACTCCGTAGCTGTAGGCAGCAACCGCACCCGTGGACACGAGCAGATCCATCGTGGGGACGCGGTGCCGAATGGACGTCCACGCCCCACGCAGAAACGGCCATCCACCCCAGAGCAAGACAGGGGTTGACAGGACCCACAGTGCGCTCGTCAGCAGAATTCGAAGAGGTTCCGGAAAAGCGGGAAGGTACCCGAACCAAACCGGGATACTCAACATCATGACGATGATGGCCAGGATCGCAGACCACGCGAGACGCCGCCACAAAGGGGCATCGACGGCGTCGCGGTCGTCGGCCGGGGCGCGATTCGCGGATGCCTTGTAGCCAAGGTCGGTGATGGCCTCGCAGATGACGTCCGTCGTCTGCTTGCCCGCATCGAAAGTCACTTCGGCGGTTGATCGTGCCGCGTCGACGCGCATCGCAAGGACGCCCGGCAGGCGGCGCACGACGTGCTCGATCAAGACTCCACAAGACGCACACCAGACGCCATCAAGCGCGAGAGCCGTCATCTCAATGTGGCCTGTCTCAGCGACCGGCGCCGCCGTCTGACTGGTCAATGCCGACCATTCGATCCCCGGTCGCGAGCGCAGTAGGGCGACCTGCTCCGGGCCGAGCACGCGCCAGAGGTCGCGACATCCGTGACAGCAAAACGTGTGTCCATCAGCCGGGACCGGTCGGACGATCGGTTGTTCACACAAGTCGCAGACTAGAAGAGCCATGGGTTCACACTCGGAATCCAGCCGTTGAACGCCATACCGCGCAGCGCAAAAAGCAAGCCGCTGGCGCCCATCAAGATGGCGGCAAGGTAGGAGAATGTACGCGATGTCAAACGCTTGCGTCCCAGCCATCCGGCGGTCGCAACGATCGCCAGCGAGGGGACCGTGCCCACGCCAAAGGCGAGCAGGGTCAGCAAACCGCTGTGCCAGGACCCGCTCGCCGCAGCGGACAGGAGTACGGCAAAGAGCAAGCCGCAGGGGTGAAAGCCAAGGATGAACCCGGCGCCGAGCGCCGCGAGAGGGCCGCCGCCGGGCTTGGAGAGGCGGATCAGCGCTTTCCCGATCAACGGCACGCGCAAAAGCGACCAGCGTTCCACACTGCCACCGCCATGACCCGTCCGCCATTGATCGATTGCCCAAAGGATCATGAGTGCCCCCCCGATCATGCCGGCTG
>JAPNUJ010000040.1 GCA_026627155.1 Bacillota bacterium | reverse complement strand
ACCCACCGCGACGAAGCGCAAGGGGCCAGTACGATCACGCAGCAGTTGGCGAAGTTTGTTTATTTGAGCGATCAGAAGACATTGACGCGAAAGTTGCAGCAGCTGTTATTGTCGATGCAGATCGCCCGCCGGTTCACAAAGGCGCAGGTCCTCGACATGTACTTCAACCGGGTGTACTTTGGCAACGGGGCGACGGGGATTACGGCGGCGGCCTATTCCTACTTCAGTGTGCAACCCGCGGACATGCACCAGCTGACGCTGGAACAGTGCGCGCTCTTGGCAGGGCTGCCGCAAGCGCCCTCCCTGTATGATCCCTTGGTCAATCCTGGGCTTGCGCGTGCGCGGCGCAACGAGGTGTTGCAGCGCATGCTCGAGCAGAACTACATCACGCAGTCGCAGTATCAGCATGCGGTTCAAGCCCCCTTGGAGCTCAATCCTGGCGGCTCACTGTGGCCGCAGGTGCCGCAGCAAGACGACTATGTGCGCGACTACTTGCTCACGTCGATGGCTGCGTTGCACTTGGGATCCGCGCTGCAAACGGGGGGCCTGTCGATCTACACGTCCATCGATCCGCAGTTGCAGCAATCCACCTATGACGAGATCAACAACACCAACTACTATCCCGTGCCCCTGTCCACGGCGACGGAGCAACTGGAAGGCAGCGCGGTGTTTCTGGATCCTCACACAGGCGGGATCGAGGCGTTGGTCGGGGGACGGCAGGGACAGTACACGCAGGGCGGATTTGACTACGCCACGCAGACCCAACGATCGCCTGGCTCGGCGATGAAGCCGTTGGTCGCCTACGGACCCGCCATCCAAACGGGTAAGTGGAACGCCAATTCGGCGCTGTTGGATGGCAAGAACAACTCCCTGACGTTTTCGGGCTACACGGTCAGCGACTGGGAATCCCATTACACCGTCAACGGCTATGTCACGATGCGCTACGCGCTCGCGGAATCCTGGAACTCGCCGGCCGTGTGGCTCCTGGATCAGATTGGGATTCCAACGGGCATCGCCTTTGCAGAGAAGGCGGGCATCCCTTTGCAAAGCGCGGCAAACGACAACTTGACGATCGCCCTGGGCAATGTCATTCCGGGCATTTCGCCGCTGATTTTGGCGGACGCCTACGCGTCCTTTGACAACAACGGCGTGCGAATTCCGGCGCATCTCGTGGATCGTGTGGTGGGTGCCAACGGCCTGAATCTCTATACGGCGGATCCCGCCCCGATTCAGGTGATGTCGCCATCCACCGCGACACAGATGGTGGCGCTCCTCGAGAACAATGTGGTCAACGGCATCGTCGCAGGTGCCGCTGTCCCCGGGCATCAGGTGGCGGGCAAAACCGGTTCCGTCGCCTACACGAATCAGTCTCATACGGACAGCGATCTGTGGGTGGCCGCGTTTACGCCGAACGTCGTGGGGGCTGTATGGGAAGGCTATCCCACCACCACCTTGGCGAACAGTCTGCCACAGTGGTCGAGCAAGTACCCTCCGGAGATGTTCTCGGCGATCTTGCGCGGCGGCCTCCCCAGTACAGGTGCCTCATTCGGCATCCCGCCGGCGGTCGGACCCAATTTTCCGTGACTCTGCGATCTGGCACTGGCACGGCATGGGTACCAAAAGAGAGGTCCCGCGCGATCAGCGGGACCTCTCTTTTGGTTTGCCTGGGGAGCCAACGGGTGTGGACTCCGTGGCGTGTTCGTTACTTGAGGAACTGTCGCGCGCCCAAGTACTTTGGTCCCCAGTACGAGTTGAAGATGTTGTCGATGCTCACGCCATAGTCCTGTGCGTCGACCATCATGTTGTTGCCGATATAGATCCCGACATGGGTGGCGCCAGGCGCGTATGTGCTGAAAAACACGAGATCGCCGGGCTGCAGGTCGTTGGTGGCGACAGGGACCCCTTCTGCGAACTGCTCTTCTGACGTTCTGTAGATCGAGACCCCGAAATGGGCAAAGACGTACTGGGTGAATCCGGAGCAATCGAAACCCGAGGGACTGGTGCCGCCCCAGACGTAGGGGGTGCCCATGAAGGTTTCTGCATACTGAATGATGGCGGCGGCGCTTGCGGAGGCAAGGTTGGCCCGTTGTTGGTTCACGTAGCTGGCGTTGCTTTCGAGCTGTTGCGCCTGCTGGGTCTCCTGCTGGATCTTTTGAATCTGCGCCTGGGTCAGTTGGATCTGGCTCTCGAGCATGCCGTGGCGTGCTGTGGTGGCCGCGACGTTTTGGTTGATCTGGTTGAGGGCTTGCTGCTCTTGCTGCGCGACCGCGTTGTCCGCTTGCTGCAAGTTTGTATACTCCGTGTGTTTTTCCAAGAGTCCCTGATAGGCGCTAAAGGCTTCGTGTCGCTGGGTGCTGAGACCGCTTTGGAGTCGGACGAACTGGTCTTCGAGGTGATGATCGGCCTTGGCGATCAACATCAGCATGTCCATGCGGCTGAGAAAGTCCGACCAGCTCGTCGATGCAAAGAGCACGGAGAGATAGGACTGTTTGCCGTTTTCGTACATCGTCCGCAGTTGAACGCTAAGACTGGCCTTCGTCTGACGAATCTGCGTCTCCGTCTGCGCGATATGGCGATCGAGGCTATGTAACTGCCGTTCCTCGGCGGCGGTCTGCGCTTGATTCTCGCTGAGCGCTGTCTGGATCGCGGCCATCGATTGCTGCTCGCTTTGCACTTGTGCCTTGAGCGACTGCGCCTTGGCGTGCAAAACCTGAATCGACTGATCCGTCGCCACGGCTTCTTGCTGGAGTTGCGCCATCAACTGCTTTTCTCCAGACAGTGAATCCGCAAACGTTTTACCAAGCGGCGCACCGATCATGCAAATCGCAATCAGGGCGGTGGCGCCCATCCATTTCTTTTTTTGCACCGTTTCGACACCCTTATACACGAAGTGAGAGATTATGCGGTATTTAGACAAGTAATCAAGTTCGACGCTGTCAGGGGTCATCCCTGCAAGAAAACTTTGCAAAACTGTTACAGTTTCGGCCCGGAACGTCGATTGACACAAAACCGCGCGCGCTCTTTTCTCGTATACTTTAGGAAAAGAGATATTTGCTTGAAGAACAGAAAGGGGCACCAGTCGATGCGCACTTGGTTTGCTCACGGGCAGTGGCCGCGTATCTTTGTGCGTACCCACTGGTTTGCACTGGCGTGCTTCACGTTTTTGCTGATCACGGGTTTGATGCTCTTCTTGCCAGAGGTTCACACCGTCCTGATTCCGATCTTGCCGCTGCTCTATGACTTGCACATCACATTTGGCATTCTTCTTTTTGTGGCGCTGTTCTTGCCGCTGATCGCGCGACTGCCCGCGGCGAAAAAGGTGCGCCGCCTGGATTGGGCGATGACCCAGGTCCTCATCGCCGCGATTACGATGACCGGGATCACGCTGTGGTTGATCACCGTTTTTCCCGCTTCGTGGCGATCCCTTGCCTTTACCTTGCATGGCGATTTTGCGTATATCATGGGCGGCTGGATTTTGATTCACTTTCTTCTGCGCGCTTTTTCTGTAGGCAAGCGCGGCGGCTGGGTGACGCAGCGCGTATCCTGGGAACGACGGACGTTTCTCAAATGGTCGACGATGGGCGTCCTGGGATCGATCGTCTGGTTGGCCATCGGGGGCATTCCGGCAACGGATGGGACGCCCACTGTCGAATCCGGTCCTCTGCCACTTGGCAAGTTGCCGCGCCCGATCCCACAGTTCCCTGAATATTACACGGTGACTGGCGACTATCCAGCGATCTCGGCGACGAGCTATCAACTCACGGTCGATGGCATGGTCGCCAGTCCAAAGACGCTCGATCTTGTCGACCTCAAGCGGTTACCGGTGACGCGGATCGCACGCAATTTTCAATGTGTGACGGGTTGGGTGGTGCCGGATGTGGAGTGGTCGGGGGTCTCCATGCGCGATCTGCAAAAACTGGCGGGAGCGCATCCCGACGCCAAATACGTCACGTTCTACTCAGCAGACGGGGTCTATACGGACAGCTTGCGCCTGGACCAGTTGGCGCCGGATGTGATCTTGGCCTATGCCATCAACGGCAATCCGCTGCCACAGCAGCAAGGGTATCCGGTGCGGCTCATCGTGCCTGAGATGTTTGGCTATAAGTCAATCAAGTGGGTCAATCGGGTTGAATTCGTGAAAGATCGGGAACTCGGATACTGGGAGCGCAACGGCTATCCGGCCAACGCCTACATCAGTGGGGGACCGAGCCTGTAGGAAACTGCAGTGCCCATGCCGTCAGCGTCGAAAGAAAACAGGTGAACGCATCGCCCGTCATTTCCGGGGTTGCATCCACCTGTTTTTGTCGTTCATCAGATTTCCCAGGGCCACGGATCGAACACCCACCGGTCGATGGCGGTCACCGTCGATTCGCCGTAGTGTTGGAGTGGGCCAAACTCCTGCTCGTAGGCGCGACGCAAAAGCCGTTGTCGCTGACCGTAGGCCGCGAAGTCGCGCGTCGCGACCACGTCGTCCGGGTGGGTGTCAAGGTACAGTTGCAGTTCCACCAGGGCGAAGCTGTTGGCTTGCAGCGCGTGCATGAGCTCGCGTTGGTAGTCGGTCATGCCGTCGCCCGTTCGGCCGGACCGGCTTCCTTTGCGTCTGTGCGCTGGCGCCAGTGGTCGTCAAGCCATGGGAACAGCGTCCCTTGACAGAGCGCGGTCGCGGCGTCGTAGGCACGCGCGCCTGCGTAGCGATACGGGTATGGATAGTGGCCACCCGGCCCCGGCTTTGCAGCCCCCGGCGCGCCCTGTTCAAGATAGCCTGGAAACAAAAGATCGTCGTCTGCCATGTCCATCCCCTCCTTCGGCCCCTTCTCATATCGAGTCTATGCCGTCGCCACGGCGTACTTTCGCGGATGTGCTGTGGGGACGACCCGGCGGATTCATACTTTTAATGCAGTGGGGAAAAATGGCGACGAATGGAGGTGGTGGGCCGTGGCCCAGTTGGCAGACATGCTCAATTGGATTGTCGACCTGTCCGAAGGCGAGCATTGGCAACGACGCGGCTTCAGTCTGAGTCCGAGCGTGGACCCCGCAGCACGCGGTGCCGACGGCAAGGTGGCCTCCGGCCCCTCAGCAGGCCGGGCCGCGCCGGGGTCGCCGGGTTCCTCCCGTGCCCCCTCGTCCAAGGCCGGGTCGGTGCCCCCTCAGAGCGTGCTGGAACGACGCGCGATGCAAGACCCTGCGGGGGGGCGAGTTACGTCGCCCGACACCTGCGAAGAAGGGTCCGTCCGTCAGCATACACTCCCGCGCGACCTCAAGCGCCAAGTCCGCTACTTGCGCAAGCTGCTTCATGCACCGCGCAATACAGACATCACCTTCAGTCAGCACATGACCCGCGGGGGGCAGCTGTTTGTCGCTATCTACGCGGCGAGTTTCGTCAACACTGCGGATTTGGAGGCGTACTTGTTAAAGCCCCTGCGGGCGACATCCGATACGCCACAGAGTTGTGAGGAATGGGCGCTGCGCCTGCCTTGTGTGGACCCGGAGATCGAAACCCACGTCGCCCGTCTTGCCGAGGCGGTGATCGAGGGCAAGACGGTGCTCTTAGGTGGTTTTGAGCAGGCTCTTCTCTACACGTTTTTTGATCCCCCTGCCCGATCGGTAGCCACCCCGATCAATGAAACGGTGTTGCGCGGATCGCAAGAGGCGTTTACCGAGGACTTGTCGGCGACGATGGCCCAGTTGCGACGGTATGTGCGCTCGCCAAAGCTGATCATGGAGATGACGACGCTTCGCGATCCGGCCCGCACGCGCCTGGCCGTTTGCAGCTTCTCGGGGCTCACCAACCTCGACCTCCTTGCGGAGGTGCACCGACGAATCGACAACATCGGCGAGCTCCCGATCAGCGCGTCGGGTCTGATCGAGCAGCACCTGGAAGATCACTGGAGATCCCTATTTCCTACAATTCTTTACACCGAACGACCGGATATGGCCTCGCGGTATCTGACTGAAGGGCATGTCTTGGTATTGATCGATAACCTGCCCATCGTCCTGGTGGCACCGGCCACGTTTTGGATGCAGTTCACGACGGCCGAGGACCGCAATCTGCGTGTCTGGTACGCCAACTTCCTGCGCCTGATCCGATTGCTGGCGATGGTCAATTCGCTCATGCTGCCTGCCTTGTACATCAGCCTGACCAACTTCCAACAGGAGATGATCCCGTCCGACATCTTACTGACGATGACGGCATCCCGGCAGAATCTCCCGTTTCCGACCATCGTTGAGGTCTTGCTATTGGAAGTGGCTTTTGAGCTTATTCGCGAGGCCAGCATCCGCGTGCCACACGTCATCGGATCGACCATCGGCATCGTTGGCGCGCTTATTCTGGGCCAGTCGGCCGTGGAAGCGAACCTCGTCAGTCCCCTGGTCGTCATCATCGTCGCGATTACTGGACTGGGATCGTTCGCCATCCCCAATCAGTCGATCGGCTACGCGTTTCGGATCTTGCGCTATATCTTTACGATGTCCGCGTTTTTGTTCGGGTTCTTTGGAATCGCCACCCTCTTTAGCGTGTTGGTCGTGTATCTCACCGGGCTAAAGTCGTTTGGCATCCCTTACCTCACCCCGATTGCCCCATTTCGGCGGAGGGAGGAAGGATTTTTCCGCAAATCCGTACTGGGTTACAGGGCGATCCCACAGAGCGTCCGACCGCGGGCAGGCAGTGACCCGGACACGCTGCAAGACGACAGCTTCGAGACACAGTCTCAGGTTCTGTTTTCCGGGCTCATGGGTCCCTCGGCAGCTCAATCGCCTGCGGAAAAGGAGGCCAAGCCGTGATTCGCGACGGACACATCTCTCCGCGCCAGGTGACCGCGATCCTCACGATCATCGTCCTTGGCAAGGGGCTCGATTCAGCGATCTTGATTCTCGTTCACTGGGGCCACGGTGCCGCAGAACTACTCCTTTTGGTGGCGGAGGGTCTGATCGCAGGCGCAATCTTGTTGTTGCTTCCCCTGCATAAAGCGCAGGACAAGAACTTGGCCGATGTGATCAACGACACGTTCGGCCGGTGGATCGGATCTGTCATCTGTTCGCTCCTTTTTATTCTCCTCATGGCTGATATCACGATCAATCTGGAGATGGACATGCAGCAGATCCGCATGGTGTTTCTTCCTATGACGCCGACACAGGTGGTGTTGATCGTGGCGCTGATGGCCATGGTCATCCCGGCGTACTATGGGATCGAGGTGCTCGGGCGAACGAACTTGATTATGGTTCTGTTGTTGCTGGGCATCGCGGCGATTCTGGTCCCGATGACGATCCCGATGATGGATCTCAGCAAGATTGCGCCTGTGTTGGGGCCGGGTCCATGGACGCTTCTGAAAGAGGGGGTGCTCCACGTCGGTTTTTTTGGCGAGTATCTGACCGTCTTGATGTTGCGACCCTACGTTCGCGATTACGAGTCTTATCGCAAGTCGGTCGTGACCGCCATGATCATTTGTTTGACGGTCGGATTCGTCGCCATGCTGGACATGCAGCTGGTCTTTCCCTACCCGACCGATGACCACCTGTTTTTTCCGTTTGTCGAAATGGCGCGCATCCTGTACTTTGGACGCTTCATCCAGCATGTCGAGGCCCTGTTTGCCCTGACCTGGCTCGCTGTCGCTCTGGCGCGTCTCAGTCTCTTGGTCTATATCCTGTCACTGCTGGCGGCGTCGATGACAGCGTCCACCAACTTCCGGCGGTTCATTCCCCTTTTGGCGGCTTGTATCTACTACGGGGCCCTGATGATTCCAAGCTTGCCGATGGCCCTGGACTTGCGGGACATCTGGCTGGAGAAGCGCGGATTCCCGGTGCTCGCGACGATCATCGTAGCGACGATTGTGGTGGGGCACTGGAAGGCGAGGACGGCACAGAAGGACGGGCCATCGGATGCGGGGGCTGGATCGGGATCGGGATCGAGGGGCCAGGCGCAACCGCAACCACGACAGCCGGCGGCGCACGGAAGTGGCTAAAGTGGATCACGGGCGTAAGATAGCGCGTCGCCTTCTGTCGTGTGCAATCTTTGGGTGCAGTCTGTTGCTGTCCGGGTGCTGGGACAATCATGAGCTCGAGGACTTGGCGTTTGTGACGGTCATCGGGCTCGATGTGGCGCCTGGGAACAATCTTCGGATCACGTATCAGTATTTGACCCCTCCCGCGGAGGACCCGAGAAAGGGCAACACGGGCAAAACGCCGTTGACGACGACCTTTCTCGTACCCTCATTCGGCAGCGCGCCGATGATCGCGGCCACGACGACAGATCGCCTCATCACGGCACAGCAGGTGAAGGCACTGGTCATCTCCGAGGAGCTTGCGCACCGTGAGGACATCCTTCCGTTTCTTGACGGGATGGTCCGCGAGCGCGCGTATCGACGTGACGTGCTGCTGGTGACGTCGCTGGATTCCGCGAGAGCTTTCATGCGGGCAAACCGCAGCAAGCTGGGGAGCAATACGCTGACGTATATCGAAAATATGCGGCATCAGCATCTGTACACCGGCATGTTTCCGGAAGTGACGCTTAACGACTTTCTGATCGCGTCTGAGACCACGGACCAACTAGGGCTGATGGGCCTGGCGGCGATTGCTTCCAAACCCAAGCCGCCAGAAAAGTCGGTGGTCGCAGAGGGACAGGAGCTTCCGGGCTCGATCCAGAAAAAGGGGGGGGACAACGGTTTGCAGTTTTCGGGTGCCGCAGTCTATCAAGGTGGACGGGACATCGGGCGCCTGACCGGTCAGGAAGTGCGCTGCGTGCTGTTGCTTCGTGGCGATATCGGCACCTTCTCGCAGACGGTGATGGACCCGTTTCGACCCGGGATGCACGACACGTTGCAGGTATTCCAGGTGATCCCACCGTCCATCCACCCCACTTTGCGGCGGGGACGCTTGTCCTATCGAATTGACGTGAACTTGTACGGAGCGCTTAGCAGCGAGACATCCAAGGTGGATTATGTCCAGACGCTCACATCACAGAAGAAGTTGAGGGAGGCGTTTGAGACGATGATGGAGAGCGATGTGTCGAAACTCCTGCGGCGATCCCAAACGGAGTTTCGTGGGGATGTGTGTCAGCTGGATCGCGCTCTGCGCTGGCGGTTTTGGACTGAGGACGACTGGAAGCGATTCAACTATACAAAGCACTTCGAGATGGCGCGGTTTGACGTCCGGTTCCACTTGCACCTGAAAGAGTTTGGCAAGCAGCGATACTTTGTCGGACGGTAAGGAGGAGGCAGGATGGTGGCGTTTGCTTCATTTGGACTGCCGCTTCTGACCGTGTTGATCGTTGCGGGACCGGTGATTCCCTATATATGGAAACGCGGTGAGAAGGCATCGGCCGTGATGATGACGTTGCTTGCACTCGTTGTAATCGCCGGGGCGGCATTTGTCTGGAGTACATACACTGAACTCAACGACATCTAGTCGCAAACCACAGACGGGCACCGTCGTGACCGGGGAGGGGGACGACATGGCGGACGACTCGGCGCAAGCGCTGCGTGCACTGGCGGCGGTCCATGCCGTCCATTACGGCGTGGACCTTGTCACGGCGGCGCTGATCCTGACCCGTCAGATCATGCCGTCCGGACTCTTCGTAGTGCCCCAGGGTTTTTTGTTGTCGTTCACCGGCCCGATCCTCGGTGGGACGGACATTGTCTCGGATCAGGCGGGGGGTGAGTTCATTCTGGCGGGTCTGGAGGTCGTCACCGCGGTGTTTTTGATCGCACAAGTGTTCTCGACGGCGGGGACATACGTCACGTCGCACCGCTGTTCGATCGTGGTCGCCGGGACGCTGTTGGGCACCCAGCCGCCTATCGCCAACCTGCCGGGCGTGTCGACCAAGGTCCTGGATCAGTTCCACAAGCAACTGCTGAGGCACTACGGGTTGCGTCAACATACGGCACGAGCGGGCATTCGGGCGCCTGTAGGGCGCGAGGGTAGAGCCGACAAGAGCGGGTCTGGGTCGGGGCCGTCCGCCGTATCCCCCGGACCCACAGCCCGACGAAAGGGGCGACGATGATGGACATCCCCAAGATCAAGCCGACGCAAGGCCAAGTCTTCGTGATCACGGCCTTTCTCGTGGTCTTCTTTTTCTTCTTCACTCGTCCGGCACCGACTCCGTCGACCCCCGCAGGAGAGGGCACCGGTCCCCATGAGGTCATGACCTGAGACAGGGGGCGAGTATTCGGTGGTCCGGGCTCACCCTGACTTGGCTCGTCGATCAGGTGCCGATGGCAAAGGCCACCGCGTGTGTCTTCGTGTGGGACAGGCTGATCGCGATGTGTGTGAGGCCGAGGGATGTGGCGAGTGACGCCGTTTCGCCCGTCAAGTACACGTGCGGTGCGCCGCCGTCCTGGGTCAATGTGGCGATCTCCCGCGCGTGCATCGCCCCGCTGTGCCCATGGCCAACGCCTCGCAGAAGGGCTCGCGTGTGCGAGGCGTTGGCCGCGAGCAAGACCTTGATCACGGCTTCTTTGGCCGCGAAGCGCCCTGCGATCACCTCCGCCTTGCGCCACCCGGACTTTGCCTCGATCAAGCGGATCTCCTCAGGGGCGTATAGACGCGTGAGAAAGCGCGGGTTCGCGGCCGTCTTGACAATGCGATCGATCTCGATCATATCCACTCCGCAGTACATGGTGTGCCTCCTTATCAGGGCCAGAGTCGGCTTTCCGGTTTGGTGTGGCGACGTTGGGCCGGCTTCCCCTGACTTGACGCGCGCCTCGATACCCTGTATATTATCAAATGTGCCGCGCGGTCGTGGCGGAATTGGCAGACGCGCAAGATTCAGGTTCTTGTGCCCGTCAGGGCGTGGAGGTTCAAGTCCTCTCGACCGCACCATAGTGTAACACCGGAAAGGCTTCGCAGCGATGCGGAGCTTTTTTTGTTTTGCGGCTAGCTTGGCGTCCAGGCGGACACACTGACAGGATGTGCGTCCAATATGTGCCAAGGAGTGGAGGCAAAGTGGCGGATGTTTACTTACTGGCACCTGTGGTGGAGTCGCACCGTGGCGTCGTCACGCGACTCAGGCGCTATACAAAGGCACTTTGCAGTCTCGGGCTGACCGTGTCGACGCAGGCGTACAGTGATGTTTCCTTTCCTGTGGCAAGACCGGGTCACATTCATCTGCTCGATCCAGATGCGCTCGTTCGCACGGCGCGCACGGAGGTCGGACGTGGGCGAGGCGACCCCGAGACGACTTGGTGGCCCGCGGTGCAGGGCACGTACAGCCTGACGCTCACCTCACTCTGCGAGCCCCATGGTGGCGGTGGGCGCGCGCTCTTCGAGGAGATCTTGGCGGACGCGAGAGCGGTGGTGGTGCCTACAGAGTGTCTGGCCAGGCGGCTGGTGCAAGAGCGAGTCGTGTGCGCGGAGCGCATTCACGTGGTGCCCACACCACTGGTCGCCATCGACGGTGACGGCCCGTCCCAGGAGTCGCTGGCACGGGCAGCAAATCTGCGCCAAGGCGGGAAGCCGATCGTGCTATGTGTCGGACCGGTTGCACCTGCTCAGGGGCTAGAGGCGTTCTTGGGCCTCATGGAGCAGGTCCGCTACATGCTGCCTGATGTTCTCGGCGTCCTCGTCGGTCCTGTTCTCGACCCGTACTTCTTGCGCAGTCTACTCCCGACGATGACGCGGGTCGGGGTCGCCTACGCGGGTGCTTTTGACCGCGACGACATGCGCGCGTTCTACGCGCACGCTACGGTCTTGTTCGACGGTCGCCAAGAGGCGGGATTGGCTGCGTCAGCCGGCGAGGCGCTCGCGTGCGGTGTGCCGGTTGTCGCGCACACCACTTTGTGGGATCGGGGACCGTTGGCGCCGGGTTTGTCGCTTTACGCGGAGGAGACACAGGCGCTCAGGCAGTTGGTCCAAGTGTTGCGGAACAGGCCTATCTTTCGATTCTCGGAGGACTTTTTCCTGCGAGCAGCTTACGAGCGATCGGTACTTTACAAAGTCTGCACGATGTGCGGCATTGACGGGCAGGTCACCGTGGGGTAGATTGTGCTGTGGAGGTGATCTGAATGAACTGGTACGTGGCGGGAGCGAGCTTCCTGGGAACGGCTGTCGAGTTTGTGGAGGCGCTCACGATCGTACTGGCCGTGCTGCTCACCAAAGGCTGGAAGACCGCCTTTGCGGGGGCTGCTCTGGCCGTCGTGGTCTTGGTCGCGCTGGTACTGATCGTGGGCTATCCGCTTATTCACGCGGTGCAGTTGCCGGTCGTACAATTTATTGTGGGACTCTTGATGTTGCTCTTCGGGATGCGCTGGCTGCGCAAGGCGATCTTACGCTATACGGGGTACAAGGCCGTGCATGACGAGGGCAAGGCGTTTGCCGAAGAACTCGAGAAGCAAAAGGGCCGCGGGAGCAAGGCGAGCGGCATCGATGGATTTGGCGCGTTGACCGCCTTCAACGGGGTTTTTCTTGAAGGGCTGGAGTCTGTATTTATCGTCATTACCGTTGGTCTGTCCGCCCATTCGCTGGCAGCGGCCGTGTGGGGGAGCGTTGTGGCGCTGGTTCTCGTCGTGCTGGCTGGGGTGGCGTTTCGCAGTCCGCTTCAGGCAGTTCCAGAAAACACGCTCAAATTCGTCGTCGGCGTCCTTCTGTCTTCGTTTGGAACGTTTTGGGCGGGCGAAGGGCTCGGTGTCGCGTGGTTTGATCAGGACGTGTCGATCCTGGTTGTCGCCGGGTTCTTTCTGGTGGCCTCTTTGCTCTATGTCGCGTGGTTGCGCGCTTTGCGTCGCAAGGCCCTGATGTCGGAGTCACGGTCCATGTCGTCCTGAGGAGGTCGTCGTATGAAAGCGATCAAGGTGCTGGTGGGCCTCATCTATGATGATCCGTGGTTGGTGGGTGGCATCGTAGTGGCCCTGGCAGTGGCAAAGATTCTCACCCTTTCTGGGCACGCCCGCTTTGCTGCGATGATCCCACTCGTGGTGCTCTTGTTTGGTTCCATCGTGTTGAGCATCTCGCGTGAGGTGGCGAAGAACCGACGCGCCTGACCCGGGGATCTGGTCTGCGAACGGGGTAGGACACGGCGCACTGCGGAGGCAACGTCTCCGCCGAGTCGGCCGCAAGGATGCAGAGGTGGATCATGTGGATGGGTTAGTCAGTGTGGAGGAGGCGAAAGCACGCCTTCTCGTGGATGCCAGGCCATCTCAAATCCATGAGATGGCTCTTTCGTCATCTCAGGGCATGGTGGTGGCGAGGGATGTGGTGGCGCGTCTGGACACGCCGCCTTTTGATCGCGCGATGCTCGATGGCTATGCCGTGCGGGCCGAGGACGTGGAGGAGGCCACCTTAACCACGCCTAGGCTTCTTCGTGTTATCGGCGAGATGATGGCGGGCGCCAATGTGTCGCCACGGATTGGCCCGGGTGACGCTGTGAGAACGATGACGGGTGCCTCCCTTGCACCCGGTGCGGATGCTATCGTTCGGCTGGAATGGACAGAGGTGGCGGTCCCTGAACAGGCCGATCGACAAGGTGACTTCGTTCAGGTGCTAAAAGCCGTCTCCTCCGGAGAAGCCGTGCAGCGACGGGGCGATGGCATGCAAACCGGGTCGCTGGTACTGAGGGCAGGCGAGCGACTGACTCCGCTTCGCATCGGAGCGCTTGCTTCACAAGGCGTACAGACTGTGGCGGTCTTCGCCAAGCCGACGGTCGGTGTGATCCCGGTGGGCGATGAGTTGGTCAAGGCGGGGGAAGCGCTGGGCCAAGGGCAGATTCATGATAGCAACTCCCTGATGTTGGCGGCCCTCGTGCGCGCCGCCGGTGGTCACCCGCAGGTGTACGAGCCTTGCAAAGACGATGACGTGGCCATGATGGCCGCGATTGACACGGCGCTCCAGACGTGTGACTTGCTGATCACGGCGGGTGGGGTCTCCGTTGGCGACCGGGACATGACGCCGCGCGTTCTCGAGTCGATGGGAGCCGTGCGACTGTTCTGGGGAATCTGGATGCGACCGGGCACGCCTGTGTACGCGTGTAGGTTGAAAGGGAAGACAGTGATTGCCTGCTCGGGCAATCCGTTTGCCGCGTGGGTCAACGCGGTCGTACTCGCCTGGCCATTGATTGAACGATTGGGCGGTCTGGCGAGCACGCGGCAGTGGCAGTTGCGAGCTCGACTGAGCCACGTGCCGTTTTTGCGACCACTTCGGCACGCTCGTTTTCTCGGGGCCGCCTTGGCGCGTGACGACGACGCCGAATGGGTCGCGGATCTTGCGGGTTCCCACTCCTCTGGCTTTCTGCCCGCCGCTGGCGATCACGCTGGACTTGTCGTGCTGCCGCCTGGCTTCGAAGCAGTGGATGGGGCAGCGGTCGAGGTGTTGATGACGCCTGTATGACCGGCCGGACCGAGGCGCAGACTGAGATGCGAAAAGCGCGACTGCCGTTTGATAATAAGGGCATATTTGGATAATATTAATGGCGAGTTCCTTGAGCGTAAAGGAGATGCTGCGCGTGAGCGGATTGTATTTCTGGCGTTGGTATCTTCTCTCGAGTGCCGTCAGCTCGCTGTTGTCTTTGGCCCTGTTTCATTGGCTGGTGCAGGGATCGCATGAGACCTATGAGACGTGTGCGGTGATGTCCGGACTGTTGACCCTGCCGATCAACTGGCTGGTGGGCGAACAACTGACGTGGGGAACGAAAGCGCGCGGGCGTGGGCGGCGTGCTTCCCGCTACTATTTTGTCTATGGCGTGGGGCTGTTGCTCGACGTCTGGACCGTGCATGCACTCGGACACATACTGCGCACTGACGCGCGTTTGGCCGATGCCGTGGGGCTCTTTCTGGCGATGGGTTGGACGGCGCCCATGAATCGACTGTACACGTGGCGATTTTGTGAAGATAGCCACAGGGACGGCGTGGCGCCAGGCGACAGCAACTCGCATCCCTAGCACCGCAGCGACTCATGACCCCGGAGTCCACCGTCCCAGTTCTCGTCTCCCGTCTCCCGTCTCCCTAGATGGGGTCATCGGTCCACAAAAAGTGCTGGGGTGAGGCATGCTGCTCCGGTGGGCTGGGAGGACCAGCAGGGTTTTGCCGTTCCGCCATGTCGACCTGCGTGAAGCGCGTCGCGTCTCGGGTCTGTTGGGGCCACCAGCGAATGCCCAGGCTCGACCATCCGGTACTGTCTGGCGGATTGTGTTGCACGAGGGGTTGCGGGATGATGCAGCCGCCCAGATACAGGTCGGTTCCCCCTGGATTTGCTGTATAAAAGGTGATGCCGCGCAGCTCGTTGAGGCTGGGGCGTCGGGATCCGAGAACAGGGTCGGAAACCCTCAGGATGTGAATTTGCGTGCGCCCGTCCTGCTGACCGATGCGATACGTCAGACACTGTTCCACCTCGTTGTACTGAAGGAGCCGACTTGTTCGCGCGACGAGGATGTGTCCGTGGCGGTATTCGCGCATGAGACGGATCAGTGCCGTGAGATTTTCGCCGTAGATCGGGAGGCGGCCGGCATCGCCACCGAGGTGTTGGGCGATGATGGCGTACTGGCGTGCTGTGACTAACTGCGCCAAGTGCGCTGCACTCAGCTGCTCGTACAGTTGGCGAGGATTCCAGTTCCAGCGCAGATGGCCATCCGCGGTGTAACCGTCATCTGTATAGCGGTAGAACCCCCAGACCTTGCGGCCGTCGCGCAATGTCTGGGGGTAGATCATGGTGGGCATGCCGAATGAAGCGGCGCGGCGTGTCCAGACGAAGCGGATGCCAAGGGGGGCAAGCAAGTCGGTCACCCGGAAGGGCGCGCCCTTGACGTCCCCTTTTTGATAGGGTGACGTTTGATTTCCAAAATTCTCCACGTTGCTGCGGTTGCCATGGTTGATCCACACAGCACTGGGCAGGCCGTTGTCCCGGATCTCTTTCACCGCCGCCACGGCAAGGTAGCGTCTGAAGGAGGTGGTCTTCTCATCTTGCATGGAGAAGTCGCCAAGCCCGTGCAACGTGTCGATCCATCCGGCTCGCGCAAACGCGATGATGGCCTGCGCATCGTGCCATTCTGAAGTGGAGACGTGGTAAAAGTAACTCATCTGATCCCGCCAGGGAGTACCGTCGATGTCGCAGATACCGGGGCGGTCGGTACCGATGAAAAAGAAGAAGGAATCGCCGATATCGAGTCCCAAGCCCAACCCCAGTGCCGTATGCTCGTGCGTGTTAAGAAATCGGTGGATCAAGTCAAACTTGCGCGACGTCATACCGTCCGCATCGGACGCGATGGCGAGCATGGCGTCATAGGGATAGGGAAATTTGCGCAGGGTGACCGTGGCCGCGTCGGCCGCCGTTCCAGGGTCTATCGTCGCCGACCGCGACGCCACTATGAGTCTAGCGGGTCTGGCTACTGTTCTGCCTCCCGCGGTGGAGATCACCGTGGAGGTTGCAGCGGCAGGAAGTACACCCCGCGGCGATGGGAGCGGGACGGTGACAGCCAGGGCGAAGGGGAGGGCGACGGCGAGAGTCAGGGCCAAGTGGCTCCGGCCCATAGGGCGCATTTGCCACCTCATCGCTACGTCTCCTTCCCAAGGTCTCAAGATGTGAACCGCGTGAGAACGGCAGCACGCGCTAACGGTAGGATTGGACGGCCAAGCCACAACTATGCGTCAACTGGGCGGCGTGCCGTATCGCACATTTTGCAGCGACATCCCTGTAAACGTGTTTTGCGGGCGCATCTTGTGGTATACTGTCACCCGTAGTTGTCCTGACCCCTTCTGTGGAGAGGTGGCCGAGTGGTTTAAGGCACCCGCCTTGAAAGCGGACGATGGTGTGAGCCATCCGTGGGTTCGAATCCCACCCTCTCCGCCACATGGGATCATCCGACAAGAAGAACGCCGGATATTGTCGTCGGCGTTCTTCTTGTCTTTTTGTCGTGGTATACTCTTCACATGCTAGGGTATGCTGCGGTTGACCTATGGGCTGCGATTGGCAAACTGTGAGGAGGAGCACGATGGACAAACCATCTGAACAACTCGATACCCTGTTGCGCGAAACTCGACTCTTTCCACCGGCGGCGGAATTTACTCGTCAGGCCAATTTTTCTGATCCATCCGTCTATGACCGGGCAGCGGCAGACCCGGAAGCGTACTGGGCGGAACAGGCGCATTTTTTGGACTGGATGCAACCGTTCTCACAGGTGCTGGATTGGCAGCCTCCCCACGCTCGCTGGTTTCACGACGGCAGACTGAATGCGGCGTCCAATTGCGTGGATCGGCACCGAACCACGGTGCGTAAAAACAAGGCGGCCATCATTTGGGAGGGGGAGCCCGGCGACACGCGGGTGCTCACGTATGAAATGCTTGGACGAGAGGTCGATCGGGCCGCGCATATGTTGCACGACATGGGCGTGCGGCGCGGGGATCGCGTGGTCATCTATCTACCCATGATTCCTGAATTGCCTATTGCCATGCTAGCGTGCGCCAAAATCGGAGCGATCCACACGGTTGTCTTCGCAGGTTTTTCGTCCAACGCCCTGCGCGACCGCATCATCGATGCACAAGCCAAGCTCCTGATTACCGCGGATGCGGGCCACCGCAGAGGGACACTGGTACCGCTCAAGCAAAACGCTGACGCGGCGGTCGTGGATACGCCCATCGAGTCGGTTCTCGTGGTGAATCGCGTGGGTGCTCTGTCCGCGATCACCATGGTGCCGGGCCGCGACTGGGCCTGGGAGGAGCGGATGCGCGCGGCGTCTTATGCGCCGTTTGCCGCGGAGGCCATGGAGGCGGAAGACGTTCTCTACATATTGTATACCTCCGGGACGACTGGCAAGCCGAAAGGGATTGTACATAGCACCGGCGGTTACCTGGTTGGCGCCAACACGTCCATGCGCAGCGTGTTTGATCTGAAGGATGAGGATGTGTACTTTTGTACGGCTGATATTGGCTGGGTAACGGGTCATACCTATATCGTCTATGGCCCGCTGTCAGCAGGCGCGACGGTGGTCATGTACGAGGGCGCTCCCGACTTTCCGGATCGCGAGCGGTTTTGGTCGCTGATCGAAAAGTATGGTTGCACGATCTTCTACACGGCGCCAACGTCGATCCGGACCTTTATGAAGTGGGGGCCGCAGTATTTGAAGTCTCATGACCTGTCCTCGCTACGACTTTTGGGGACAGTGGGTGAGCCGATCAATCCGGAGGCATGGATGTGGTATCACGAGCATGTCGGTGCGCGGCGATGCCCGATTGTCGACACATGGTGGCAGACGGAGACCGGGTGCGCGATGATCGCGTCATTGCCGGGGCTAATCGCCACGAAACCTGGCTCTGCGACGCGGGCGGTCCCCGGTATTGCGGTTGATGTCGTGGACGAGGGCGGTCAATCGGTAGCACCGGGGCACGGAGGCTACCTCGTCATTCGCAAGCCGTGGCCATCCATGCTGCGCACGATCTGGAGAGATGACGAGCGGTTTCAAAAGACCTACTTCGGGCAGTTTCCCGGCACGTATTTGCCTGGAGACGGAGCTCATCTTGACGAGGACCAGTATATTTGGATACTGGGGCGCATCGATGACGTCATAAACGTCTCGGGACATCGCATTGGCACGATGGAAGTGGAAAGCGCGCTGGTTGACCACCCTGCGGTGGCAGAAGCAGCGGTCATTGGCCGGGCGCACGAAGTGAAGGGGCAGGCGATCACGGCATTCGTGACCGTTAAAGAAGGGATCGAAACCGGCGACGAGTTGACGGTCGAGCTCAAGGCTCACGTCGTCTCGCTGATTGGAGCGATGGCCCGGCCGGAGGAGATTCATTTCACGGCGGAGTTGCCGAAGACGCGCAGCGCGAAGATCATGCGCAGGTTGTTGCGCGACATTGCTGAGGGTCGAGCCCTTGGCGATACCACGACGCTGGCGGATCCGACAGTGATCGAGTCGCTCAAGGTGCGGTACCAGGATCGGGAGTAGCGTTGGGGCAACGGTCAGACGGGTCTCTTTGACACGTTTCATGAGCGTGTCGGCCTGTGGACAGTCCCTGCACACGGCGACCCTCTTTGGGTTCTCAGGGCACCAATTTGGGTCAGAGAGAAGACCTCGCGGATGGTGCGCGAGGTCTTCTCTCTGACGCGATGGGGCTGTAACGCACGCTGAGCACGCGCGGGTTACTTTCACCCCCGGGCGTTTTTTAGAAGAGGCGGTGTGCTGCCACGAGATGATTGGCCCAATACCCCGTCGACACGGACAGTACGCCGACTTGACCGAGCCCGCCACCTTCTTGAATCATTTGCCCATTGCCGATGTAGATGCCGACGTGTGCCGTACCGGTCGGGTTTGAGTTGTCCGAAAAGAACAATAGATCTCCTGGTCGCATCTGATCTAGTGGAACCGGCGTGCCCACACTGTAAAATTGGGTGCGAGAGGATGTGGAAAACAGGTAGCCCAACGCGTGGTGATATACATACTCGACGAAGTTGGAGCAATCGAACCCGTATTGGCCACGGTCCTCGTTGTGTCCCCAAATATACGGGGTCCCCAGTTTGCTTTGCGCCACAGCGAGGACGGCGGCGAACTTTTGCGCATAGCTGGCGTTTAGCGCGGCGTCCGGTGTGATATTGGGATCAAGATGCACCCCGGGCGGCAGACTTGTATAGGTGGCTTGTGAGCTGGAGTTGCTGGAGTTGCCGGAGTTGCTGGAGTTGCTGGAGACGTCCTGCAGTGCCGACGTGTAGTAGTGATCGGTTGTCATGTAGCCCGTCTGACCGTCCGGCAGTTGCACATGGAGCCACCAACGCGTCGAGTCCATCACCGTCATGACGGTTCCAGCTGGAACGAGCTCGATTTCGTTGTACGATCCCAAATGCGGACTGGTCTTGAGATACGCTGCGTGAATGACCGTAGACTCCATCGTGGCTGCTTCGGCTACGCCGATCACTGGACCGACGAGCAAAGGCAGTAGCGCTCCGGTGGCAAGCGCAAGGCGCCAACCGTCCCTTTTCAACTTCATCGGTGTGTCCTCCTTTGTATGCCTACGGGGTTAGTTGTCGGGTTCGGCGACAAAGGCAAGCCGTCAAACAGCCTTCGCTGTTCAATTCACCCCAAGTCCTTCGCAGGACAGTTCATTCTCCCCCGCCTCGCAAGTGTTGCAAGATTCGGCATGGACAATGCTAGCATGGTTCTTTGCAGGACATCAAAGGAAATCCCTTCCCTCGCACGAGAAATTGGTTCGGACTGGCGAATAAAAAAGTGAAAAGGGTCGATGGCGCCTTATTTGACAGAGAAGGTCGACGTCGCTGGATACCAATACATTCCAGGGGCAAATGACCCGGTCCACGGGAGGCCGTTGACTATGATGACGAGGGCGTCCCAACTTTGACCCTGAGGGATATAGCCGCAAAGGGTCCACTGTTCTGGAGCTGTGGTGACCAGAAGTCCCGACGTCTCCAGGGTTTGGACAAGTGGGCGCTCGATCGGGGTCTTCACGTCTCGTATCAGCAGAGACGCCATGTCGTTGGCCGTCATATAGTTTTCCAATCCGAGCCCTGTTGGGTCGACGAGTTCAGACGCCGCCCCTGCTTGGGCCTGGAGCAGTGCGTTGGAACGATCGCCTAATTGAGCCGCTAGAGCGAGAGGCATCGCGTCCGAAGGATCTGTCAAGGTCTGCACAATCCTTTGCAAGGCCGTTGATCCTGAGATTGTCGCCAGGTTGACAGCATCTCGTGGTGTGGTTGTTACGGGAGTCAGAGGGCCAGAAACCTTGATCCCAAGTGTCGTCAACGCTTTTGCCAAATCACTGGCCGCCGTCCATGCGGGGTGCGGAGCCGCGATCATGAGGGTGGTTGGCCGCTGGTTTGATGCGATGTTTCCCTGGATGATGTAGGTGTTGGTTCCGCGTTCCCACTGCGAAGACAATGAAGTCGCCGTCCCGGGTGGTCCGATTTTTGCATCATCAATAATAGAAATCCCTGCATTACTGCCGTCTACCTCTACGTTTGGCGAGCCGCTGGTGCCACTAGGGCGGACGGTGAGCACAACGGTTCCACCCTGTACGGCCATAGTGTAAACGGCCGGCGCGAAAGGTGCGCCGAAATCTTCCCAAGGAAGACTTTCCGGGAGGTCATTGTCTGGGCTTCCCAATGCTCGTCCAACATAGTCGATTCCAGATGGTATGGCGCGAATGCCTCGCTCGTAAAGACTTCTTGCGAGCTCGAGAAGGTTGCCTTGGGTCAGGTTCACATCACCGTCGCCACTCAAGATGATGGGGCCCTGTAGCACACCGTCAGACATTTGAGGTTTGCCAACGCTGCTGATCGACACCTGAGTAGTCTGTGTCTCACCTGCTGCGAGGGACGCGGACAGCAAGTCGAGGCGTGGCAACAGGGCGGGTTCCATACGGATGTTGTCGTTTTGGCTCCACAGAGTTCGCCCCGTCCGCGTGTTCACCAAGGCACCGGAGAGAAAAGCGCCCGCTGCGGTCGGAACGGAAATCTTGGAAAGAGTCTGGCGTAGGGCAACGGGGGCGTCGACGACAACAGGGACGGCAGCCTGATGGATGTTGACAGGTTCATGCGGCCAACTCGCCACGTCAACAGTCATCTGGTCCTGCGTGCCGACCGCTTGCTGGTAAAACTGATCCGACAGCCCATCAATCAGGATCGCAAATGCAATCCGATCGCCGTTTGCTGCGTGCGCATAGCCGGCGTAGTTCCACTGGTTTCCCAAGTTCCCGGTTTTGATCCAGACACGTCCGTCTGCAGCAGTTTGATCCATCAAGCCGCACATAAAGCTGCACTGGTTGGTCTGGCCAATGTGAATAAGGGAGTGTTCAAATGTCGTGAACCACGGTTGCGTCGCGGCGTACCGCAGCAATCTAACCACTTCTACTGCACTGACTTCATCAAGAGGTGACAACCCGGAGCCATCCACCTGTACTCCTGCTGGGGCGAGGTGCTGCGCCCCTTCCCAAGCGTGAATGACACTCAGCGCGGACGCGCTGGATCCATCGCCCGTTCCTGGCGTCCCGAGCATTCGGAACAGGCTTTCAGCCATCAGGTTGATCGAGTACGTGTTTTGCGTCTGCAGGTACTGGGACAGCGGCGGGGAACTATGGTCCGCGATCTCGGTCACCGTGCGCGGTAATGAGCCGGTGCTGGCGGGTTGTGAAATTCGCACGCCATCCGACTGTAATAGACGCTCAAACAGCGTGGCAGTCAGGAGGGCTGGATCGTGAAGGGAAAAGAAAAGGTTGGCGCTTTGTCCGGCTGGGACTTGGCCCGTGATGCGAATGATGTTGGCGCCGGGTTCACGAATAGTCGAGAGGGTGGAGGGGGCTGAACTCGAGACCGTCACGGCGTCGTTCACAATTTGAAGGAAAGGTGAAAATGGATCGATGCTGGGATTGTACGGATTGATCGTGATATTGGGGTGTTGGCCTGGCGATCCGCCATAAATGGACAAGTTCAATTGGTCGCGTTCTGACGTAAGCCCCGAAATGTCGGGGGAATAGTTCCACGGCAAGTCATCCCAAGTCCATCCGGTGCCACTGGTTGATCCAGCAAACATCGTGCTGACTCCGATGACTTCAGAGGCGCTGTGGATCTTCGCGGCCACTTGGCGGGCGAGGTGCTCAAGAGTCAGGGAGCCGTCGGCTTCCAGCCACGGATCGCCTCCGCCAACGAGATAGATGGCCTGAGCCCCTGTGCCGGACGTCGGGGACTGAGCGACATCTACCCGGGTGTGATAGCGAAACTGTGGACCGAGTAGAGCCAGTCCAGCGGCGGAGGTGAACAGCTTCATGACCGACGCTGGTGTCAACTGCCATTGTCCTTGAATGCTTGCCAGAGGCTGACCTGTGGTGAGGTCGTATGCGTAGGCGGACACGGAGGCGTGGCGGAGAGTGGGCGTTTGAAGTGCTGCCTCCCAGGATTGCTGAAGCGGTGTCTGGAGTGGTGAGGCCGTTATCGAGAGCGCGCGTCTGAGCGGCCGCATCTCAGTTGAAGACTGATCGACAATCTCGTCCATGTCGTGTCTCGCCGACTTTGCACCATGGCCCCAATGTGGCGTCGCATAGGCAGCCGCTGCGGCGGCTGCGAGACTCGAGCCCGAGTGAATGAGAGGGACCACCGTACTTGTGACCACAGTCACCAGTGAAATTGTAATGACCGTAGCCATTTTTTGAAAGGATAGAATCCTTTTCATGACCTAAGCTCCTTCGCGTAGCTATAGAATTATAGTGAACGGACGAGGTGACAAAGTAGAGTATAGCGAGAATCCCGGACACCGTACAGACGATATAGAAGAACTTTAGGTTGCATGGGTCGAGGACGGAAAGTGGCAATTTTGCGACTATGGGAAAACGGGCGAAACGGGTTCGATCGGGTTTGACACGGTCTGATGGGCATGGTATATTGCTACTTGTCGCTGCGGCGCGGGGATGAAAATCCAGTCGCTCGCACAGGCCCACCGGACCTCGTCCGAAGGCCGAAAGTCGCGGTTTCGCAAGGGATCGCGGGCAGTGAAGTGCAAGGCAGTGGACGCTGTGAGCAAGACAGCAGACGTGTAGGGTGGATCCTTGAAAACTAAATCACGTATCGAAGACACCGGTTGGAAGACCGGGGAGAACGACGCGCACAACGCGGTCGAGGGGGAGACCCTGGCGACCATTTTCGAGAGTTTGATCCTGGCTCAGGACGAACGCTGGCGGCGTGCCTAATACATGCAAGTCGCACGGGCTCCTTCGGGGGTCAGTGGCGGACGGGTGAGAAACACG
>JAPNUJ010000003.1:57394-62279 GCA_026627155.1 Bacillota bacterium | reverse complement strand
GTGGTGGAGATAAGCGGATTCGAACCGCTGACCCCCTGCTTGCAAGGCAGGTGCTCTACCAGCTGAGCTATATCCCCAAGGTGGATCCGCATCCGGACTGCCCGTCTGCTTTACGCATTGTAGCGTATCAGCCCGATCAGCGCAAGTGGGACGGATATGAAATATGAACCAGCCTTCGTAGGCCAACAGGCAGTCCGTCTGCAACGCGGCCTATCCGTGACGATGAGTCCCGGTGTGTGCCTCGGCGCAGAGTGCTGACCCGCCGTGCGGATGCGTGGCATCTTCTGTCTGAATCGTCACGTGACCAATGCCTTGCCCTGCCAGACGGTGCTCCAGGTGGCGGAGGATGGACTGGCTCTCGCTGACGGTCAGGTCTCCGCTTAGAACCACGTGACACGAAAGGGCGTTCTTCCCCGCTGTGAGACTCCAGAGGTGAACATCGTGAACTTCTGACACGCCCGGTTCGGTTTGAATCATCCCGACAATTCGATCGAAGTCGAGGCCACGTGGCGTGCTCTCCATCAAGATCTCGATCGCTTGGCGAAGCAGGCGCCAAGCCCCAAACGCGACCAACAGGGCGATCAGGACGCTGAGGACCGGATCGAGCACGTACAGTCGGGTGGGCAAGATCACCAAGGCGGCGACGATGACGCCGGCGGAGGCGGCTGCATCCCCGAGCATGTGCAAGACGGCGCTGCGCACGTTCAGGTCTTGGTCGTGCCGCATTCCGAGCCCCATATACAAGTTTACGAAGAGCCCGACGGAAGCACTGACGATCATCCAACCCGCTGTGACCGGTTGCGGATGCAGGAGCCGATTGTAGGCCTCGACGACGATGAACCCAGTGATCAAGAGCAGCAAGGTCCCGTTGATCAAAGCCGCGAGAATGCCGGCGCGGTAGTAGCCGTACGTCATCCGTGCGTCGGACGGCCGTTCCGCCTGGCGCAAGGCGTACCACGACAGACCGATCGCGGCCAGATCCGTCACGACGTGCGCGGCATCGGCGAAGAGAGCCAGGCTGTGGGCCAGGGCGGCGCCGCCTACTTCAGCTAGAAGAATCAGGGCAGTCAGCCAAAAGGCCCGACGCATTTTCCCGGCGGGCGCGTGCGTGTGAAAGATTCCACCGTGCTCGTGGTCATGATGGGTGCACTCCGATGCATGCGTGTGGCTCAAACGGACCCTCTCCCACGTGTGCCGTCGACGGCGAGGCGTCATGTCCACAAGTATCATATAACGAGGGGCCTCTTGGCAAGGCCCCTCGTCAACCGGGGTGACATGACTCCCTAGCCTTTATATGCAGGGATGATCAAGAAGGCGTCCGGCAAAAAGCGCATGCCATACGGTGGGTTGTTGGTATCTGGATGATTGACCAACTGTAGGGGTTGGCCCGGTTCATGCACCATCATGGTGGCAGAACCCCCGCCGTCGAGGTTGAAGGCATTGACAACGCCCTGGGCCTTGAGGACGTTGGCCACTTCGGACAGGGACGCCCCCACATCCCACACGCCGTTTCCCCATCGTCCGTCATTGACCCACATGACGATGGCACCGTCTTTCATCTGTCCGATCACAGTGCGTGGGGCGTATCCCCAGCCCGCAGTACCCGAGACCATGACCTGTCCCCCCGCGATCAGTTCCGGGCCAAACTGTATCGCATACTGGACGTGGTGAGCCAGGAGGAAGCCGGTGCTATAGTCCCCCATAAACCACTGGCCAGCGGCCGTCATCCCCATGACCTGATTGGTCCCGACAAGATAAGACGAGGGTACCACCAGATGGCCGTTGGTTATCAACAACCCTACGGGGGTGCCGCCGTTGCCATCCCCGCCTGGGTCCATGAAACCGCCTGCGTTGATGCCCGCTACGGCGCTGTCTTTAACCATGGCCTCGCGCAGGGTCAACCCCCGGCCATCGGGCCCACCGAGCGTCGTAACCAGATGGAGCCACGACGGATGCGAACAGATCACCTCGTAGCCGGTGTAACTGCCCTCATTGTACGTCCGCACAGTCAGGGACCGCGCGATATCGGAGGCGGAGGTATACTGAGCCTCCATGTCATAGCTCGACGCGCCGACCGGAAACAGGTTGAGGACGTTTGGGTGGGCGTAGGCATAGGCGATGTAATTGACGACGCCTTGTCCAACAAGGTAATGCGCCAGATAGCGATGCTGGGATGTGTAGAGGTCCTCCGCCATAATGTAACGTTGCGGAAAGAAAAAGTCTGTCGTGTACAAGACGGTCGCGAACCCGGTCATCAACGCAAAGGCCAACACGGCGAGCGCGGCGCGGCGTTTGCGCGACGACTTGGGCTGACGTTTGCGACTTGTACCGGCTCTACGGTGAGGCAGTAACTCGGAATCCGGTTGCACAGAGGCACCTCCCTGAGCGGTTCGCAGACACGGTTGTGTCAAAGCGCGAACCGCCCAAGGCTACAATACAGGCTATCGGCGTCAGCTGCCAGTCTCGATGTTTTCCATGTGAACCACTCGCTGGGTTAGGCCACTGTCCTTCAAGAGGTCACGCCGCTGGCCGCCGCCTCTTGCGCCTGCTTCCACTCCTCTACGTAGGCCGCCAGTACGGCTCGCAAGTCATGGCCGATCTGGCTGTACGACGCGTCATCCAAGTTGGCCAGGGAGACGCGAATGGACCATGGCGGGCCGTAGAACCCGCCTCCCCCCAGCAAGACGATCCCGGAGCGCTCAGCAAGGCGGAACAGCACATCGACCGGTTCGTATTGATCGGTCAGGAACTTTGCAAACATCTCACCGTGTTCCCGTCTGGCCCAGTGCAGCAGATCAAACTGCGTGTAGTAGTCGGCGTCGTTTGGCAAAAGAGGGGGCTCCAGACCGAGTCCAGCGTAAAGAAGCTGCATGCGTCGCTGGCAAATCTGCCGGGTCTGCTGCTTGTACCGATTGCGCTCATCCAGCAGGGCAAACGAGCAAAACAGGGCCATTTGCACCTGCTGCACAGTGGAGATCCCGGCCGTATGGTTCAGTGCGACTTGCCGACTGTCTGCCACGATTCGGTCCACAAAGCGCAACGACTCGGGTTTCAGTGACAAGGATGCGTAGCGGTCTGCGAGTCGCCGCTTTGACGCGGAATCCAGGTCTCTGATCAACTTGTCAAAGACATTGTCGCGGTGGATGGCGATGACGCCAAGCCGCCACCCTGTGACCCCAAAGTACTTGGAAAATGAGTAGACACAGGCCGTGTTGTGTGGCAAATCGACCATCAGCGACCGAAATCCCTCGACGAATGTCGAATAGACATCGTCTGTAATGATCATCAAGTTCGGGTTGTCGGACGCGACGATAGACTGGATCCGAGCCCTTGCTTGCGCGTCGAGGGCCACGGATGGCGGGTTGCTGGGGTTGACGAGAAACAGGGCCTTGACCGCCTTGTCGCGCAGCTTATCCAGCTCACAGTCAGGGTACTGCCACGTGTGATGTCCGTGATCATCAAGGGCATCGGCACGAATCTCCACCACCTCGAAGTTGTATTTCGCCAGGTGGGGTATTTCCACATACGGCGGGAAGATGGGCACCATGATGGCCACTCGGTCCCCGGCGGCGAGGAGAAAGTTTTCAGTGAATGAGTCAAACAGATAGCACATGGCGGCCGTCGCGCCTTCGGTGGCAAACAGCTCAAACCCACCGCCTGCACACTCACCGGCACAGAGTTCCTGCACGAGATACTGGTGCACGACTTGCTCCGTGTGAACCAGCATCCGATCTGGCTGTGGGTAGTTATCGCCGATGATCCCGTCAGTGAGTTCATGGACAAACGCATCGTCGTGAAATAAAAGCGTCGAGCTGAGCGCCAGCGTGCCCTGCAACAAGGTCACAGCCTCGGATGGCGTCTGGGCCTGCAAAAAAGCCCGCAGCCGGTCGGCGCACCCGAGCTCCGCAGGTTTGCCGGCAAGGTCGTGGTCAGACCAAGTCCGACGGCACTCCTCGGTGGCAAATTGGCCCAGCAACCAGAACGCGTCGCGCGGGGTGGCGCAGACCCAGTTGGGGTTGCCGCGTCCTGCGTTGAGCAGCGCGCGCGCTCCCTTCTTGTCTTCTTGTCGGGCTAACCGGATCAACTCGTTCTTAAATTCAAACGGGCTGATCGTCTCGAACGCCCGCTCCGACGCCCTATCCTGTGTCATCCCCTGTGTCATGATCGTTCCTCCTCAGACGAGCCGTCTGTCTCAGTATCCGGTCACGTGGGGTGTACTATACGGCGTCGCATTCTCCCGTGCGGTCTACCTGATGGCCACGAGCGGTTTCGACAATCTGTTGTCCAACGATGCAAAATATGTCTGTTACATTTTGAAGACGTGGAGAACGTCTCTTGACACGGAGGTAGCCTAGCATTGAAGATACTATCGAGGCTTGATGTCCTTCTGTTTGATGGGCTGGATGGGCTGGATGGGCTGGGTGGGGGGCGTGCTGCGGCGACATGGACATTTTTTTGGATCGGGCGCGCATGCGCGCAATAATGCGAGTTTGCCTATATCTGTTGACCGCCTATCCTGTCATCGATTACGTGTTGCACGTGCATCCATTGACCATTTTCGGCGAGGTCTGGGACAAGGTGTTTTTGCTCGGATTCGCTTGGTATGCGTGGCTGGACCGTCCGCACGACCCTTATGACAAGACGCAAAAGGCGATTGTGTATGTGGTCGTGCTCGGGATCGCCTTCTTGCTGCTGGACGTCGGCGACTTGAATGCCACGTTCGCCGGCTTTCGGGATGACTATACGGCGATGCTGTTCGTCCTCGTCATGCCCTACGTGATGACAAAAGACGATCTCGTTCCCCTGCTCAAATGGGTGGTGATGATTGGTTTCTTGATCGCCATCCACGGCGTCTATCAGTACATCGTAAAGATTCCCAATCCCG
>JAPNUJ010000003.1:27518-57384 GCA_026627155.1 Bacillota bacterium | reverse complement strand
ACGAGCGCACCCGCGTGTACTCCATCTTTGGCAGTCCCAACATCCTGGGGAGCTACATGGCGTTCATCGCGCCTCTGGCGGCGGGGCTCGCACTATATGAACGGCGGCGAGGACCCCGCCTCTACTTTGCCATGGCAGCGCTTGCGAGCGCGCTGACGCTTTTGTTTACCTTCACACGAGGCGCATGGGTGGCGTTTTTTGTCGGCACGCTTGTGTTTACTTGGCTGATAAACCGCCGCCTGACGATCGCGGTGCTCGTCCTCGCGGTGCTCGGAGTCGCCTTCGTACACCCGATTACGTCACGCGTGACGGAGTTGTTCAACCCGGTGTATTTATCCAAGGAATTTGCCAACGGCCGCATTGCGCGCTGGATCAATGCCTATGACCAGATGCGGACGAGCCCTTTGTTCGGTGTCGGGATGGGCCATTACGGCGGAGCCGTGGCCTCACAGTATTTCGGCGTGATCTATGTGGACAACTACTATGCCAAGACGTTGGCTGAGACCGGCATCGTCGGTCTGCTCGCCTTGTTGTCGCTGTTTGCGATCTACTTGAGGCAGGTGTTCCTCGTCTGGAAGAAAGCCACCTCTCCCCAACTCCGCTACGTATTGGCGGGCGTGGTCAGTTCGCTCACCGTTCTGATCGTCCACAATGCAATGGAAAACGTCTTTGAAGAGGCCCCCATGTATCTGCTGTTTTGGCTGGTGGGCACGGCGGCGCTCGTGTATGGACGACAGGAGTTGAGCGACCATGCGTAAGGATGTGCTCCGAAATCCGTGGACGTTGACCGTGCTTTGCGTGTTGTATGGGATCTGGTTAATCCTGTTTGACCAACTGGTTCTGACTGCATGGACGTTACAGTACTCTTATTGGGGAGTACTCGGAATCCTCGTGGTCGGCACCTTGCTGTACGTGGCGTTTCCGCGGAGCGAGCGCAAGCGAGTACTTCTCTTCACCGGATTCTGTTTGCTGCTTGGGATCGGCTTGTCCACCGTGCTATTCCAACCGCTCGTATGGCGAGTCGTCGATTATATCGTCTTTGTGGCATTGGCGCTGGGCATCGGGACGTTGGCGTTGCAACTGCCGGTCGTTCGCGTGTTGGCTGTGGTCATTGGACTGACGGCGTTTGAGATGTGGGTACCGTTTTCGGATATGCCGCTCGTCTCAGCGTTCTCGATCGATGCCGATGTTCATCCCATCGCGCAACCGAGCCTCTGGACACAGGTTCCGGCCGTTGCCCTGGAACCTGCGGGCAAAGGCTTCCCACGAACGATCGTAACGCTGGCGCAGGCCACGCCTTCTTCGCATGACAGTCGCCTGGAGGCGATGTCCCTGTCGCGTCAGGGACTGGATCTTGCCTCGGCTGCGGCGCAACACACCCTGTTGCTGAATTCTCTGGCGGTGGTGGCGCTGTCTGGACATGCCACAGGCTTTTCTTTGACGCGGGCTACCCCGGAGCAGATGGCCAGAGTGCCCGTCACGCAACTGGGACTGACCAATTACCCCCTGCAAACCGCTTACCTGACCCGTGGGTCCAATGAGTACCGACTCTATGAGACGGACACGACGAATCCGGCCACGCTTCTGGCCATGCTCTTGCAACCTGAGACCTTGCCGCTGTCGACCGCACTTCTCGAAGAACAGAGCTTGCAACGCTCGCGGGCAAGTTTTGCGTCGGCTACAGGCAGGGCCATGCAAACGCCCGGCTCCGTTTCGGGTTGGTCCTTGAACGGTGGCGTGCTCACGGGCCACGTGTATGGGCACGCCGTATCAGTGGCCACGAAGGGGGTTGTCGTGCTCGGCCTTGCCCATCTCTTGCCTGGTCATGCGGACAAGCTCCCACAGGTGGTCGTCGAAGGCAACAACCTGATTCAGGTTGTCGCTCCTTCGGCGACAGGTGCTCGCGTGGTGGCGACGCTCCGAGGCACTTACCGTCATCCCCTGACGGGTGCCGTCTCCTTTGCCGATCTTACGGGCAACGGCGTCGACGACCTGCTGCTCGACTCGTCTCCAGCGCAAATCGTGTCGCTATCGTCCACAGGTCAGATCGTTCCGCTCTGGGTCAGCCCGGATCCAAACTTCACGTTTTTGGCCGTGTACCCGCAAGCGAAGGGGGACCTCTTGATCGCCAACGCACCGGCGACCCTGAGCACCTCTGCTGCGGTCTATCTCGGTGGCTACGTATACCACAACCACGCCTTGCTTCGCGCGTTTCGGGCCTATCGGGACAACCTCGTACAGGTGACGACCATCGCGCATCCCGGGTCCAAACGTCCGGATTTGCTCGCTGTGGCAGCTGGGAGTCCATCCGTCTTGCTTCTGACACCGACTTCGTTTCCTTGGTTGACCTTGATTGATGTCGTGTTCGGAATCGTGCTTCTCACAGGGTTTGTCCGTCAATGGCAAGGAGGCATGCGTCGTGCGCCACGTTAGGTCCAGTTTGTGGGCAGCCGCCATAGCCGCGGGCTTCCTCGTGACAGGTTGTAGTCTGGTGACAGCGGCTCCGGGAGCCAATCAGCAGGCATCGGTCCCCATCCCCGCCGCGCGCGGCGCCGCCATCATCGGATCGTCGTTGGTCTCGATGGCAAAGCGACTTCACACCTATCAGATCAAGGCAGAGGAGACGCTCGTCTCCGGAACGCACACGAGTGTCGTGAACTACTTTGGGTCCTTTTCACTTCCCGACTCTCTCGATCTCGACGAGACGCTCGCCGGTGTCAACTACCGGATCGTCCAACTCGGATCGCGCGCCTACGTTGGAGCCGGAAGTGTCTATGCGGTCACACGGCCGATTCCTGTGCTCACACCGTGGACGGGTCTCGCGCGTTTACTCGCGGCCGACCCGCCAAAGTCAGTCGCCCAGTTGCCAGACCAGACGATCCTGTCGTGGATCTGCAATGTATACCAGTTTACTGAACCGGTGCCGTCCGGCTGGCTCGGCGTCAGCGCAGCGAGCCTTTCACCGGGTCTGCCAAAGGAAGCGTTGTACACGGTCTGGATTGACCGTCAGGACAACGACCTGCGCCAACTGGAAATCCAGTCTACGACGGGGATATCGGGCATTGGTACCGTGGCCATGACGGCTGTGCAGACCTATGACGCGTTCAATGCGCCCGTTCACGTCTCATTGCCCAAGTCAGTCTCCTGACGAGTCTGGGACAATTCACGCAGGCGGTGCCGCTCCACTTGGGTGATGGCGTTTTTGGCGTCGACGTGGACGACTGTGGCCGTCACGGAATCATACTCGTCGTCCGTCACGTCAGCGAGCACCAAGATGATGATCGTATCCTGGGGTTGAAAAAGCCGTGCCGGCGGTCCGTTCAGACAAATGGTGCCAGTACCGGTCGGCGCCGGCAGCGCATAGGTGCGCCAGAGGACGGCATTGGCTAGATTGGTGACTTGGACCATTTCGTAGGGCCGGAGATCGACTGCGTCCATCAAGGACTGGTCGATCGTGATGCTGCCGACGTAATCGAGGCGGGCTTCAGTGACTGTCGCCCGGTGAACTTTACCCTTGCAAATGGTACGAAGCATTCGCGATCTTCCTCTCTCAGGGACTGGCGGTCGTTACGGTCTCGGAAATTTTACATGGGAAGAAGGCCAGGCGCATGGTCTGGGGTTGGCTGTTTTTTTTCTGTTCACTGTTGGCCCCGGGGCTTCTGCTCTTGGCGCGCTGTCGCATGAGCCTTTACGAGCGGCTCGGCACCGCGTTGGTTGCCGGAGGCACACTGCTCCCTCTGCTGTTGTTTGTTCTCAATACGTCTACGCATCTCCCGGTGATTTCAGACCGGATGAGCGTCTTGGATGTCTTGGTTCCCACTGCCTTTGCGTTGTTGGCGCTCTGGATCTCCCGTCGTCGGGACGCACGTCCGCACACGCCGGTCGTCATAAAGCGAGGGCAACCTCGCGCGCCTCTGCGGTTGTCTTATGTCCTGTCCCGCCGCGTGGATCGGGCACTGTCTGGTGTCCTGATCGTCACAGTCATCTTGTTTTTTTCAGAGGTTGTCTACGGGCTGTCACGTCCGGTGTTTGGTTGGGACGAATATTCTTACTGGCTCTACGCCGCGAAGGCCCTCTATCTGAGCCACGGGCAAAGCACCATCTTGTTACGAGACGCTTATGCCACGTATCCGCTCGGCTTTCCCTACCTGGAGGCGTGGCTGTACCATTTGACGGGGGGCATCTCGATTTCCCATGCCAAATGGATGCTGCCTGTCCTCAGTCTCGGGTTTGCCCTCGGCCTGTTTGGAATCTTGCGGCGCTTGGGACTTCCCACTCTCTTGGCGCTGACGGGTGTGGCGGCAACGCTTTGGGGGACGCAAGTCATGTTGTGGTATAACATCGTGGCATTTGGCGAGTTGAGTTTCGTGGTCACGTTTGTACTGGGTGCCATCTACCTGGCGGCGTGGCTACAAACTGAGGCGTCCATGGACTTACTTCTCGGTGGCGTTCTTTTAGGACTCTCGACGTTCGTACGAGTCGACGGGGACTATGTGGTCGTCCTTACCCTGTGTTGCCTGGTGGTGTCCGCCGGCTTCAGGCGTCTGCGGGCAATCGGGTCGGCTTCTGCGATCGCTGTAGGTCTTAGCATTGTGATCCCCGTCGGATTGTGGAAGGCCTTTGAACAGGTGTACGGCGCACGTGCCGGGTGGACGCCACGCCTCTCCCTGCAGACCATCGAACTGCGCCTGCAGCCGCACTTTTTGGGCACCATGCTACAAGCGCAATGGGATGTGGTGAGCAATCTTCAGGTCTACCCGATCCTGCTGGGTCTGCCCTTGCTGGTGCTCGCCTTGCCATTCTTGAGGAGTCGCGCCGTCACGTTTTTGATCATGATCTGCATCAGTCAACTGGTCTATCTCTTTGCAGCGTATCTCGCGGTCTTCTCCGCGTTTGAAGCCTTGCACGCGTCAGCTCTTGAACGCTACTTGCTGCGCCTGGATCCCCTGATCGCGTGTGCGGTTGTCCTGGCGCTATGGACGGTCAATCGTGCCACATATAAGGACGACCAAGCTGGCGACTCGCGATTTGGACCCCGACAAACGCCCCCTGCCCTGCGGCAATGACCGACTGGCTGGGGATATGAGCAAGCAGTCCCGCAACGTACAGTCCATCGACGGCGGTGACGCCATCGTAACCAGCCCCAACTACGTAGCGAATCTTGCCACTTGGCACGTGCTCGTTGACCGCCACGTCAAAGCCGAGTTCAGTCAGCCAAGGATACCCGAGGTTTACGGCGAGAACGACAAAGTCACCAGTGCATTCGAAACCGCGTTCTGTGACCACGTGAAACGGCCGCGTGTCCAAGGAGAGCTTTGTGGCGCGATCGCCATGGATCTTTGCACCCGCCTCCTGGGCCTGCGATCTCGCGTAGATTAGCCAATCGGAGCCCCCGAGGGGCGCAGCAGGACTGGACAGACCCGGTACATTGTTCAGCTGTTTGACGGTCTGTAACTGTGACGCCTCCGCGTCAATCACCATCGTTGAAAGTCCCGCTTTGGCAGTATAGAGCGCGCAGCTGAGCCCCGCGACACCACCGCCTATAATGACAACGTCTGCGTGTTGAGCGTCGTTTTTCAATGGATCCTCTCCCCATGCCTAGCCTATTCAAGCGTTGTCCTGCCTCTCGGTTATATACGGTATAGGGTATATAGTCAAGGGGAACCGCGGAACGGTTCCCCTTGAACACGACAACGCCCCACGACGTAGCGCCCGAGTTCAGACGACCGCCGTGCTACAGGGTGAGCAGAAACGCCATGATCGTGTCGCTGTGTCCGGGCAACCCTTCATGGCCGAAGTCCGGAAACACCTCCATGCGCTTGGGGCCCCCTAATTTGTTATACGCGGCAAACTGGGTGGACGGCGGGCAGATCGTATCCATCAGTCCAACACCGTGCAGCACTGTGGCCGTGACACGCGATGCCAGATGCTGGACGTCGATGTACCCGAGCCGTCGAAACACCTCATCTTCTCTGCGGTGCAACGGATCGTGATTTCGGAAGTAGGTTCTCAACTCCTGATAAGCGCCACTGGCCAGATCCATCTCCCAGACGCGCTTATAATCGCTGAGAAACGGGTACACAGGAGCCGCCAGTTTCACTCTCGGTTCCAGTGCAGCGCAGGCCAGTGTGAGGCCACCGCCCTGCGACCATCCAGTTACGCCAACGCGGCTGGGGTCGACTTCCGGGAGCGCCATGGCGATCCCGGCCAGCTGTGCCGCGTCAAGAAAGATGTGACGGAACAAGAGGTTGTCTGGCTGATCGTCGAGACCCCGGATGATGTGGCCGTGATGGGTCGTGCCCTGAACACCACCGGGATCTTCGGATAGTCCACCCTGCCCCCGACAATCCATCGAGAGCACAGAAAACCCAAGCGCCGCGTACGCCAGTTTTTCGGTCCAGTCCCCGGCACTGCCTGTGTATCCGTGAAACGAAAGGATGGCCGGATGAGGACCGTGGTCCTTGCTCGGCCGAAGGTACTTGACGTGAATGCGCGCCTCGCGCACGCCGGTGAAAAACAGGTCAAAGCACTCCACGCCAGGCACTTGGAAAGGAGCCTTTACCAACTCGATGGCAGGATCCACCGCGCGCATCTCTGCAATGGCCCGGTCCCAATACTCGTCAAAATCAGAAGGGCGCGGATTGCGACCCGCATACTCGAGCAGCTGTTCCATGGGAAGATCGATCAGGGGCACACGGTTCTCTCCTTTGCTAGGACAACTGGTTTTCATTATAGCAGACCCCTATTCACGGTGTGACGATTTTGCCACAGTCTGGAGCCTCTTTCACATTGACCCGGGGCCTCTACAAGCGTATCGTACAGTGTGACTCGAGAACGTTGTCGATAGGAGTCTGAACGACCACTCGATCTCTGAAAGGGCGTGGCTTGGCATGTTCTATCGTCGTCGTCAGTCTGGTTTCTTACTTCGGGTGCTTCTGGTTGTACTCGGCGTCCGATTCCTATCCAAACGCGACCACCGTTGCAGTGACCCGGTACACCGGAACCATCACCGAGCGCGCGTCCGTGCCTTTCGCTCAAAGCTGCGTGAGGCGTTTGCCGTCTGGGACGATGAGTCCTACGATTCCGATGAGGTAGCGCAGACCCCCGCAGAGTAACGCGGCGACTGTCCGATCGCGGGTACTGCAGGCGGTCGAGTCGCACTCCAAGGCGTCCTGCGCAGCAAAGGAGACCCCGTGTTCAGGCAAATCTGGCGCAGTGCGCGCATTGTACTTCTCGCTGTTTCATTTGTTCGCTACTATTGGCAACTGCGCTGGATCGCGCGATTTCGTTCCGGTCGACGCCAAGAACTGGAGGCCGTGGTATTTTCCCGTGCCGGTGCGCGCGTTCGCCGGGCCGCGCTCCGCCTCCAGGGCCTGATCGTCAAAGTGGGCCAGTTTTTAAGCGCGCGGGCCGATGTCTTGCCTTTGTCCTTTACACGAGAGTTGACTCAACTTCAGGATGCCGTCCCTGCCGCACCGTTTGCGCGAATCAAGACCGAAGTCGAACGCGCTCTTGGCGCCGAACTCGCGGCGCTCTTTTCGTCGTTCTCACCCACCGCCACCGCAGCCGCTTCGCTCGGCCAGGTGCATCGTGCTGTCTTGCCTGACGGTCGCGTGGTGGCGGTGAAAATTCTGCGTCCAGGCATCGTCCGCTTGGCTCAGTCGGACCTCTCTGCACTGCGGGTGATCACCTGGTATTTAGAGCGCTTTACGAAGTTCGGACGACGACTCCACCTGAGTTCGATCTATGATGAGTTTGCGCGCGGTGTCAATCAAGAGTTGGACTACCGTTCCGAGGCGGATTTTCTTCGACGCTTTCGAAAGGACTTTGAACACGATGAAAAGATCGCCGTTCCGAGCCTGGTGGATGGCCTGATCGCGAAAAACGTGTTGGTCATGGACTTCATCGAAGGTTGCAAGGTGACGGACTCCGCCCAACTCGCTGCTTGGGGTGTCGACCCCGGAACGGTCGTGGAACTCTTGGTGGACGCGTACCTGCGCCAGATGTTGCAGTACGGACTGGTTCACATCGATCCGCATCCCGGCAACCTTCTCGTCCTTCAAGATGGCCGCCTTTGCTTTCTGGACTTTGGCATGATGGCCGAAATTCCTTCAGAGGACGTTCAAGTCTTTGCCAAGTTGGTGCAAGCCGCGATTGCCAAGGACCTCGACGGGATCGTGGCCGCTGTGGACAAGCTCGGCTTTCTGCAACCCTACGCCAATCGCGAGATTCTCAAGCAGGCCGTGGGGATGATGCTGGACCGCTTAAACGGATTTCAATTGCAGCGCGGTCCCGAACTGGACCGGTTCATCGAGGATTTCCAGGATTTTTTACATGACGAACCGCTCATCCTGCAGGCGCGGTACCTTTTTATCGGACGCGCCATCGGCCTGCTGTCCGGTGTGCTCACAGGCCTTCAACCGACGATCGACTGGTGGTCGATGCTAAAAGAACGGGCCCTGCCACTGCTGAATGCCAGCACGCGTGGCGATCAGGCCCGTCAAGACACTTTGCTTGGATCGGCGCGTCGCCTCGTCGGCGAACTGTTCGGCGACACCGGGGAGGTCGCGTTCGACCTCATTTTGGATCAGGCGACGAAGACAGGCAGCTCTCTCCTGAGGTTGCCTAGAGAACTCGACAGCGTGCTTCAAAAGGTCGAGCGCGGCGAATTGAACGTGCAGTTGGATTTGCACGATGCCCTAGTGCGCATCGATCGTCTCCAAGATCTGCTGACGCGCATCCTCTGGCTCGTTGTGGGCGCTGGCTTTCTTGCTCTGGCGCTCTGGTTGCAAGCGCAGGGGCATCCATACGAGCGAAACGTCAGTTTTGTGTTGACAGGGCTTTGTCTGCTTCTGATCCTCCCCCGCCCACGGCGTCGCGGCCGCGGTCGCAGGCGGACAGGCCCTCGTCGGTCACCGGATCTGCGTCGTCACTGACGGACCCGTCGACGGCGGCTTTGCCAAACGCGGAAGATGGTCACGATGATCGCGAAGCTCGCCGCCCACGGGAGGGCCCAAGCCAGTAACGTCAGAATCGCCAGGCCCGACTGCGCGAGCGAAGCGAGAATCTGATTCCACGCGGTCACCACGGGGCCCGGGGCCGTGTTGTCAAATACGGGGGACACGAGATTCACCCAGAGTGTCGCGAGCGCGACGGTGCGCAGCACGCTGTGCTGTTGGTCGCTCAGGTTGGCTATTTGCGATTGCACTTGGATGATCGCCTGTTGAATCGTCAGCATGTCCTTCATGGACCGTGCTTTGCCAAACAGTCGCGTGTAGGCCGCCAACTCCGATCGCAAAGTGGTCAACTGCGCTTGCCCAAGGTTATAAGTTTGCGTCACATCTTGCCCGTTTTGCGAAAACTGCAGGACGGTCCCCAGATCTCCGGCATGCCGGACAAACGCAGCAAAGTCCGCTGTAGGGATGCGCAGCTGGACTTGTGCGTTGAGGCTGTCGCCGGTGCCGGACTGGTTGGATGACGATACAAAACCACCCACAGACGCTGCGGACGCTTCCAGCCCCTGTTCGGCGCGCACGACGTTTGGCACGCGCACATTCAGGTTGGCTTCCTCCGCAATCATGCGGCCGTCAGAAGTCGTGCCAAGCGAAGACGAGGCAGCTGTGGTGAGTGTCGTGTTGCTGGTCCCTGTCGCATTCTCCAGTGGCGACGGCGTTTGGAGGAAGCCGTGCACGGCTTCGGTGGTTACACGATTGGCGACCAAAGCGCCATCGAAGCTCGCTAACGCGAGAGGCTGGTCACTCTGCAGATGAGCGTTGTAGGAGACGATCGCACCGGCCGTCAACGCGCAGGCGAGCACCACGGCCGCCGCCTTCGGACTCCGAACCCAGCGTTTTGCGTGGTCGCGAACGTTGTTTGTCTGTGCTTGCAAACTTTGCATGGCGATCCTCCATCGTCTTGGTTTATGATGTAGACGAGAGGTTCGCCTCATCGGTTACAGGACGAGAGGCACTTTTCAGGAGAGGCGATGGTGTATTGTTTGGCGAGGAAGAATTCGCGCGCGCCCAAGCGGCGCGCCAACAGGTAATCTCGTTCGCCGGGTCACTCACACCGGATCAGTTCCTGGCACATCGCGTGGGACGCTGGCATGCGCTCGAGACACTCGAACACGTGTACAGATTTGAGACGGCGATTGTGCGAGGGCTCATGCGCGAACTCACGACGGGGGTCTCCGCGCATGGTGGCGGCGTTGCCCCGGGCAGGCATCACGTGGAGCGCGTGACCGATCGCTCGTTTATTGTCGATGCCCCAGCGAACCTCAAGCCGCGAGGTCAGTTTCCCGACTGGCCAGCCCTCTTCGCCGAGTTGCGCCGTTCCCGTGCGGATCTGAAGGACTTGGTGGGCACGGCCGACTCGCTTGCGCAGGCTACCTTGGTGTCCTTACCCCATCCCGTGTTTGGCGATGTTTCTTTCGTGCAGTGGGTCGATTTGATCGGCTATCACGATCTTCGTCACCTCGATCAAATGCGCGAGGAACTGGCGGCGTGCGGGGTCTGAGACCTGTTCAAACGAACTCATCGGCTGTATACTGATCGTGGCGGACCTTGGTCCGCCTTCATTGCAGGGATATATTTCGTGTGACTCATATTTCGTGTGTAGAAAAAGTTGTAGATCGCTTGTGAATCAGGAGACTCTTGGATGCGACAACCTATGGAAGGCTGGCAACGCAACCTTTGGATACTGTGGATTGGCTGCTTTGTGACGTCGGCCAGTTTCTCTATGGTGATTCCCTTTTTGCCATTGTTCCTTCTCCAGATCGGCGTCACGCACGATACGGAAGTATGGTCTGGATTGCTTTACAGTTGCTCGTTTCTAGCCGGTGCCCTTGTCTCTCCTTTTTGGGGATCTTTGGCCGACAAGTACGGGAGAAAACCGATGATCATTCGCTCGGGTTTCTCGCTTTGTCTCATTTACATTTTGACGTCCTTTGTCACCAGTCCTTATGAATTGCTCGGTCTGCGCACGCTTCAGGGACTGTTGGCCGGGTATATTCCCGGGGCCATCGCTTTGGTCGGCACAAACACGCCGGAGCACCGGGTGGGGTATGCGCTGGCCGCGATCTCGACGGCCACCGCCAGTGGCGGCATCATGGGGCCTCTGCTCGGTGGCATCATCGCTCGCGTTCTGGACAATCGAGTGGCGTTCGGCAGCGCGGGCGTGTTGGTGTTTCTCTCCACGTTGCTGGTGGTCTTTCTCGTTCGAGAAGATCACTTCGTCCCTGCCAAGACGCGCAGTTCCGTATACGCTGCGGTCGCCACGGCTGTTCACAACCGGCCGCTCTTTACCACGCTTTCGCTCACCGCCCTGGTGTCGTTCTCGATCATGACGATCGAACCCGTCCTCCCCCTGTACATCGTGCAATTGGGGGGCTCCCTGAAAAACGCGTCGTTTTTGGCTGGCATCATCTTTTCCCTGTCCGGGGTCGCCAGCGCGATCTTCGCACCCCGCTGGGGCGGCTGGGCGGATCGAGTGGGGTTTCGGCGGGTGCTCATCATCGGCCTGCTCGGTGGCGGCATCGGAAGCTTGGCGCAAATTCCCTTTCATAACATCTGGGCGTTCGCCGTGGTGCGGTTCTTGTACGGCATCTTTTTCTGTGCCGTCTTCCCTGCCTTAAACGGACTTGTGGTTCGAGCGACTGCCCCTGACTTTCGGGGACGGGCGTTCGGTCTGAACCAGACAGCAAACCAAGTGGGCAATATGCTGGGTCCGATGATCGGCGGGGCGCTTGGGGCCGCGTACTCTGTACACAGCGTGTTTTGGGTGACCGGGTTACTGCTTCTGGCCACCACGAGTCTGGCCTATGTGGCGGCGCCCAGAGCGGATCTGACACTGGCGGCCACCGCGACGATCGAATAAGGCTTGCCCGCATACGTACCAGGGTATATACTGAATCATACTCGGTTCCATCGGTGAACCCGTCATGGGGGTGCGTGGCTGTGCGGCGTTTCTGGAAACGTCTTTGACCGTCCAACAAGCTGCTGCTCCTGGTAGGAGCAGGCTATGGCGTCTATAAGTTGATCTCGCTAGTCCATGGCGTGTAGCCATGCAACAAGGCGGCTGTCGCATGACCGGGAGGTCTTGTGGCAGCCGCTCTTTGTGTTGATCCTCAAGGCACCACCGTGCCAGCGGCGTTTCAGGGTCGCCTTTGCTATCGTCTACGCATCTTGGGGCACCGATTCCTGGACCTTGAGAATATGATCTGAGCGGTAGAGCACCTTGGAATAAGCCGGTACGCTTTTTGTGATGAAGGCGTTGCTGCCGATCACGCTGCCTTGGCCGATGACGGTGTCCCCACCGAGCACAGCCGCGTGGGCATAAAGAACCACGTCATCTTCAATCGTGGGGTGTCGTTTTGTCATACGCACCAGCGTGCCCCCTTCGTCCCGCGGGAAAAAGAGGGCGCCGAGCGTCACCCCGTGATACAAGTTGACCCGGTTCCCGACTATAGCGGTTTCCCCAATCACAATCCCGGTTCCATGGTCGATCATGATGCCCTTGCCCACGACGGCACCAGGGTGAATGTCGATGCCCGTGACACGGTGCGCGTATTCTGTCATCATTCTGGGCAACAGCGGTACGCCCATGTCCTGCAAGACGTGGGCTACCCGGTACACGGACAGGGCAAAGATGCCCGGGTACGTGAGCAGAATCTCGTCAAGGCCGCTGGCTGAAGGGTCACCGTTGTACGTTGCGAGCACGTCCTCATGCAACAGGGCCTGCAATTCCTCGGCATGCAGCAGGAATGCATCTGCCTGTGCCCTTGCGCCGTCACGAGACTCCGGTGTGGCAGCCGTGTCGATGCAGCGGGCAAACAGGGCCCGGTGGATCTGGGCAACAAGGACCTGATACAGTTCTTCCATGACGGTAGATCCGGTCGGGGCAGGGAAGTAGTTTGGCAGCAGGACGCTCTTCCACAGGCGAACGAACTGCTCGATCGCGTGAGGTTCCGGATGGCAACTGCGACCTGAGTACCACTGGCAGGCACGCAATTTGAGCGTTTGCTCGAGTTGCTCGCGGGATGTAAGACTCTTCATCAGCATGACAATCCTCTCATCTTCAGCGATCGCTGACGAGTGCACGGATAGCGTCAAGGCACCGTGTCACTTCGTCTTCTGTATTGTACACTGCCAGACCTGCGCGCACCCAACCCCCACTCTCGCGAATCCCGAGCTTCGCCGCCAACGTCGCCGCATAAAAATCCCCGTCCGCCAGAAACACGCTGGCGCGATGCAAGACAGTGGTGCAGACCTCGCGCGGGTGTACACCGTCTACGCGAAAGGCCACCGTCGGTGTCTTTGCCACGCTCTCTTGCGCAGCGTACACGGTCACGCCAGGAAGCTCAGCGAGACGCTCTCGCATCTGCCTGGCCAGTCGCTCCTCGTGCGCCTGAATAGAGGCCATCGCAGACATCAGCTGCGCCCCCTGTGTGTCTCCGACCCCCAAAGAAGCCAGATAGTCAAGGGTGCCGACCAATCCGGCGATCGCCTCGTGATTTTGCGTGCCCGTCTCGAGTTTATCGGGAATGAAGTCTGGTGCAGGCTGCAGTTTGTAAGGTGCAAGGCCCTCGAAGACAACCTCGCGAATGGCCGCGACGCCAACGTGAGGTCCAAAAAACTTATAGGCGGAACAAAGCAGGATATCAGCGCCAAGGGCATCCATCCGCACTGGCAGGTGCGGCGCGGAATGGACAGCATCGACAGCGACCAGCGCGCCACAGGCGTGTGCACGCCGGGCAATCGCGGCGACGTCCGTAATCGTGCCCACCGCGTTTGAGGCATGACCCACAGCCACGAGACGTGTGCGGTCGTTGATCACATCATCGAGATCAGAGAGGTCCAGCGTCAGTCGGGCCGCGTCGACGTGCAGCCAGCGCACAGTCACGCCCCGGTCGTGTGCCGCCTGTATCCACGGATCCACGTTCGCCCGGTGATCCAATTCCGATACGACGATCTCGTCCCCGCGCTGCCAAGTGCGCGACAGGGCCCGCGAGATGGCGAGCGTGAGCGTGGTCATGTTGGGTCCGAAGGCAATCTCCTGAGGCCGCGCCCCGAGGAATGCGGCCATCCCGGAGCGCGCTTTGGCCAGTACGGCTTCCGTGTCGATGCTACTTGGGAAGACTCCGTGCAGATTGCCACCACCGGCTCGCATGTACTGACACATCGCCTCGATGCAAAGATCGACCACCTGCGACCCCCCAGGGCCATCCAGGTACGCCACCTCAGTGCCTTGGTGCGTCCGCAACAGCGCGGGAAAATGTTGGCGTATGCCTTGTACTCTCTCCACTTTCACACCTCCCATGAGCTTTTGACTGAGTTCACTAGAGGGCCGGCTCTGATATCCGTTTGCGCAACACCGGCGCGTTATGCTGCTGGAGGCCGGCTAGTAAGATAATCATCATATAGAGCCTTTGCACTCCCACGTACGCATCGCGCGTATCGAAAAACTCACCCAGGGTATGTACTCCCCCTGCCTCTCCGCCACCTCCGAGCGTGACTGCCGGAATGCCGAGGCTGATGGCGACGTTGGCGTCTGTACTCTGCGCATCATCGAGATGAGGAACACAGCCGACAGCTCGCGCGGTTGCAACAGCGGCGCGCACGATCGGGCTGTCAGACGCTTGGGACCCGGAAGGTCGATGACCGATTGGCTCGATGCCAACTTCAACTTTATGCGAGTTCCAGCGATCGTTCTCCTCGTCTGCCGCACTGTACAGCAGTTGCGTGATCTCGTCTTCGAGATGGGCAAGATGCAAGTCAGAGTTAGAACGCAGATCCAGCAGCATGCTCGCCTTGGCCGCGATGGTGTTGACCGAGGTCCCCCCCTCGATCACCCCAACCGTAAAGGTTGTCTTTGGCGACTCAGGAACACTGACTTCGGCAATCCGGGCGATGGCGCGGCCCAGCGCGTGAATGGCACTTGGCGTCCCAAAGTTGCCAAAACTGTGCCCACCGGGACCCGTGTAGGTGACGCGCAAGCGATGACTCCCGGTAGCCAGGTAGGTAATGTTGTTCGCCGGGCCCGGTTCAATGGACAAGAACCCATCGATCACAAACTCCGGATTGGCGAAGAGGTGCTTGACGCCGCGCAGATCGCCCGTCCCCTCTTCGCCCACTGTCGCCACGAACCAGACATCGGCCATCGTCTCTACGGCCGCCGCGTCCATGGCGCCGATGAGTGCTGGTAACACAGCGAGTCCACGACCATCATCCGCGATGCCCGGACCATATAAGCGCCCGTCCCTGACCTGTACCGAGACATCGGTGGCGGCAGGAAAGACAGTGTCCAGGTGGGCCGACACGATCAGGGTAAGACGGTCTCGCCGCGCCGCCTCCGTCCCGCTCCCGCTGCGTAGACCCAGGACGTTGCCCACCGCATCGCGGTGGATATCTGTCAGACCCAGTTCGTAGAAGCGATCCAAAAAGTACTGACCGCGTTGGTCCTCTGAAAATGACGGAGATGGGATCTGACTGATCTTGATCTGCTCCGCCGTGGTTCGTTCGTGGTCATGGCGAATATGGTCCAGTCCGACCTTCAATGCTGAAAGTTCAATCAACTCATCCAGGACCAGCGTCAACGCATCTTTCTCATCCGGTTCGCGCATGCGATGGCTCACCCTCCCCTTTCAGACTTCACCTGCCTTCATTGTAACAGATACCTCGCGGCGCCGGCGGGGACGCAACGAACCGAAACCATAGTATGCAATGCGCGTCAAAGGGAAACCTACCCAGACCCGCCGTCAAAGGAGAGACACGATGCCCACCATCGCGGCCGTCAGGACAGCCGTCCCCCCACACGTCGTCACGAGTGAAGAGGCGCGAGACTTTGCGCTTCACTTGTTCGGCGATGCGTTCAGGGACATCGAACGATTGCTTCTTCTCTTTGACCACACGCAAATCCAGTCGCGTCATTTTTGCAAGCCCCTCCCCTGGTTCCGGGAGTCGCACTCATTTGCTGAAAAAAATGAGGCCTACGTCCAAGCGGCGCTCGCGCTTTCGGCTGACTGCGCTCGCCGTGCCCTCGCCGCTGCGAACGTTGCGCCCGACTCCGTCGACGCCATCTTGTTCGTCTCCTCGACGGGCATTTCCACGCCAAGTCTTGATGCCGCCATCGCCCAGACGCTAGGACTCCGGCAGGATGTCAGGCGTTTGCCCATATGGGGTCTCGGCTGCGCAGGCGGCGCCTCCGGCCTGGCTCGCGCGAGTGACTACGCGCTGGCCCACCCTGCAGCGACCGTGTTGCTGATTGCCGCCGAACTATGCGGGTTGACGTTCATCCCTTCTGACCGTTCCAAGAGCAATCTGGTGGGATCGGCTCTCTTTGCGGATGGTGCGGCCGCCGTCGTCATTCGCGGGGACCTCGTGACAGACCTGGCCAACGGAGCCATGGAGGGACGCGACGCCGTCCAGATCGTTGGGTCCCGTTCGCACCTGTGGCCCGACAGCGAAGACGTCATGGGCTGGGAAGTGTGCGATGCCGGTCTATCCGTTATCTTCTCGCGCGACATCCCTTCCTTGGTGCGCCGCGAGATGGCAGGACAGGTGGATCAGCTGCTCAGTTCACATCATCTCGACCGTAGCGACCTGTCTCACTTCATCGCGCACCCGGGTGGCGCCAAGGTGCTGGACGCCTACCAAGAATCCCTGGATTTACCTAAAACGTACCTGGACGATGCGCGTGCCGTGTTGCAGGACTTTGGCAACATGTCGTCGCCGACCGTGCTGTTCGTTCTTGAACGCTTTCTCGAGCGGCGCCGACGCAACGAGATCGAGGGGGGCTACGGGGTGCTAGCTGCCCTAGGACCCGGGTTCTCGTGTGAACAAGTGTTGCTTCAAGTCGACTGAAGGAGGACATCGCATGAGCCACGCAGACTTGACAGTACTGATCCTGCTATTCGTGGCCTGTCAGCGGCTCGCTGAACTATGGCTGGCCCGACGCAACGCGCGCTGGGCCCTCCGTCGCGGTGCGATCGAGACCGGTGCCGCGCACTACCCCCTGTTCGTGCTGCTCCACGCAGGGTTTCTCCTGAGTCTGGGGCTGGAGATCGCCTTAAAGAGGGGCACGACCTCGCTATCGATCCCGTTTCTGATCATTTTCGCTCTGGCCCAAGCGCTGCGCATCTGGTGCATCGCCACGCTGGGGCGGTACTGGAACGTGCGGATCTTCGTGATTCCCGGTTCGTCGTCTGTCGCAACAGGCCCCTATCGCTTTCTGAGACACCCGAACTATCTGGCCGTGACGCTGGAGTTGGTCAGTTTACCCTTGGTCTTCCACGCCTACGTGACGGCGACATTGTTTTCGGTCCTGAATTATGGGCTGTTGCGCCACCGCATCGCTGTAGAGGAACGGGCCTTGGCGGCGACCTGCGACTATGACGATCGGATGTCGAGACGTCTGCGCGGTTTCTTTTGGGGCCGCGCGCACTGACGCGATGGCTCAGAGGGGACGTCTTGTCATGGCTCCGGACGCGGCTCCGGATTCGACCATGCAGCGAGAAACTGCTCGCGCGCCAGTCGTCGAACCACTTTGCCTGCCGGCCCGAGCGGAAGCTCAGCCACCACTTCGATGCGATGCGGGCGTTTGTAGTCCGCCAAGAACCGTCTGCACAGATCCGTCAATTCATCGCCCTGCACGGTCTCGTTCTGTTTGGCGACGACTGCGGCCACGACACGTTCACCGCGCCGCTCGTCCGGAACGCCAAAGACCGCCGCGAGGGCTACCGAAGAGCTCCGTAACAGCACATCCTCCACCTCTGTCGGGTAGACGTTTTCCCCCGCCACCACGATCATGTCCTGCTTGCGGTCGACCAAACACAACATGCCGTCCCCGTTCTGGTAGCCCAGATCCCCGACCGTCAGATACCCGTCCGGCGTAAAATTCTCCAGATTGACCTCAGGGCGCTTCCAGTACTCGGAAATCACAGACATCCCCTTGGCGAACACCTCCCCGACTGTGCCGTCGGGCACAGGTTGACGCCGCTCATCGAGGATCAGAAGGTCGAGCCCCATCGTTGGGTAGCCAACAGACCCCAGCGCACCACCGAGGCGATGGCGCAAGATCGTTGCCGCGCCGTACTCCGTTGCGCCATAGATGTCATACAGACGCGAGCGCGGAAAGCCCTTCAGAATCCGGTCGCGAATCGACCCGGAGAGTGGAGCGGAGGATGTCATGATGACCTCCAGCGCATCAGGGAGGACCACGCCCGCCTCCACCGCGTCCGCCAGAAAGGTTAACAAGCTTGGGACGAACATGCTGTAGTTGACGCGATGCTCATTCATTTGCTCGATAATGTGGCGCGGGTGAAACGCCCGCTGCGGGTAAATGACGCAGGTGGCGCCGATGGCGACGGACAGTGTGACAAACCACATGGAGTTGACGTGAAACATGGGCAAAATGGCGAATCCGGTCTGCTCCGAATGGATTCCCATCTCACTGACGAGGGTCAGCGCGATCATGAGGTTGCCGATGTGATTGCGAACGGCTCCTTTTGGGCGTCCCGTCGTTCCGGACGTATAGACCAAGACCCACGGGTCGGTCTCCTTCACGGCGACTTCCAAAAGGGCTGAAGGTTCCTGAGCCTCGTACAAGCGCGTCCAGTCCCCGCCCTCGCCGGAGAAGAAAACCGGTATGTCGACAACGTCCAACTGGCTGATCAGAGGACGAAATTCGGGGTCCGCCAAGAGCAGCGAGACACCCGCGTCGACGAGCGCGTAGGCAATCTCGGGAGCGGCCCAGCGCAGGTTCAAAGGCACTCCGACGGCCCCGGCCTTGGCGATTCCAAAATAGGCCCGGGCCATCTCCAGCCCGTTTGGCAGCAGCAGGCCAACGCGATCCCCACGTCCGATCCCCACGGACTGCAGAGCGCGCGCAAACTGATTCGCCTGTCGCTCAAGTTCTCTGAAAGAAAGTCGCTCCTGACCAAAGATCAAGGCATCCTTTGAGCCCATCCGCCGCGCCGCACTTGTCAGCGCTGCCCCGACCGTCAACATCCTGACCACCCTTTCTACTCATGCTCTTTTGTTATGTAGTTGATAATGAAACGATATACACGTACAATGTTCCTGCCAGAGACGTGATGGCAACGGCTCGTCTACACGATCTGAGGAGGCATTGACCATGATGGACGCAAGCGCAGACCGGCCTGCCACGACCCGTCGCGTAGTCTGGAGACTCGCACTCTTCATGCTGATTCTCGTCGTTGGCGAATGGTACGTCAAGTGGAATCCCTACTATCACAAAGCCTTTGTGGCGGCCGCCAAGCACTCCCTGGGGCCGTCGATCATCAGCGGCAAAACGGATGTCGCGCCTGCCGTCTCGTGGTCGGCTGCATGGCACTATGCGTTGGCCTACTACCAGGCCGTCTGGCAAGCGGTCATCCTCGGCGTCGTGGTCGGTGCCGCCGTGCAAGTCCTTGTCCCGCGCGATTGGTTGCTGCGCGTGTTCGGTCGTGGGCGCGCGGCGTCCGCAGTGGCCGGCGCCGCCCTCGCGGTTCCCGGGATGATGTGCACGTGCTGCAGCGCGCCGATTGTAGTCGGCCTGCGCAAGCAACAGGTCAGCACGGGACCGGCCCTCGCTTTTTGGTTGGGCAACCCTATCTTGAACCCCGCGACGATCGTTTTTGCAGGGTTTGTCCTCGGCTGGAATTTTGCTCTCATCCGCATCCTGTTCGGGCTCATCCTGGTGTTGGCCGTCGGCGTGGTCGCCAATCGCTGGTGGCCGCAAGCGCCATTGCCAGCGGCGGCTTCGTTGGCCGTGCAAGAAGTGACGTCACGCGATGACCGACCGCTCGTGCAGCGCTTTGTCAGGCAGCTTGGCGCCATCTCCCTTTCCGTACTGCCGCTTTATATCGTCTTGGTGCTGGTGGTCGGCGCCATGAGGGCATGGCTCTTCCCTGCCATTGATTTTTCGCACGCCACCGGTCTTTTATGGATCGTTGGGCTGACGTTGGCAGGAACCGTCTTCGTCATCCCGACGGCAGGCGAGGTGCCGATCATTCAAACGCTGATGCAGTATGGCCTCGGATTGGGGCCGGCCTACGCGCTGCTGCTTACGCTGCCCGCGATCAGCGCGCCCTCGATGGCCATGGTATGGCGTCACTTTCCAGCCAAGGCCATGCTCCTGGCGGCGGGTTCGACGGTTCTGATCGGCATCGTGGCAGGCCTTGTCGGTTGGCTTTGAGTGTCTCCCTTCGTCAGTGACACGGAACCCCCAACTGGTGCGCAACGCACCAGTTGGGGGTTCCGTGTTCAGGACAAAAGGGCATGACTGTTCACTCGTGCTGTTTCATCCAGATGGCAAGTCGCGTGGCGTTGGGAGAACCCACGCCTGTGGCTTGGTTGTAGCCTGGAATGGCGCTATAGTACCAGTTGTTCCCGGTGGTGATGGCGGTCAGTGGTTCGCCAGGGCCATAATCGTTGGCCTTGGACAGCGCGTAGAGCGTGGGATTGAGAAGTCCGACCCGTGAGCCGAGGTACTGATCGATTAAAGCCGTGATCCCATTCATCTGTGGGGCTGTCATGCTGGTCCCACCGACATTCTTGAGCCAGCCGCCATCGGGCGTGGAATACAACAAGTACCCTGTGTACGGATCGGCGTTCAGAGCGATGTCCGGTGTGTTTCGACCCGCAAACCGCGACGGCAACGCGAACGCCTCGGTCGGGGGGGTCTGTGTGTCGTCGATCAGTCGCTGGTTTGGAGCCGTCGTCTGCAGGGAGGCGATCCCCTTCTGGTAAAACGGAACCGGCCAAACAGAACTGACCCCACCGCCACCGCCCACAGGAAAGATGTTCTTGTCGTACAGCCCGTACTGACCATAATTGATGTTGGTGTAATTCGAAAGGTAGTCCCAACCCCAGGCGCGGGTTTGCGGCACATCCACGTAGCCATCTTTCAGGTGAATGGGACCGGCGAGCGTCGTTCCTCCGGTTGCTGTCACATACGGATCCGAGGACGGCGCATCGACGGATACAACACGGGAGATAAAGGGATACGGCACCGCAGCATTGACATCGTACGCTCCAGAGTCACCAGCCGCCGCGAAGATCGTCATTCCCTCCGCCGCGCCTTCCATGAACGCCTGGTGCAGTGCGAGCAACTGGCCTTGTTGCTGGTTGGCCAAGTAAAACAACTCCGGGGAGCCCCAGCTGACCGAGAGCGAACTGACAGCGTCATCAGAGACCGCCTCATAGAACACGTCGTTGAACCCTTGGTCGGTGTTGGCGGCATCGTAGACGATGATGTTCGCGTCCGGTGCGAGTCCACCGGACTGCTCCACATCGAGCGCTGTCTCTCCCGACCCCGCGGATTGGCCAATCTGGCCACCGCCATCGACCATGACCTGCGAGATTCGACCTGGCTTCGTCTTCAAATGAATGGCATCCCAGTAGTGATAGGCATCCGAGGGCCGAAAATCGGCAAAGGTGGCGATGCCCATCGTTTCGCCAGAGCCATTCAGTCCCATCTTGTAAAGACCGTTGACGCCATAAAGGTTTGCCACGTCGCCCGACGTGTACTGTCCGGGCACCCCAGTGGCCGTTCCATGCTTGGGTAGGGTAATGCCTTTGTCACCCGCCACCGCCAAAGCGCCGTGCTTCGTCAAGACCATGAGTTGCGGTGTCAAGGCGGCCAGGTTGTCGAGTCCGATGGTGGTCAGTACATACGGTTGCAACGTGGCTGGGAAGGCAAGCGCATGGGTCACCGCGTAGAACGCCTGGCCCTGCGAACTGAAGTTTTCAATCGAGACGTTAAACAGGCTCTCAAATGCACTGGCTGGGCCATACGCCTTCACGAGCAGCCCGTCTGGGTAGACATAGCTCTGGATATGGTGATCGGCAAGATAACTGACGAACTTCTCCCCCACGGAAGCGACCGGGGCGTACGCTGCACGAAACGCTGCCGGATTCAGGAATTTGTGAAAATCCGGATTCCCCGGTGTCACGGTATTCTGAATAAAAGTGGCAAGGGTTGATTCGCTTTGTATCTTCAGCACGATGGACAGTGAGACAATCTGATTCGCATCGGCAGGACCTAAATCCGTGACAGGCTGAATCAGAGCCAGATCGGGACGAACCGTGTCACTGGTGTACAGTGAGCCGGGAGAATAGGAGAAAGCGGCAGAGGACATCCCGAAGAGCACGCCTCCGGCCAACAATGAAGAAAGAAACCAAGTCTTGCGTGTCGTCTTCGTCAAGAGCACCTCCTGCTTGTAGAGAACCGGCCCCGTCAATCGGACTGTCGTAACGGGAGTTTATCAAATGATAGATCATAGTCTGTGTGGTTGCAAGCGGTGACAGGGATCGCATTAATGGAATCAGACAAAGACGGTTTTGGCGGCAACCAAAGAGCCTGGACTGACGGCCGCCAAGTGCGGCGGCGTCCCAGGCTCGTTGCAGCGGGCTGGACAACCCGATCAGACCATGCGAAGAAAAGAGGGCGGAACCGGCGTCTCGAATTCGAGCATGTCTTCGCTCACCGGATGGCGAAAGGACAGGACGCGGGCGTGCAAACCGAGGCGTCCAATCGGATTCGAGGTCGCCCCGTAGCGCTTGTCCCCGACCACAGGATGGCCCATGTCTTGCATGTGCACGCGAATCTGGTTCTTTCGACCTGTCTCAAGGCGTGCCTCCAGCAAGCTGAACTCGGCACCGGTCTTCTGCACTTGATAATGGGTAATGGCCAAGTCCCCGTCGCCGGGGCGCTGACTCGAGTACACCTGCAGGGTCTTGGTTTCACGTAACCAGGACGTGACAGTTCCTTGCGGCTGGCTTGGACTGCCTTCGACGAGCACCGTGTAGACGCGCTGGGACACGTAGTCTTTCCAGTGGTCTTGCATCTCTTGCTTGACCTTCTCTGATTTGGCGAACAGCATCAGGCCCGACGTGTCGCGATCCAGACGGTGGACGATGAAGAGTCGCTCCGGTACGGCGCCTTGATCCAGGTACTCCTGGATCTGCCGGTAGGCCGTCTCGTGCTTCTCTTTGTCGGTCGCGATGGACAACAGGCCGGCCGCCTTGTCGACGACGAGCAAGTGAGCGTCCTCATACACCAGTCGCACACCGCGCAGGGGTTGCATGTCCTTAGGCTTGAAGAGGTTGACGCGCACTGTGTCGCCAACTTGAAGAGGGTGATCATGCCGCGAACTGACCTTGCCCGAGACAAGCACCTGACTGCGTTGTAACATGGCCTTGATCTTGTTCCGCCCTCGCCCTCTCAGGTGCGTGAGCAAAAAAGGAAGAAGTGTGTCCGACTCGACGACAGTAAAGCTGATTTCCGGATTTTCTTGTGGGGCCCGCGAGTGCGGACCCCTGGATGTGTACTGACGGGTACTGCCTCTCATGACGATGACCCCTTACTGTGTATCCGATCTTGCCTGTTGGCTCAGAAGACCTGCAGCCGTGTTGGCCAGCCCGAGCAAGGAGCCGACACCCAGTGAATCGGCCACAGAACTGGGCACGACCACCATGTGGGTTCCCTGCTTGAGTCCTTCGTACAAGATGTTCATCGCCCGCAGTTGCAGGGCTGCCGGATTATCCAGGTACATCTCCGAGGCCTCCTTGAACGAGTGAGCGACCTCTTCCTCGGCCCGACCCAGGATGACCCGCGCGCGCCGTTCCCGCTCGGCTTGCGCCTCGGCTGACATCGCGTCTTGCAGACCGCGGGGAATGGTGACGTCCCGAATCTCAACTGAACGCACCGAGATGCCCCAAGACGCCGTTCTCTCGTCGATGGTGTCTCGAAGCGTCTGGTCGATGACATCTCGACCGGACAGGAGTTCAGCCAAGGGCGTACGGCCGATGAGGTCGCGCAGAGCGGTTTGGGCAGCCCAACTGACGGCCTCGTGATAACTGGTGACCTCCAGGGCCGCCTTTTCGGCGTCAAACACCATCCAAAACATGACGGCATCGACGTCGACGGGTACGGTATCCTTACTGAGCGTTTGCTCCGCTTGAAAAGGCGATACCTGAACTCGCTGATCGACCCGGTAGGCCACGACGTCCATATAGGGAACGATGAGAATGATACCCGGCTCGGCCAGTCTGCGGAACCGTCCGAAGCGAAGGACGACGACCTTCTCCCATTGTGCCACAATTCGAACCGCAAAGAAAAAGTACAATCCAATCAAGAAGACAACGACAAACCAAAGGACGGCCTCCGTTGGTTGTTTGAAGAGCGTGATCGCCCCGATCACGGCGACCAGAATGCCAACGATGAGGAGTAAAGAGCGGAGTGATCCTTCATTTCCCTTGGCAGCGCGATTCATACTGTACCCCTCCCCTGTCTGTAACTCTCTAGCGCGTCGATCAACTCTTCAAGGCTCAAGCCTTGCGCTGACGCCATGCTGGCGACGGTCTTGGCAAGATCATCCGCCACCGCCGAGCGGTCCTTGACTTGCTCACTGAACGAGGCGGGCTTGCGGACAAACGTGCCGCGCCCTTGTTGCGAGGATACATACCCCTCCCGTTCGAGTTCGCTGTATACGCGAGCGACTGTATTGGCGTTGATGCGCAGGTCAACCGCCAACTGTCGCACAGTGGGCAACTGCTGTCCAACCTCCCATTCAAGACGTAGGATGCGTTCGATGATCTGCTGCTTCAACTGAATGTACAGCGGGATTCCGCCGTCCTGATCCAGTACCCAGCGTTCTCCCATCGTGAGTCCCACCTCGCTCGGAAACGGCATTTTTCATTGCATTATTGTTATAGTACTTTAGTACAATGTTGTCAAGTGGTCTCGCCACGAATTTTCCGTAGGACACGGTCTGTTAGAATCGCCCAGAATGGGTGAACCTACAGCGAGAAGACCAGGCGAACGAAGCGAGGTGAGGTCGACGACATGAGCGTCTTGACCCTTATCAAGAATTGCACGATCTACAATCCAAAGCCACTGGGCGTGATGGATGTCCTGATCGGCGGTGGCAAGGTGCTCGCCTTGGGTCCAGACGTCAGCGTGCATGGGACTGTGCCCGACGTGGAGGTGGTTGACGCCCGGGGACTGATGCTGTTCCCAGGACTGATCGATCAGCATGTTCACATGGCCGGTGGTGGCGGTGAAGGGGGATTCCATTATCGGACGCCCGAGATCGCGCTCTCGCACATCACGACATCCGGCGTCACGTCCGTCGTGGGGGTTCTCGGCACCGACGGTGTGACCCGTACCACTCGCGAGTTGCTCGCCAAGGCCATGGCCCTTGATTTCGAAGGGGTAAGCACGTGGATTTACTGCGGGGCTTATCAGGTGCCGACGCGCACCATCACGGGCATGCCGAGATCAGACATCGTGCTGATCGACAAGGTCATTGGCGTGGGCGAGATCGCCATCTCAGACTCCAGGTCGAGTCATCCCACGACTGCGGACCTGGCTGAGCTGGCCAGTGAGGCGCGTGTCGGAGGACTGTTGGCGGGTAAAGCGGGCGTTTTGCACCTGCATGTGGGGGACGACGACTCCAAGCTCGACATTTTGTTTGATGTGTTGCGCACGACCGAACTGCCAAAGGCGAATTTTACCCCCACGCACCTTAATCGGAACCCGGATTTGCTGCAAGAGGCCATTCGCTATGGCAAGGTGGGCGGATTTGTCGATATCACCTCTGGGATTCGACCCGACGAACACGATCACGTGTCGGTCAAGCCCTCGCAGGCGATCCGACAACTGTTGGACCACGGCGTGATCCCATCGCGGATCACGATGAGTTCGGACAGCAACGGCAGCTCCCCGATTTTCGATGACCAAGGGAAGCTCGTGGCGATGGGGATCGGATCGATCGCCACCCTGTGGGAGGAGACCCGGGATGCGATAGTTCAGGAAGGCGTGCCGATTGAGGTGGCCGTCGCCATCGTCACGAAAAACGTCGCGCGCGTGCTGAAGCTCGGAACCAAGGGTCAGGTCAAACCCGGACTCGACGCCGATTTGCTCCTGACAGACAGCGAGTATCGCATTCGTCATGTCTATGCCAAGGGCCAGTGCATGGTGGAAAATGGCGAGCCCGTCGTTTTCGGTACGTTTGAAGACGCGCCGCGAGTACCGGGAGCCCCCACGTCAAAAGGCCACGCTGGCGGCACGAACGCGGGGCGCGGTCGGCCCATGCTGGCGCCAGACGAAGACGATCCCGATGACTTTCCTGACGAGAAGGAGCGAAAGGAACGCAGTCGACGGCGGCATTACTGCTGCTGAACAAGAAGGTGTGAAGCACTCCGCACGGGCGGCATGCGTCACACCTTCTTCTCCCTACTATGCCTCTCCCACTTTCGAAACGGTCACCCGCCTATCTAAAATGGGGGTTTCTGAACGTAGTGGCCGTGAATATACTCGCCCTGTGGAAAATAGTGTTCTTGGGATGCACCGAACACGTGGAACTTGTCGAGCGGCCAAATCACGAGGTCGACGCGTCCTGTGAGCGTGGATAGCGAGATGGGTCCGATGTAGCGGCTGTCATAGCTGACGACGCGATTGTCTCCCATCACGAACAGGTGCCCTGGTGGCACTTTGGTCGGGCCGTAGTTGTACTTGGGGTCAAGCGGCCCGTCTTCAATGAACGGTTCGGGAATGTACTTCCCGTTCAAGTACAAATGCCCTTTGATCAGTTGCACCGTGTCCCCTGGTAGCCCGATCACCCGCTTGACCCACTGTTCGTGGTCGGGACCCTCAAAGACGATGATGTCCCCGCGCTTCGGCAGGCCGAAGTCGTACACAATGCGATCGACAACCATCCGATCGCCGTTGGCCAGCGTGACATCCATCGAATGCCCGTCGACGATTCGCTGCGTAAAGAGAAAGTGTTTGATCCCAAATGCGATCAAAATCGCAATCAAAAAAGCCTTGATCCAGTCCCACGCCACTTTCCAGTTACCCGAGGGTCGCCGCGTCTTAACGGCCGGACTGACGTCTTCCTTGTCGTTCATCAGAAACGGTACCCTCCCTGGACGGATCGCTCTTTCGCTGTCCCGTTGGTTCATGCGCCGCCAACATGAAGACCTTTCGTCCTGTTGGCCACTTCGGGATCAACGCGCCGCGTCAACGTCTACGCGACTTGTTCGCGTGAGACATCGCAAATTCCTTCCGGGATTGCGCTTGATCACACTCTGTTCAACTCTGCGTCCTTCCTGAGAGTTGAATGATTTCGGCCGAAGGCACACCGCGGTGGATGTTCAATCGGGCGCATGTGTAGTGCGGTTGCACTCTTTTATCGGTTGGGGAGCCGGGATTCACGCACAGGATGGCGCCACTTCGCTCGATCTTGGGGATGTGGCTGTGCCCGAACACGACACAGTCAACCGCCTCATCGGCAAAAGCCTGGAGAGCCCGTCCCTGGGTGGTGCCGGTGGAGCCGTCGCCATGCGCCAATCCGATTCGACAGCCCGCCACGATCAATAGTCGCCGTCGGCCAAGTCGAGCATGGACGGACTCGGCGTCTGTATTGCCCGCGACGGCCACCACAGGAGCCAAGGACCCGAGCGTCTCGAGCACACTCAGCGCGTTGAGGTCACCGGCGTGGAGGATAAGATCCGACCCTTTGAGCGCAGACAGCAACGCCCTAGGCAGTGAACGGGCGCGACCAGGGATGTGCGTGTCGGATAGAACCCCGATGCGCACGGACACTGCCTCAGGAAAATAGACCTCAGGTTCCATTGTCAGAGAGCGCACGACGCTCGCCGTTCAGGATCAGCACGGCGTGGAGCGGGGCGCAGAGCGAGTGCGACACAGAGCAATAGGTCTCTTGCGACAGGCGAACCGCCCGTTCGACCTTATCCCAGGCAGCGCCTTTGGCATCGATGTGGTACGTCACGGTGATGTCGGTGAACTTTTCCGGGTGCGTTGCGGCGCGCTGCCCATCGACCGCGATCTCCACGCGGTCATAGGCGATTCTCATCTTCTCGAGGATCATGGTGACATCGATCCCGGTGCATCCACCGAGGCCCATGAGAACCAACTCCATGGGCCTCGGGCCGAGGTTCTCGCCGCCGACGTCCGGTTTTGCATCCATCACGACGGTGTGACCCGAATCACCGACAGCACTGAACCTGCGTTTGCCCTGCCACTGGACTGCCACTTGCATGCGTCGATCCCCCCGCTTCGCCTAAAATACATCCATGCTCAGATAGCGCTCGCCCGTATCGGGGCACAATGCGGCGATGCGCTTACCCGGTCCGAGACGCAGCGCCACCTGTGTCGCGGCCCACACCACGGCACCGCAGGACACGCCGAGAAGCAGCGCCTCGTCGCGCGCGAGTCGCCGTGTCATGTCGATCGCATCCGCATCGGACGCCTGGTAAATCGCGTCGTAGATCCCTGTGTTCAAGATAGATGGGATAAACCCGGGGCTTGTGCCGACGATCTTGTGCGGTCCCGGTGAGCCTCCGGACAGAACGGGTGAGCCCTCCGGCTCCACAACATAGATTTCGATCCCCGGGATCTCCGCCTTGAGCGTTTCTCCCACCCCGGTAATCGTCCCTCCTGTTCCTGCAGACGAGACGAACGCATCAATCCGACCCTCCATCTGATCGATGATCTCGATCGCCGTGGTGCGGCGATGGGCGTCAGGATTATGCGGATTATCAAACTGTCCGAGAATGAGGGCCTCCCCGCCCATCGCCTGCTGGAGCTCACGGGCGCGTTCCACCGCGCCCCCCATGCGCAGGTGCCCAGGCGTCAAGACGACCTCCGCACCATACGCCTTGAGGATGGCGATTCGTTCGCGCGTCATCGTGTCCGGCATGACCAGAATCGCCCTGTACCCACGTGCTGCAGCAACCATGGCGATGCCGATGCCCGTGTTCCCACTGGTCGGCTCGATCAGGGTCATTCCTTTGCGCAACAGTCCTTCTGCCTCGGCGGCGCGGATCATGTTGTGGGCGGGACGGTCCTTGACGCTGCCGCCCGGGTTGAAGCGCTCGAGTTTCACGAAGATGTCGGCGGCATGAGTCGGTACGACGCGTGCCAATTGAACCATAGGCGTGTGACCGATCAGTTCTGTGACGTTGTCGACAACTCGCACAAAATGCACCTCCTGGTTCCTCTTTGCCTGCTGTAGACGGTGGCGCAAGCGCGCCACGGCCCCGTCGCTGGAGACCGGATGAACGCTGTGTTGCTGAACGACGTGCTGATGAACGACGCGTAGACTCACGCCGTGTAGCTTAAAGAGACCGAAGGGCTTCTCGCTGAGCCTCAAATCCAGGTTTGCCGAGCAAGGCGAACATGTTCGTCTTGTAGGCCTCCACGCCCGGCTGATCAAACGGGTTGATGGCGAGCATATAGGCGCTGATCGCACACGCCTTCTCGAAGAAGTAGAACAGATAACCGAGGGTGTGTGCGCTCATGTCTGGCATCTCGAGAAGGAGGTTCGGCACGCCCCCCGCTGTGTGGGCCAGCCGCGTCGCCGTCATGGCCGTGTCGTTGACCTCGCGCCATTCTTTACCGGCCAGATAGTTCAGTCCGTCGACGTTTCCTTCGATCTCCCCGACGACGAGCGTACGCCGCGGCCGGGCGACCTTGAGGACCGTCTCGAACATGATGCGTGCACCTTCCTGGATGTATTGGCCGAGCGAGTGCAGATCTGTCGAGAAGTCTGCCGATGACGGGAAGAGGGCTTTGTTGTCTTTCCCCTCGGTCTCACCGAAGAGTTGCTTCCACCACTCAGCAACGTAATGCAGTCCCGGCTCGAAACTCACGAGCATCTCGATCGTCTTGCCCTTTTGATGCAAGATGCTGCGCAGTGCTGCATACGCATAGGCCGGATTCGCGTCGAGGTCGCACACCGCGAGGTCGCGTTCTGCAGACGCGGCACCAGCGATCATAGCGTCCACGTCGACGCCCGCTGCCGCCAATGGCAGCAAACCCACGGGAGTCAGCACTGAGT
>JAPNUJ010000003.1:26034-27508 GCA_026627155.1 Bacillota bacterium | reverse complement strand
GCACTGAGTAGCGGCCGCCGACGTCGTCCGGAATGACGTAGGTCTCATAGTGTCGCTCGTTGGCTAAAGAAAGCAGCGCTCCGCGGGCCTTGTCGGTGGTCGCGACAATGCGCGCGGCGGCGCCATCGCTCCCGTAACGCTGGATCATGTAGGCCTCCAGCGTTCGAAACGCGAGCGCCGGTTCCGTCGTGGTGCCGGATTTTGAAATCACGTTGACAGCGACCTCATACTGATCGAGCACGTCCAGCAGTTCCGCGAGGTATGTGGAACTCATCTGGTGTCCGGCAAACACGACCTGCATCCCGGCGTCTTGCCTATACTCGGAAAAGGAGTGGCGAAGGAACTGGAGTGCGGCCCGGGCGCCGAGATACGACCCGCCGATGCCAATGACTACCAACATGTTGGCCGTTTCACTCAGTCGTCGCGCCGTCTCTTTGAGGCGCTCGAATTCAGCGCGATCCAGGGTCGACGGGAGGTTAAGCCATCCGAGATAGTCGTTGCCTTGCCCTTTTTTTCCGTGCAAAATCTCGTGTGCCGTGCGCACGAGCGGCTCTTGGTACGCAATCTCATGCTCCGCAACAAACGGTTGGGCCTTATGTAGTAACTTGATCAATGGGTTCACGCTCCTTCACGCATGTGTGGTGCCCTGTTCCGCGATGCCCGCTTCCGTGATGCCCTGCCCTGACGTGTCCTCAAGCGGGTTTGCGCGACCGTTATAGCGGACGCGCTTTCAATACCGCCGCCATCTGCCCCACAGCGAAATCGTGCGCTGCAGCCGTCAAGTCGGCCATCAGCGAGGGGTCATACCGCACCTTGTAACGTCGAAAGTAAGCCCCGGTCGCGGTGGAATAGCAGCAGATCGATGTACACACTCCAGTGATGATCACTTCCTCAACCCCGGCTGCCACGAGCCAATCGTCCAACTCTGTCTCAAAAAAGGCGTCGTAGCGCGTCTTTGGCAGAAATCGGACGCGACTGGAACGATGCGTCTCGTAGAACGCGCGCAACGGCTCAAACAGGGCAGCCCCTGGTGTCCCCGCAACGCAGTGGACGGGCCACAGCTCGAACTCGGGGTCATCGGGAGTATGGGCATCGCAGGCAAACACGATGAGTTCATCGCGACGTACAGCCGATTCGAGGGTTGCCACCAGGGCCGGTGCCATCTCCTGGGCCGCTTCTCCGCAGGTCAGGGCCCCGTCTGGAGCCACAAAGTCTTCGGTCATGTCGATGACAAGCCATGCTCTGACCAATGCAAGTTCCCTCCTCCACATGTCTCAGTATACCATGTCGTGGGACGGGTAAGCGGGGACTATGACCAAGGTTGCCGGGACAATCTAAAAGCAGGACTGCGCGGCGCACACGCCAGTGTGTGCAGTCACGAGACGGGAAGGAGTGACGGCAGCGTGTGGATTCGCTTGATGGCCTTGCTGTCGATGACGGCGTCTATGGCGCTTTTGCAAGGATGTTCCGGTGG
>JAPNUJ010000003.1:0-26008 GCA_026627155.1 Bacillota bacterium | reverse complement strand
CGACGCTGGCTCCGCACGTGGTGTGGAAGTCCGGCGCATCGCGCGCAGCGGGTGGGCGTGCGGTGGCCCTGACCGGCTTCGCGGCATTTTCCCGGGATCGCCTCTATGGCTTTGGCTATACGGCAGACACGGGCCGCTTTCATCTCATGACGGCGACACCCGGTCATGTGATTCGTTGGGTGACGCTCACCCCGGCCAGCGCTGACGCCCCCGCGACGTCTGGAATCGGCGCTACTGCGCCCTATGCCGTCTTGTTCTCGTCAGCGAGCCACGGGTTCGTCGGCTGGGTCAGTGCCATGCAGCATGAGGTGTACATCTCGCGAACGCGAGATGGAGGAAAACACTGGTCCACGGAGCCAATCGGATCCACCGTGGGCCTCCAGTTTGCGCGCGTGGAGGCGCTCTCGTATGCGGACCCGTTTACTGTGTATGCGTTAGTGTCCGGCAATTTCGCCGCGGGACACGAGTGCCGCGACCTCTATCGGTCGCAAGACGAAGGGAAGACGTGGCGACTGGTACTGCGTGACCGCAACGATGCGTTTCTCGCGTCGACGGGTATGGCGTTTGCCTCGGCAACCGAGGGCGTGATCGCGCTGGACAGTCAAGACAACATTCCCAAAATCGATGAGACCAATGACGGCGGCATGACGTGGCGAACAGAGTCGCTCGCGCTCACTGATGCCCCAACCCCTAGCATCGCGCAGACGTACCCGCCGCGCTTTTTCGGACCTGACGGGTTGGTGGGCATCCTGCCCGCCATCTACACAGGCGGGGGTCTCGCGCTCTATGAGACGTTTGACGCAGGTCGCAGCTTCGTGCCTCTCCACACTCCCGCAGGGCTACAGGCGGTCTCGTTCGCCACGGCAAAACGTGGACTGGCCATCGGCCAGGGACACGTCCTTTGCACGACGGATGGCGCGCAGGTGTGGCAATCCCTTTTTCCAGACCCCATCTTGCGTTCCGCGCTGGCCAGCGCGCCTGACGTGCGTCAACTTCAGTACGAGCCGGATGGTCAAGCCTGGCTGCTGTTACAAAAGCAAGGCCCGGCGGCGGCTGTCGCAAGCGTCCTTTTGCACTCAGCCGATCAGGGCGCCACGTGGAGGCAAGTGGACTGAGCAAAGGGCCTAGACACCTCCGCGAATGTAGAGCACCTGTCCTGTGATGAAAGCGGCCTCTTCCGACGCGAAAAACGTGACAGCGTACGCTACGTCTTCCGGCGTCCCAATGCGCAAAACCGCCGTTTCCCGAGCGGCCATTTCTTTAAAAGCAGCAAATTCCACCCCGATGCGCGCCGCCGTTTCCTTGGTCATGTCACTCTCGATGAAACCGGGGGCGACGGCATTGCACGTGATCCCAAAGCGTCCCAGTTCGATCGCGAGCGTCTTGGTCAAGCCCTGAATCCCGGCCTTCGCGGCCGCGTAATTTGCCTGTCCGCGGTTGCCGAGGGCAGACGTGGACGAAAAATTGATGATGCGTCCGTAACGATTCGCCACCATGTGTCGCTGCGCTGCCTGACTGCACAGCCACGTGCCTTTGAGGTGGACGCCGATCACCTGGTCAAAGTCGTCATCCGTCATCTTGTGAATCAGATTGTCCCGAATGATGCCGGCGTTGTTGACCAGGATGTCCAGCCTTCCGTAGACCTCCATCGAGCGATTCATGAGTGATTCGACGTCCTCGCGTACAGACACGTCGCAAGCGACGGCCACCGCTTGTCCCCCAGCGGCGACGATGGCCTCTGCGGTCTGTTCTGCCCCATCCAGCAACAGATCACTGACGATGACCTGAGCCCCCTTCCGAGCCAGGGACTTTGCACAGGCAGCGCCGATTCCCCGCCCCGCCCCGGTGACCACTGCAACTCGTTTTGCCTCAATCATCTCTCTACCTCCTGCGGAGCCCGCTGAATGAAAAGACGACTTAACACCGCATGGCCCTTGATAACGGTGTCCTCTTTGTCCGTCTTCGCCATGAATTGCACCTTGGCGACCAGGCGGTCGCCCTCTTCGACTAGCTCTGTGATGGTCCCCTGACATTCGATCACGTCGCCCGGACGCACCATCGCGCGAAAGCGGACGCCAAATTCCACCAGATCCGCGTCGTCACCGGCAAACAGAGTCAGCATCGTGCCGAGATAGGCCATCGACAGCATCCCGTGCGCAATCACCCCACCCAAGCCCGCGGCTTGCGCAAACTCCTCGATCGTATGAATCGGGTTGTAATCACCCGAAGCGCCCGCATAGCGAACAAGGTCCAGTCGCGTCACCGGACCGCGCTGGATCGAGGGAAGTCCTTGTCCCTTCAGCCAAGCCTCAGGCATGTTCTTCCCCTCCTCTGACGATGAGTGTCATGCGGGCCGATTGCACGATGTGCCCGTCATCATCCTGACACCGCGATTCAAAAACGAGAAACGTCATGCTTCCAGACGCGCCACGGCGCGTGGAGATATCGCACAGCCGCCTTGAACAAAACACTCGCTCCCCCACAAACAAGGGGCGCTCATAGTAGAACGTCTGCTCGCCATGAATCAATCCTTCATGCGGGAGTTGCAGAAGCGGAATCTCGCCATAGTCCAGTGTCATGGCAAACGTCGGGGGCGCGATGAGGCGGCCAAACCGCGATGCGCGCGCCACCGTCTCGTCCACGTAAAGCGGGTTGGTGTCGCCGATCGCCTCGGCAAACTTGCGCACGGCGCCGCGCTCGATATCGCCCGGGACGGGATCGGACCAAGTCATCAAACACGCAGGGTCTATCACTGTGCAGATGCCTCCTGGCCCTATGTACTGTTCTACCCCTGCATGATAGCATACGGCAGGACTTCACGGCAGTGCGTGGCTGCACCCCGCATCGGGTCCAAGCTGTGGTAAAATACAGCCACAGTACAGTGAGGGCAAGGAGTAAAACGGCGATGGAGTGGACACTGCTGGCAACGGCCCCACTGGGCCTCGAGGCCCTTGTGGAACGGGAAGTCAAGGAACTGGGCTATACTGTCGTATCGGTGGACAACGGCCGCGTGTTTTTTTTGGCGGATGGACTCGGCATCGCGCGCTGCAACCTCTGGTTGCGGACGGCCGATCGCGTGTTACTAGTCGTCGGACGCTTTCGGGCCGAGACGTTCGATGAATTGTTTGAAGGGACCAAAGCCTTGCCATGGCCGGACCTGATTCCGCGGACGGCCCGTTTTCCGGTCGACGGCCGCTCACAAAAGTCACAGCTCAGCAGTGTGCCCGCTTGCCAAGCCATCGTGAAAAAGGCCATCGTGGCAAGCCTGCAAACCCGTTACCGCGAGTCCTGGTTCGAGGAAAGCGGACCGGACTATCGGATCGAGATCGTCTTGCAAAAGGACGAGGCGATGCTGACATTGGACACAAGCGGCGCCGGCCTGCACAAGCGCGGCTACCGAACCTCCACGGGCATCGCCCCGATCAAGGAGACGATGGCGGCCGCCCTCGTTTTGTTGTCTCGCTGGGGCGGTCATCGCCCCTTTGCCGATCCGCTTTGTGGAACGGGAACCATAGTGATCGAGGCCGCCATGATCGCGGCCAACATGGCACCGGGCATGCAACGCGAATTCGCCAGCGAGGCATTTGACTGGGTGGGTGCCAAGGCGTTTGAGACGGCGCGGCAAGAGGCGGAAGACAGTGAGGATCGCGCCACAGCCCCGGCGTTCCCGTTGGTCGGCAGTGACATTGACAGTCGCGCCCTGCGCATGGCCGAAGAACACGCCCGCTTGGCTGGCGTGTCCCGATTGATTGAGTTTCGCACACAGGATGTGCAGTCCTTTGCGCCAGTCGCAGAGTATGGCTGTATCGTCACCAATCCCCCTTACGGAGAACGGATCGGCGATCAGGAACAAGTCCGCATCGTCGAGACCGCCCTCGGCCGAATCCTGGAGGACTCCCCGACGTGGTCGCTGTTTGTTCTGACGGCGAGCAAGGGGTTTGCGCGTCATGTCGGGAGGCGGGAAGAGCGCGTCCGCAAGCTGTACAACGGTCGCATCGAGTGCAAGTTCTATCAGTACCTCGGGCCGCTTCCGCCGCGCCGAATCATGCAAGCGGGAGGTCTCGAGCGTCCATGAGCGCAACGACTGTACGTTTTTTCTGGATCATTCTGATTACGGTGCTGGTCGCCGTCGTCTCCTATATGGCAGGACTCGAAGGCGACCCTCTGTTTGTACGCGTCGGGGCCCACACCTACTTCGCGCTGCCCTACCAGTTTTCCGTTGACCAGACCGAGACGATCTTCGCAAACCACCCGGTCGTCGTGGGGCATGTCGGGTTGCGCCCCTTGAAGCAGCGCGGTACGGATGGGAGCGAAGTGTTTTTGCTCGATGCCACGGGCGGCGATGGCAAGCCGGCTTGGCGTCTCTACCGGCCGCTGTAAGGTCAGGTCGCCACGACGGGACCCGTCCGCGCGACGCGACCATCGCGATGGGGGGCGAGAACCGCGCACACGGCCTTGTGCCATGGCACGGGCACCTGTGACGCTTCTGCCATCTCGACGAGCGCTCCTTGCAGGCTGTCGAGTTCAAGGGGTAACCCTTTTTCAAGGTCGCGGTGAAGCGATGACGTCATGAAGGGATCGAGGGTCAGGGCGCGTTCGAGCAGCGCTTCGCGCATCCGGTCCGCCAGGCCGATGCCACGGGCGTGAGCCACGGCCAACAACTCCTCGACAAGTCCCACGTAAAGTGCCGCCGACTCCTGATTGTCGAGCGCCACGCCAATGGGTGACCGCGTGGCCGCCGTGACGCCGCTGAACGCGCATAAAAACACGTATTTTTTCCACATCTCCCGCAGGATTGGCTCACGGCAGAAGGCCGGGATTCCGGCGGACGCGAACGCATCCTGCAAACGTGAAAGCATCTGATTGAAGCCCTGGTCCCTTTCTTCAGGACCCAACAGGGGACCGTACACGATGTCGCGGACCTCGCTCGTCTGCCGAATGTGCCCGTCTGCATCCAGCGTGGTCTCGATGTAACAGGACCCGCCGAGTACCTGTCCGGCGCCAAACGCCCTCAAGAAGCGATCCATGTGCAGGACGCCGTTTTGCAAGGGTAGCGCCACCGCGCCATGGGCCATGGCCTTGGCGATGTCGCTCCAGGCCCCGTCGAGGTGGTAGTTCTTCAACGTGACCAGGATCACCTCACACCCTGCAAGGTCGCGTGCCTCTGTGGTCACGTTCGGGTGTACCAACAGGTCGCCGTACACGCTCTTGATCACAAGACCGTCGCGCAGGATAGACTCCGCTCGCATAGGTCGGGCCAAAAACGTGACATCTTGTCCAGCTTGCGCCAAAAGGGCGCCGAAGTAGCCTCCGACAGCGCCCGGTCCGATGACTCCGATCCGCATGACGATCCCCTCATTCCACAGTAAAATATCTGGCTTCCGGGTGGGCAAACACCATGGCCGACACGGACGCTTCTGGATCCATCATAAACCCTTCTGTCAGGTCCACGCCAATGTCGTGTGGCCCCAGGAGCCGAAACAGTTGCGCCTGGTCGTCGAGGTGCGGGCAGGCTGGGTAGCCAAACGAGACGCGGATTCCTTGGTAGCGCGCGATGAAACGTTCGCGCATGGTCATATCGGAGGGATCCGGAAACCCCCACGAGTCGCGCATGACGTGATGGATCCGTTCCGCAAATGACTCGGCCAACTCCAGCGCCAGCGCCTGCAGAGCGTGCGACCGCAAGTACTCCCCTGCCTCCTTGAGATGCTGCGACTGTTCGCGAATCCCGCGCCCCGTGGTGACCACGAAAAACGCCACGGCATCCATCACGCCACTTTCTCGCGAGCGCAGAAAGTCAGCCAGGCACAGCCGCGATTCTCCCGTCTGACGGGGAAATTCGAACGTTTCGAGCACCCGAGTCAAGTCTTGATGGTCGTAGATCAGGATCTTGTCGCCATCGGACTGAGCAGGAAAAAACTGATAGACCGCGTTTGCGGTGATGGTGCCCGAGGCCTTGGCCTCGACGAGCAGATTCTGCATCAAATCGCGCAGTTCAATCGCCTTCTCGTCGCCTTGCTCGATCAGCCTGTCGACGACGCCGCGCAACCCCATGTGCTTGCCAAGAAGCATCTGCCAGTTGATGTACGGTTCAAGAAACTGCAAAGGATAGTCCCGCAACACGTGTCGATTGTAGTCCGGCGGCACAAAGACCGTCGCGTCCTGGGCAATGGTGGACCGCGCCGGAAGGTCTGGCGCTTTGCGTGACGGCTCTTGCGGTTTGCCTCCGGCCGACATCACATCCGACTCCATCGCTTGCCGCAACTCTGTGATCATTTGCGCGCGCATCTCAGGCGACATCAGTCGGTTGGCCAAATCGAGCCCATCCATGGCGTCTTTTGCGTAGACGACGAGTCCCGTGTACTCAGGCGCAATCCGAGTCTGGGTGAATTTTCGAGTCAAAGCGGCCCCACCCACCAGGAGCGGCACATCGATCCCGGCCTCTTTCAGATCTTGGGCGGTTGTGACCATCTGCTGAGCGGATTTGACCAAAAGGCCGGACAGACCGATCGCATCGGGTTGCTCTTGACGAAACGCGGCGATCAGCTGATCGGGCGGCACTTTGATCCCAAGATTGACAATCTGGTAGCCGTTGTTGGCGAGGATGATTTCCACGAGGTTCTTGCCGATGTCGTGGACGTCCCCTTTCACCGTGGCCAGCAGGATTTTGCCGCGTGTCGAGCTTTCATTGCGCTCCATGTGCGGTTCCAGCCATGCTACGGCCGCTTTCATGACTTCAGCGCTTTGGAGGACTTCAGCGACGATCAACTCGTTGGCGTTGAACAGTCGCCCGACTTCCTCCATGCCCGCCATCAACGGACCGTTGATGACTTCAAGTGCGGATGCCTCGGTCAGGGCAAGCTGCAGATCTGGCAAAAGTCCGTCCTTGCTGCCTTCGACGACATACCGCGCCAGCCGGTCCGCAAGCGGCAGGTCCTCGGCCGCAGCCCGTACAGTCACCTTGCGCTCGCGATACAGTGCCGTAAACTCGGCCACGTTTTCCTGTGTCGTGTTGAAGAGCACGGCTTCCGCCAGTTGGCGTTCGGCCTCCGGGATGGAGGCGTAGCGCTCGAGTTTCTCGGTGTTGACGATGGCCAAGTCGAGACCGGCACGCGTGCAGTGGTATAGAAACGCTGCGTTGAGCACCTCCCGTCCTGCCGCAGGGAGGCCAAACGACACGTTGCTCACGCCGAGGATCGTCTGACACGCGGGCAGTCGTTCCTTGATCATGCGGATTCCCTCGACCGTCTCGAGTGCGGCTCCAATGTAATTCTCGTCTCCTGTGCCAGCCGGAAAGACGAGCGCGTCAAAGATGATGTCGGCCGGGTTCAGTCCGTATTCCTTGACGAGCAAGTCGTGCGACCGAATCGCCACCTCGAGTTTGCGCTCGCGCGTGACGGCCATCCCCTGTTCGTCGATGGTACCGACCACGACCGCCGCTCCGTATCGGCGAGCCAGCGGGACGACCTCGTCGAGGCGCTTGCGACCGTCTTCCAGGTTGATGCTGTTCAATATGCATTTGCCTTGACAAAGCTTCAGCCCCAGTTCCATGACCCGCGCGTCAGTACTGTCGAGCATGATCGGGGCCTTGACCTTGCGCACGACAAACTGCAAGAACCGGTCCATGTCGACTTGTTCGTCGCGATCCGGGTCTTGCAAGCAGACATCGATCACGTGCGCGCCTCCCTTGACCTGGGCACGCGCAATCTCTGAGGCCTCCTCGTACAGCCCGCTCGCGATCAATTTTTTGAATTTGCGGGAACCGAGCACGTTGGTCCGTTCACCGACGAGCAGGGGGCGGCTTTCCGGCTCCAGGTAGATCGGATCGATCCCGACGACCGCCGCGGCATGCCCATGACCTGCGAGTGGGCGCGGCGAGAGCGGTGCCAAGGCCTTCGACAGCGCCTCAATATGCGCGGGCGTGGTGCCGCAGCAACCGCCCGCGATGTTCAACCAGCCCTGTTCGGCGAACGCCCGCATCTTGGTCGCCAGGCTCGACGGCGATTCGTGATAGTGACCATCCTCATCGGGCAATCCCGCGTTCGGATAGCAACTGACGGCGCAAGGCGCCATGCCGGACAGCGTCCGCAAGTGATCGCGCATAAACTCCGGCCCTGTCGCGCAGTTCAGACCGACGGCCACGGGGTGAAGATGCTCGATCGACAAGAAAAAGGCCTCGATGTTTTGACCCGCCAGCGTCGTGCCCATCGGCTCGATCGTTCCGGACACCAGCACGGGGACTCGCCTGTTCAACTCGGCAAAAGCCCGTTCGATGCCCACGCCGCCGGCTTTGACATTGAGCGTGTCCTGAGCCGTCTCCAACAGCAGCGCATCCACTCCGCCCTCGAGCAACGCCTTGGCCTGTTCAGCATACATCGCCGTCAGTTCATCAAACGTCGTCCCTCCGGTGACCGTCAGCGTCTTTGTCGTCGGCCCCATGGCGCCTGCCACGTAGCGCGGCCACTCAACCGTGCTGAGACGATCGGCGGCGGCGCGCGCGATTTCGGCCGCCGCACGGTTGATGCGCACCGTGTCGGCCGCCAGCCCGTACTCGGCAAGCACGATCGCCGTCGCGCCGAAGGTGTTGGTCTCAATCAAGTCGGAGCCGGCCTCAAGATAGGCTTCGTGAATTTGCAAGATGGCATCCGGACGTGTCAGGCACAGGTACTCGTTGCACCCTTCGTAGTCCTCTCCGCCGAAGTCGGCTGCGGACAGGTCTAGTTCTTGAATCATCGTGCCCATCGCACCATCCAGAATGAGAATCTTCTCGCGCAGTCGTTCATGTAGATCGATCTTGATCATGGGCCCACTCCTGATTCTCTAAAGCCTCGCCCTCATCCACAGGCAGCGAGACCGCTCGTTTCATTGTAACAAAATAAAGATACATAGCCAGCACAGGCAGTTGCCCTGCCCTGCTTGCGGCAGCCGCGTACAGCGAAAGCTGCGATCGGTACGTCGCGATCCGCTCGGCCAAATCGTTTGCGCCAGTGATGCGGTCCGTCTTGTAATCGATCAGGATGAGTCCAGTCGGCTGACGGATGAGGCAATCGATGGTCCCTTGAACGATGATCTGGTCTCCGTTTATCTGTGCGAGTTCGGCGGGGTCGGGCACTGCGAGAAGTGTACGCGCCAATCCCCCTTCCGACACCGGCAACGCCATGGTAAAAGGCACCTCGCGGCACACTTGGCCAGGGGCTTGCAGCATGATGCGGCCGAGCGAACTGCTGAAAAAGGCGGCAACATCCGCGATCATCTGCTCATCGGCCGCAGCGCTCGGGACCCTGCCGGTTTCGGTCAGCGACGCGATGTGGCGCCGGACCGTCTGGGGATCCGCGAGATCGTCAGTGAGCTGAAGTCCCTGCATGATGCGGTGGAACGCGGTGCCGCGAGCGGCGCCGACAAGCGCCTGCGCGTCGGCCGGCTGAAAGAAGCGCGGCCGCAGATCGCCTCGATCCCGTAGGCGCTCCACCCATGGTGCGGTGGCGGCGGTTGGACCGCCGTCTGGATCCGCGGTCGTCAGAGTGGCTTCCGACGAACGGGATGCCTCTGCGGCATTCAGGGCTTCGCGGACCTCGGTCACGCTCCATTTGACAGGGACAGCGGGCGGCCTCACCGCGTCGTCCAGGAAAAGTTCATCGAAGCAGTCGGTCTCGCACGTGACGTCAGCATGGCCCAGTGCGTCGAGGTCCAGGCGAGAGGCAGCTTCCAGCGAGATCGAGTCGGCGCCCGGTAGCGCAGCGGTCAAAGGGGTCAGCCACTGCGACGGATCGACTTGGGACACGGAAAACACCGCCGGGTCAGCCAGGCGTTCCTGGGCTGGCATGATCCAGTCCAGGTAGGACTGCGCACCGAGCAACACGGCTTCGGGCAGTGCCGTCGCGCCCGCCGACGCGGTCGTTGACTCCAGGCGCAGTCGAGGGCGTCCATCGTCCGCCGCGTTACACCACGCATCGACGCGGCGAGGCAAATCACGCACACTACCTACGAGATAGAGCCGTTCTCGGGCGCGCGTCATCCCCACGTAGAGGACGCGTGCCTCTTCAGCCAAGGTCTCGCGGCGCTCGAGGTCGGCCAGGGCTAGTGAAGCGACGGTGGGAAAGCGCTGTGCGCTGTCTGGAACGATGCAAACAGGTCCGAAGCCGAACTGTCTGTGCAGGGCTATGGCGCTGTGGCGGGCTGGCGGTTGCAACTTCTTGTCCATGGCAGCGATAAACACGACAGGAAACTCCAGTCCCTTGCTCTTGTGGATGGTCATCAGGCGGACGACGTCCCGCTCTGTCGCCCCAATGGCCCCGGCCGACGCGCCGATCGCGCGATGGCGTTCCAGATAGCGGGCAAACCCCCCGATCCCATCGACAAACAGGTCGTCATAGGCTTCTGCCTGGCGAATCAGAGCGCGCAGATTGGCCTCGCGAATCGCTCCGTCCGGGAGTGCCCGGGCGTACAAAAAGAGGCCCACAGCGGCAAAGACCTCCGTCAGCGTCCGGCTGACGCTGTGATGACGCGCTATCGTTCGCCAGCGCCCCAGTGTCGCCAGAAACGCCCTCGCCATCTGTGGCAGGTCTGGGCAATCGGCGGCCGTGTCACTCACACCCCCATGCGAAGGCAGCCCGGCTTGCATTCGCGACGGCTGTTGCGCACAGGCCACGACGGCGCGGTGCAGGTCGGCACGGGCACACAGGCGTACCTCAGCCACACTCGCGAGTGCCCAGCCGATCAAGGGAGAGGTGAGGACCGTCGCCAGAGGCAAGTCGTTGTGAGGATTGTCGATGACGTCGACGATGGCGACGGCCAGTCGCATCTCGTACCCGTCATATTGGCCCCCGTCGGTTTCGGATGCACAAGGAATGCCCAGTTGGCGCAACACGCGCGCCACGGTCTCCATCCGTCCGGCATTGGCACGGAACAAAATGGCTGCGTCACTCCACGTGAACGGTTGGTACTCGCCGACATCCGGGTGGAACACGGAGGCATGCTGCGCCTGCAACGAGAGCAATGTCCGTCCGATATAAAGGGCCTCTTGCTCAATGGCCGATAACTCCGATGCGCTCGCAGGGGGCTCCGCGCCTTGCCCTGGCTCCGACGCCTCGCCTTCGGGCGCCGCGGGCCCATCGGTGTCGTGACCGAGGTCACTGTCGTCTTGCGCCTCCACGTCAAGGGACTCCGCGCCACTCTCCTCTTCCCACGTTGGCTGGGGAGAGCCTGTTCCATCCATCGGACGCGCGGACCGGTCGATCAACACGATCTCGACCGGTCCTGCGAGGCAAGGCCCGAGATCAGCCACCTCGACATCCGGATAGACTGCGGCCGCCTTCATCTGCGCCCGCTCATCATAGGACAGGCCACCGAATTGCGGCGTGAACACTTGCGCAAAGACGCCGTTGACCGCCTCCACCACACCGCGGCGACTTCGAAAATTCTCTTGCAGATCGATCCGCTGACCCGCTCCCCCGCTTGCGAACAGGTGGTATTTGTGGAGAAACAGTTGCGGCTCCGCCATCCGGAAGCGGTAGATGCTTTGCTTGACATCGCCCACGATAAAAAGATTGCGTCCCTCATCGCGCAACACAGCGGTGATGATCGCATCCTGGATAGGGCTCGTATCCTGATACTCATCCACCATCACCTCGGCAAAGCGCGAAGCCCATTGAACCGCGTCGTGGGTGGGCCCGTCCGGAGACATCAACACAGCGAGGGCAAGGTGTTCCAGGTCCGAAAAATCGGCGACACCGCGCTCGCGTTTGGCCGCATCATAGCGCTCGCTGAAGGCCAAGACAAGATCGCGCAACGTGGTCATCGGTGCCACCGTTTGCGCAAGCTCGGCCAAGAGTTGTGCTTCACTGGCCGCGGCGGGCCCGTCTGTGAGGCGTCCGAGCGCCCGTTTAGCCACCTTGCGAAGGTCCTGAACCTGTTTGCGCAAGTCTGCGTCGCTCTTGCGATCTGCCGGCAACTTGTCGAAGTCGCCAGCCAACGCCTGGCAAAACGCAGCAAAATCGAATTGCCCGACGGCCGTGATCGCCGCCTCCACTCGCTCCAGATCGGCGCGCAATACGCCCCCATAACTGTTCGGACCATCCGGCTCAAGTGCGTACCGTAGCGCTTGGCGTAGCGCCTGATGGGCAAAGGCGAGCGACTGGCGCAAGCTGGCGAAAAACGGTTCGGCAACGTGCGTCCCGCCCAGATTCAAAGAGGCGCTGCTCGCAGACAGATCGCAGATGGCGGCATCCAGCCACGCGGTTGGGCGCGGCTGACTGCGCGCAAAGTGGTAAAGCCGCAGGATCCAGTCGCGCACCTCGCGATCGCCGTACGGACCTCCGTATTGGCTTACAAACGCAAGAAAATGCGGGTCTCCCCGAGCAAATTCAGCCTCCAGCAACTGATCGAGCGTCAATTCTCTCAGGATGCCGGTTTCCGCCTCATCGGCGACCCTGAAGCCAGGGCCGGCCGGGCTATGTACTCCGGCCTGTCGGATAACTTGCAGACAGAAACTGTGCAACGTCGAGATCAGCGCACGATCTAGCAAATGCAGTTGCCGGGCCAACTGCGTACGATCTGACCCGGGCGCACCGATTGCGGTCAAGATGGCGTGACCGATTCGCTCTTTCATCTCGGCCGCCGCAGCTTCCGTGAACGTGACGACGAGGAGTTGGTCAACGTCCACGCCATCCTGCACAACGCGGCGAATCACGCGTTCCACCAACACTGACGTCTTTCCCGATCCGGCCCCAGCTGCGACGAGCAGGGCGCTGCCGCGCGCCTGAATCGACTGCAGCTGCGATCCCGTCCACGTGCGCATCATGAGTCAGCCCCTTCCGACGCGCTGGTGAGTTTGGCGAACACAGCCGCGGTCGACTGGCGCGCCAACGGGCGATACCTGCCGGCTCCCGCGGCTGGCTCAAATCGACAGAGTGCACGGAAGCTACAGGTATCACAAGCCGTCTTCGTGCCGTACCGGAAAGGCGACACCGCGGTGTCGCCCGCATACAGGCCGTCCACCAAATCGCCGATCGTCCTTTGCACATGACGCGTCAAGGCCTGCCACTGCGGAAAGGTGACCGCTTTGGCGAACGCCGTAAAGGAACCATCATTTTTCAGGAGTCGCGGCCAGAGATCGGTTTGTCCGTGACGGGCCAGGCGATCGAACAAGTCCACGAGGCCCTCATCGTGTCGCATGAGCCCTTTGAGGCGCAGGCGCTTGCGCACGTTCACGCTCGCCACGTCTGGAGGCGCTGGGCGCTGCACACTGACCCTCACGTCTTTGACCGGGACGTAAAACAGTCCAGCCCAGACCGGTTGCCCGCCGACCAGGCGGTGCCCTTCCTGCTCCACGAGCGCCGCATAGACGGGGAGTTGTAATGACAAGCCGTACACCGTGAGGTCGGCCGCGAATTCATGGATGGAACTTTTATAGTCGATAATCCGAAACCAGCGCGTCCCGCCGTCCGACGCGACGTCGATCCTGTCGATTTGACCGCGCAGGCGCAAGCGGCGATCCCCGCGCTGGCGCACTTCAAAGGCCGGCAAAACATCGCCTGGTCGCCCAAAACTCACCTCGGCAGCCAGTGGCCAGAAGGCACTGCGGCGGAGGTGTTCGACCAAGATCTCGGCGGTTTGAGCAAGGGCGGCGCGCACCTGACTGGCTTCATGGGCGGAGCGCGCAGACAGCGTGAAGGCGCGGTGGGCTGGTTCCTGCAAGGCGCGCCGAAACGCCTCGTCCAACCGGGCCTGCACTTCGGTGGCTGGCCATGCAGAATTCGACCAGCCGCCGTTTGACAGGTCCTGGGCAAAGTAACGCAGGGTTGCGTGGGCGAGTGTGCCTCGGACGAGCGCATCCACCCCGGAACGTTCGCGATCGACTAGCCGCAGACCGTACTTCGCAAAATGCGCGAACGGACACGCGGCAAATTGCTCCAGTCGCGAGATGCTACTCGTCATCTCTGATCCGTAGAGGGCCTCTGCCAAGTCGGGTGGCAAGGCGCCGTGCGCCACGTCGTGCTGAAGGCCGAGCAGCGCGCGCTGCGCAAGCGGCGCGTGCCACCGTCCTGTCGCAAACGCCCGATACACATGACGCCAGAGGGAGCTGACGTGCCCCGTCTGGCGCGAGGACCCTAGCGCCTGCGCCAGCCACGCACTCGCGTGCGCTTGACTGATCAGGAGCGCGCGGTCTTGCTCATCGTGCGTCAGACGGTCGCGCAAGGTCAACGTGGGAACCGGGGTCGGGGACACCGCTCGGCGAATCGCGTCCAGTAGCGGTGATGGCGACCGTGCCTTCCCCCTGTCGTCGAGGGTCGGTGCACAGATAGTCAGGCATTTCGTCGCCCGCGTCAAAACGTGATAGACGCGATAGCGTTCATAGAGTTGGTGTTGCGCCGCGGTCGTTCCGAGCCGAATCCCAGCGGCTGCAAGCGCGGCACGCTCACTGTCCGGCACCAGGTCGTCCTCCGCCACCTGGGCCGGAAATTCGCCAGCGACAACCCCAAGCACCCACACGTGAGGGGCTTCAGTGAAGCGCACGCGGGCGGCCGGGATGATGAGGACCTGATCGATCGTTGCCGGAATGGCACCGGCGGTCACCCCGTCGAGCGCCTGCGCCAGGACGCTGTGAATCAGGTCAAGAGGCAAGGCCCGATCGCCAAACAAGCTCACGAGTTCTTCGAGAGCCGAGCAGACCGCCGTCAGTGCCCGGCCGTGCAACTTGGCGTCTTGCACGCGGCCTGCCTGCATGTCGACGCCTTCCATGCGCCGCACAAAGCGGTGCACCGAAACCGATTCGAGAAAGGACCACAGCGCAGACGCTACCGTGCGCACGGACACGTCTGCCTCGCGGAGCCCCTGCCACAAGGGAGCAAACCATGATCTGAGGAGCGTCTCCGCGCGGCTGTGCTGTGTACGCGGGCCTGCAAGCGTCGCCTCCGCCAGCCGACTTGTGTTCCACCGCCCTGCCAACCAGTCATTTTCAAGACGATCCACCATCCGTCGCGGTATGGGAAGCAGATCGGACTTAAGGCAGGCAAACAGAGCCTCCGCATCGTCCGGTCGCGCCGCCGTGGCCAGAGCTGAGAGTAGGCCCACGGCCACCGGATGGCGCGCGATCGACTCCTTGCGGTCCATGTAAAAAGGTACGCAGGCCGCGCCGAACTCCTCTTGCAGCCAGTTTGCATAGGCATCGAGGTTCGATACGATCACCATCGTGTCGCGGAAGCGGTCGCCTTGTTGACGCCGCCTCAGCACATCGGCCAAGACGCCGAGGACTTCGGCCCGCCGAGAGTCGGCATGAGCAATGACCAGTTGACCGCGTGGCGAAGACCCGACGTCGCACAGATCGACGCTTGCGTCCGGGATGGGCGCAACCGTCAACAGATGGCGTTCGAGCTTGCCTAACAAGGGCGCCTGCCAAAAACGCGCACAGGTCTCATCAGACACCGCATGCCAGTGGATGTCGCCACCGCCGAGCCGGGCGCCAAGCGCCTCGAGCTCGTCCACCATGTCGATGGCTTCTGTGAAGGGGTGTAAAAACGCTTCGTCGCGGGCCGCGTCCCGGACGTGACTCAGGACAAACGACGACGGAGCCGCGACGGCAATCGAGACCCGGTGGGCATGTCGGCAGAAGGCTTCCATTATAGATAACTCTTGCGGCGAAAAGCTGACGAAACCGTCAAAGTAGACCCTGGCCCCCGTCACGCCGACGGTTGCTGACAGGTTCGCAGCAAGGTGTGGGTAGAGGTCTTCTCTGTCGGTGAACTGTCCGGCCACGTGGTGTATGTAGGCGTCGAGAAGCAGCGCCAAGTCATGAAACTTGGCACTCACAGCTGGGGGCACGGCCGGCCCGGAGCAAAAGTCCCGCAACATCGCTACCGTGACGCGATGTCGTCTGGTTTCATCGAGCCAGTTCACTAGCCGACGGATGACGTGGGGACGACCAATCTGCGCCTGCAACACGAGAAACTGCTCGCGCAGCGATTCGCAAAGAAGCGCCACCAAAGCGAACTTCCCGGCCTCGCGAATCGCGACTGTGCCGTCGTCCCCCATCTCCGCCAAGAGTTGATGGGCCAGTCGGGGCAAGCTGACCACTTGGGCGCGCATGAGGGTCTGGCCACGGGTCATGGCCGCAAGCCGCGCTTCTGCGGCAAAGGTGACGTGTTCCGGAACGACAAGCCAGATCGGCGGTCCCCATGGATCACGATCCACTTCATCGGCGATGCGACGCATGATCGTCTCCGTCTTACCGCAACCGGCGCGTCCGATCAAGATCTCCAGTGCACTCATCGACCTGACCCTTCAGTCTGGAGCACGGGCACGCTGCGCGCCACCCGCACGATCGGATACCCGTCTTGCCACATCACGCGCACCGGGAGGCCAAACGCTCGTGACAACGGTTGGTCCTGCAGCACCGCCTGCTTGTCACCCGCACTGACCATCTGGCCTTGAGACAGTAAAGCCGCATGGGTGATGGCGGGCACGATCTCATCGGGGTAGTGCGTAACGTAGAGCAACTGAGGCGCGTCGCCAGATCTGGCGATGTCGTCTATGGCGGCCAGCAGTGACTCGCGGGATGGAAAATCGAGTCCGTTGCAGGGCTCGTCCAGAATCAGGATTTGAGGGTTGGCCATGAGTGCTCGCGCGATCAGCACCTTTTGGCGTTCACCTTGTGAAAGCGCCCGATACGGTTGTTCCTCGAGACCGGAGGCGCCCAAGCGGGCCAGCCACGAAACGGCCTGCTCGCGCATGTCGTCCTCCACGGGTTCGAACAATTGCCACGATGCCGAGGGACCGGACAACACAATGCCGAGTGCACTTTCGCCGGGTTCCAGACGGGCATCCATACTGGCGCTCACGAACCCTATCTGTTTGCGCAACTCGCGGACGTCGACGCGACCCAGCGTGTGGCCAAGAACGTGGACGGAGCCGTCTGTCGGCCAGAGATAACCCATCAGGATCTGCAAGAGAGTGGTTTTCCCGGCACCGTTGGCCCCGAGCAGTGCCCAGTGTTCACCTTTACGTGTCACAAAAGAGACGTCATCAAGAAGTTTTTTCCCGTCCCGACTGATCGAAACGTGATCCAGCCAACAAACCGGTGTTGTCAACACCCGCGATGCACCTCACCTTCACGAAGCTGCATGAATTGTACCATGTGGCGTCCGCATCATACAGATGGTACACTGCGAGGAAAGGATTACATACCAAAAGAATCTGTGGGTGAGTGCCGTGTTCGCATATATCTTGGCTCCCTTGTTAGTGACCCTGGCCGTTGTACTAGGCTGGGGTTCACGCCGACTGCCACTGCGCGGTTACCTGTGGATCGCCCTGTTTGTCATCGCAATGGCGGTGGCCGAGTACTTCGCCGGGTTCTTTCCGGCCATCACCTGGCCATTCCTGCTGGGACTGTTGGTCCTGGCGATTACCGTTCGACTGGCACACTTACTCCTCGAACGGTGGTTTCCCAAGCTTGCCAACAACAAGCCACTCCTGTATATCGCCCTTGGGGTACTGGCCATTCTCGTGCTGTCCATCCTTGGCATCGGCAGCATCTTCGCCATGGCCTTCGTGATGTATCCTTTGTGGATGAACTTTCGCCGTACGCGAGGAACCCGTGGGGCTGGTGGCGGAAGCGGGGCCGGCATGCCCTTTGCCAACTGGGAGAGCGTGCAGAACAGCATCGGGCGATTGGGGCCCCTCGCGTTGCTCCTGATCGGCACCGCCGCCGCGGCGATCGTCACGGCTCTCATCACGACGGCTGCCACGAGTTTGGCTGCCGGGTTGACGTATGGGCCGCAGGTGTCGCTGGTCCAGGCTGTCAACACCACGACCTTGCCGCAGATCAACGTCACCGACGTCCCTATCGTCGAGCGCGACAACGCGGCGCTCGTTCTCTCCAACGCCATCGGCTCCTATGGTCCACAGTACCACGTGTCACTCAGTGGCCTCGCGTTGGTCCGTTACCAGGGACAGCTGATCTGGGCCGCGCCGCTCGACTATAACAACGGGTTGATTTGGCTGACGCGCCATACCTCTCCGGGCTACGTCTGGACCTCCGCGAGCAATCCGTCGGCCAAACCGGTGATCGTGTTGAACCAGGCCTATCAAATCCTGCCGCAAGCCGGCTTTTCCTATAACTTGGGTCGAGTCCTGTATCAGCACTTCCCTACCCTGATCATCGGCACCTCCGATTGGGAAGTGGCGCCGGACGGCAGCGGTTATTGGGTTACGTCACTCTACACGCCGGCCCCAGGACTGGCGGGCCTGGTCACACGCGTCATCGTCGGGTCTGCCATAACGGACCCCACAACAGGATACGTTCGCTTCTACGCATTGGGGCAGCAACCGTCCTGGGTCAGCCAGGTGGTGGGCCCGACCTTCGCACAAAACGAGGCGGAGCGCTATGGCTGGGACCGCGCAGGCTTCATTCAGTCGACGTTTACCCATAGCCTCACCACCGAACCCGTGCATCAGACACCCTATAACGTGCTTCTTGGCAATGGCGGTCTGGGCTGGGAGATCCCGCTCACGTCACCAAACGCCGGGGACAACTCCTTGTCTGGCATCATCCTCGTGGACGCCGAGACCAATCGCGTCACCTTTACGCCATTCACTGGACTGCAAAACGACTTGTCCATCGCACAGCGCATCAACGGATCGACCATCAACAGCACGCTCTCAGCGGGACGCGCCCTCCTGTACAACGTCGGGGGCACCCTCGGTTACATCGCGCCTGTAGTCAACCAGTCCGGAATCGTCCAACAGGTCGCCATCGTGGATCCGAAGAACGTGGCGCAGCCCATCATCGCGTCGAACATGAGCGACGCGTTGGCCGCCTGGCAGTCCTATCTGATCTCCTCCGGATCTGGCAACCCCAACGCCCCGTCCTTGATCGTCACGGTCACCGGTCGCGTCCAACGCGTGGCCACCTTGCTCGAATCGGGCGGCGGCAGTGGGTCCGCCGTGAAAGAATATTGGTTGTATCTGGTCGGCGGCAAGTCGTTCCGGGCCTCCCTATCGCTCTCGCCCGATGTCGTTCCCTTCGTCCGGCCAGGCGATCTGGTTACCGTTCGGTACGTGCGTGGCAGCACGGCGCCCATCTCAATCGAGACGATTGTCGATCCTTCGCTGCAGTAATCCACCCGCGCGGGCATACTACCTCAAAAGGGGTGTGTGACCCGTGCGGCTTTTCATACCGGACTTTGCATTTTTCGAGCCGGAGGCGCTGCAGTATCCGATCGGACGAGAGATCGAGCAGCGTCTACGGGCTTTGAACGTCCCGATTCGCGAGACCACCAGTCATAACCGGGTGACAGGCATTCCCGGTGATACGCCGAACGAAAAGTACAAGAACGCCAAGAACACACTGGTTGTGGGTCTGCGCAAGACCCTGACCTTTGACACGTCAAAACCGTCCGCCGACTATGCGATTCCCATCTCAACCGGGTGCATGGGGCACTGCCACTACTGTTACCTGCAAACCACCTTGGGTGCCAAACCCTACATCCGCGTGTACGTCAACATGGATCAGATCCTCGATGCGGCCCGCGGTTATATCCGTGAGCGAGCCCCCGAGGTGACGACATTTGAAGCGGCCTGCACCTCGGACCCTGTCGGCATCGAGCATTTGACAGGAAACCTTGCTCGCGTCGTCGAATTTGCCGGACAGGAGCCCTTGGCACGCCTGCGCTTCGTCACCAAATACGACGGTGTCGAACCCTTTTTGCACCTAGAACACGGCGGCCACACGTACTTTCGCTTTTCTGTCAATGCCGACTATGTGATTCGTCACTTTGAGCCAGGCACCGCACCGTTTGCCGAACGCTTGGCGGCCGCGAGCAAGGTGTACCAAGCCGGTTACAAACTGGGCCTGATCGTCGCGCCCCTCATTCGCTTTGAGGGGTGGGAAGATGGTTATGCACAACTCTTTGAGCGGCTTGCCCAACACCTGCCCCGTGATAGCGACCTCCGTTTTGAACTGATCCAGCATCGCTTCACAGCCACGGCCAAACGCATCATCCTGGAACGCTATCCGAAGACCAAGCTGGAGATGGACGAGACCAAGCGAAAGTACAAGTGGGGGCGTTACGGTCGCGGCAAGTGGGTCTATCAGGATGACGAGGCCACCACACTTCGTCGGCATCTGGAGGGGTTGATTCACACCCACTTCCCCTTGGCCACCATCGAGTACTTTACATAAACCAAAAAGCGGCGCACCAAGGGCTTATCCCCCTGTGCGCCGCGTGTAGGATCCAGATTACGCCAGCATCAAGCTTCGCAACACCATCTGCAAGATCCCGCCGTTCCTGTAGTAGTCGATGTCGATCACGCTGTCCAGGCGCACTGTCGCTTCAAACGACAGAACCGTCCCGTCCTCGCGCCGAGCGTGGATCTGGACGCGGCTTCGCGGCTTCTGCTCATCGTCGAGCCCGAGTATATCAAACACCTCAGTCCCCGTGATACCGAGGGATCGCCAAGACGTGCCGCTGTCCAACTGAATGGGCAGGACGCCCATCCCCACGAGATTGCTGCGGTGAATACGCTCAAAACTCTCCGCGATCACGGCGCGTGCCCCGAGCAGGTAGGTTCCCTTGGCCGCCCAGTCGCGCGAACTGCCCGTACCGTACTCCTTACCCGCTATGATGACCGTTGGCGTGCCTTCGGCCTCATACTGCATCGCCACGTCATAGATGGCCCCCACCTGACCATCGGGCAAATGCCTTGTAACGCCCCCCTCGGTGCCTGGTGCGACCTCATTGCGAATCCGGACGTTCGCAAACGTTCCGCGCATCATCACTTCGTGATTTCCGCGACGAGAACCGTACGAGTTAAAATTCGTCTGCTCGACGCCGTGTTCCACGAGATACCGCGCGGCCGGACTCTTCACGCTGATCGCGCCGGCCGGAGAGATATGGTCGGTCGTCACCGAGTCGCCAAGCAAGGCCAGAACGCGCGCACCGACAATGGGCTTGATATGCAGGTCCGTATTCATGATGTCCTCGAAAAAAGGAGGTTCTTGGATGTACGTCGAGTCGCTGTCCCAATCGTAGAGTTCACCCTGAGGAGTCGGCAATTCGTTCCATCGCTCGTTGCCATGGAGGACATCAGCGTACTTGGAGAGGAACAACTCCGGCGTGACAAACTCAGCGATCGCCTGCTCGACTTCCTTCTGGCTGGGCCAAATGTCCTTGAGGTAGACGGGCTGTCCGTCGTGTCCTGTTCCGAGCGGTTCCCGCGTCATATCGATATCGACGGTTCCGGCCAGTGCGTAGGCGACCACCAACGGCGGCGACGCCAGGTAGTTGGCGCGCACAAGAGGATGCACACGTCCTTCGAAGTTGCGGTTCCCGGACAAGACCGCCGCCACGACCAACTCGTTGTCGACGACAGCCTTTTCTACCTCAGGGATCAGCGGACCGCTGTTCCCGATACACGTGGTGCAACCATACCCTACCACCTGAAACCCGAGCTGATCCAAGTAAGGAGAAAGCCCGGCGTCATCAAGGTACTGTGTCACAACCCGGGACCCGGGTCCAAGACTCGTCTTGACGTGCGGTTGTCGCGACAGTCCACGATCCACTGCTTTTTTGGCCAAGAGACCGGCAGCGAGCATCACAGAGGGATTGGAGGTGTTCGTGCAGCTGGTGATGGCGGCAATGGCCAATGACCCAGCCTTCATGGTCGACGTTTGGCCGTCGGCGAAGGACACGAGCACCTGACGCTGCACCTGTTCCGCCGTCAAGCCAAAGCCGTTTTCCTTCACTGGCTTTTGCAGTGATGTGATGAACTCCTCTTGCAAGCGATCGAGCAAAACGCGATCCTGAGGTCGCTTTGGCCCTGCGAGCGTCGGCAAGACGGTGGCGAGATCGAGCAGAACCGTGTCTGTGAAGATGGGGTCCTGCATGCCTTGCGTCCGGAACAGTCCCTGTTCTTTACAGTACGCCTCCACGAGCGCCACCTGCTCCTCACTGCGCCCTGTGGCGCGCAGGTAGTGGAGCGTCTCGTCGTCTACGGGGAAAAAGCCCATCGTAGCCCCATACTCGGGCGCCATGTTGGCGATCGTGGCCCTGTCCGCCAACGTCATGCTTCCCAGTCCATCGCCGTAGAATTCCACAAACTTGTTCACGACGCCCTTTTTGCGCAACAGGTTGGTGACGGTCAGTGCCAAATCCGTGGCGGTCGAGCCCTCCGGAAGGCTCCCCGTCAACTTGAAGCCAATCACTTGCGGCGTCACGAAGTACAAAGGTTGACCGAGCATACCCGCTTCCGCCTCAATCCCGCCGACCCCCCAACCCAGAACGCCAAGGCCGTTGACCATCGTCGTGTGCGAGTCGGTGCCGACCAGTGAGTCCGGATAGGCCACCCATTCTCCCGCCTCCTCGCGCAGCTGGACAACGCTGGCGAGATACTCGAGGTTGACCTGGTGAACAATCCCGGTCGAAGGCGGCACGACGCGGAAGTTGGTAAATGCCTTGGTCGCCCAGTGCAGGAATTTGTAGCGTTCTTCATTGCGTCGATACTCCAGATCCGTGTTCTCCGACAAGGCTTGGATCGTCCCGAACGAGTCGACTTGCACCGAGTGGTCGATCACGAGGTCAACGGGCACCAACGGATTGATTTTAAGTGGGTCCCCGCCGTTTTTGTGCATGGCCTGACGCAGCGCTGCCAAGTCGACAACGACGGGAACGCCAGTGAAATCCTGGAGCAAAATGCGCGCGGGCATGAACGGCACCTCGGTGGATTCATCCGGTGCGGCGGCGTCCCAGTTGGCGATTTGACGAACGTGGTCCTCCGTGATGACATACCCGTCTTGCTTGCGCAAAACGCTTTCCAGCAAGATCTTGATCGAAAATGGCAGGCGCGAGAGATCAGCGACGCCGTCTTTTTGCAACTGGGCGAGGCTGTAATACGCTACGCTTTTGCCTCCAGCACTCAGCGTCTTCCGGGCCTGAAACGGATCCTTGACATGGGCCATGCGGACCTACCCCTCTTCTGGATATTGAGAATGAGACAGGGTGTCGAGGCACTATACTCATAAAGGGCCGCGCAAAGGCAGCGTCCCGGCTTGCCGAACACGACATAAACGGCGGCAAACGGTCGCATGCTATAGGGCGGAGGTGCCCGAGCCGTATCCAACCTCATGATTATACCAATGAACGGGAGGGGACCGCAAAGCATGAATCCAGCAGATCAGCGCAACACGGTTTCTGTTCATGCACGGGTTCCGGAGCCAGTCGCTCATGAGGACGTCGAGGAAAGCATTCATCGCATGATGGATGAGGGCGGTGGGGTTGTAAGCCAGTGCGAACCGGAAGGCGCCCCGATCCTGCGCAGCGATCTCGTGGATACGGAAGCGTACACGTCGTAAAGGAAGGAGCGGGCGTGGTATGCGCCCGCTCCTTATGTAAGCGTTCTCGGCCAGGGAGTCAGGGGCGCTTGAAGAATCCCTGAAACCGCTGGGCGAGAAGGAGATCGCCTTGAATCTTGATCTTGCCGGACATGAATCCTTGCATCGGGTTCATGTTCCCCAGTGCGACCTGCACAAAGTCTTCAGCGGCCATGTCGATCGTGGCGCTGGGAGCAGGATCAGACGCAATGGCCTCGTCAACTTCAAGCACACCGTCTTTGACTCGCAACGTCCACGTACCGCCACCTTCACCAGTCAGTTGATACACAACGGCGGCCGTCTCACCTCGGGCAGCCCCCTCGTCAAAGTGGTCCTTCATCCCCGCGATCACGTCTCTTGCCGTAATTTCCGACATCTCTTCACCCCCGTCCTCGTCATTTTGTGCGAATCGCGGAAACTCATGCGGTCGCATGTTTCCACGTCCTTCACCGCACACTAAGGAAGACCCGTGGAAACTTCGCATGCGTTCTCTGGAAGCACTCTATCATATTTGTCGTAAGGAGTGGTAGGTGATGAGCCTTCATGTGGCGCTCTTGGGCGTTCCGTTCGGGTGGGTCTACCCCGCCGATGCGTCGGTGGACACAGAAAATGTGGTACAAAGTCCTGCCATTCTTCGCCGTGAGCAGTTCTTCGCCGACATGTCGGAGATCACAGTGACGGATTACGGTGACCTCGACACGACGCCACTCGACCCGCCAGACTTAAAATCCTTGGCCCCCCACTTCGACCAACTGACAAGACGCGCGGAGGCCATGTTGGCGGAGGCGAACTCCGATCTCGTCCTGATCTATGGTGGTGCCTGCCCGCTTGCCTACGGATCGACGGCCGCCTTCGCGAAGCGATTTTCCGATGGGCATCTCCTGTGGATTGACGGCCATGCCGACTTTGAGACGCAAAAGACGACCAAGAGTCACTATATCGGCGGCATGGCGTTGTCCACTGTCGTGGGTGTAAACGAGCTGCCGCCTGCGATCGCGCCGGCTCGCGTGACACTCTTGGCTGCGCCGGGGGCCGACTGGACCGAGATCTCCTTCATGCGGTCCGCTGGCGTACGGCATGTGTATCCGCAAGATGTGATGCGATTTGTAGCAGAGGCCTTACCGGAGACGGATCTGATGCTGCATCTGGACCTCGATTGCCTGGACTATAGCGTGATGCCGTCTGTCAACTTCCCCTCGCGGCCGGGCCTGTCGTTGGAGACGGCCTGCGCGGTCCTTCGCACTGCCGTTTTCACGGACCGCCTTAGACTGCTCGAGGTGACCTCATACGACCCGATGCTGGATCCTCAACAGGTCGGTTTGCGCACAATTCGGACACTCCTGTCTACCGTCGCCAAGGCGTACCTCGACTGTCGGAGTCCCACCCGTTCCCCCCATCCCACCGATGAAACTTTTGTTCCCGTCCACTCGTAAACAGAGTATGACGATCTTCCGTTCAGGTCAGCCCCGAGTGGCTGACCTGGCGCCCTCGTGGCCCCAGTGTACAAACGATGGCTTGTACACTAGAATGAACGTCAAGGCGGATAAGGACAAAAGGAGACGGTGAACGTATGGGCTTCTTGCGCGTGGTGCTTACAGTGGCGTTATTGTTTGTCGGGTTCTTCGTCATCAGCGCCGTTTTGTCGTTGTTGATCAAGGTCGCCTTCCTGGCGCTTCTCGCAGCAGGTGTGTACTTTCTGCTCACAAGATCGGCGTCGCGCGATCGGTACCGTTGGGACTTTCGCAAGAAGTAATCTCCCTGATGGAATGGATCTCAGAGAGTGAGCGACCCACCTTGGACAAGGCCTGCCCCATCTGTCGGGCTACAGCCTCTTTGTCGCCGTTCAGGTACTGGCGGATGCTAGCGTCCGTCGCGATGTCGCGAAGCACGGCCCGGCGCTGGTCGAGGGGAAGGTCGCTCGCCAGAACGTCGGATCTCGCTTTCCCGAGCAGGGTCAACATGGCTGGCAGATCAGCTGGCAGCTTCGAGCCGAGGTACTGGGCCAAGACCCTAGCAGCGAGCGGACTCGCTCCACCTGTCATGACGGCTACCGTCAAAGGCGTGTCGATGTACCGCGCCCCGACGTGAACGGTACCCAGTTGCGGCCGGTCGACAACCTGGACAAACCGATCGCCCCTTTTCGCCTCGAGCGCGATCTTTGCGTTGACTTCAGGGTCGTCGGTTGCGGCTACGACGATCATGAACCGGGTGGCATCGCCTGGCATGTACGCCCGTGACTCCCACTCGATGCGCCCTTCCTCGACCAACGCCCGTAAGTCGTCCGTCAGCACTGGGCTGATGACCGTGACGTTCGCCTTGGCGTTCAGGAAGCTTACTACCCTGCGCAGTCCTAGATGACCACCCCCGATCACGCCACAAGGCGCGCCCTGGAGGTCGAGTTCGACTGTCAAGCCGCTCATGCGCCTATCTCCTGAATTCAGTGTCTACTTAGTCCCCTCACAAACGAGGCTCACGGGATCGTGACGTGGTCGCGCTCTTCCGCTACACCCAATGGGAAATCTTGCGCACGACGGCGTGCACAAGGTGGCGTGCGCCACGGTGGGCCGAAGCAAGCAGTGATCGCCACAACTTCTCGACGAGACCCGCCTTAGGGTCCGCTTTCAGGCTGTACACGGGCACCTGCTC
>JAPNUJ010000039.1:4713-24296 GCA_026627155.1 Bacillota bacterium | reverse complement strand
ATTCAAGGAGTTTTTTCCGCACAACGCGGTCGAGTACTTTGTCAGTTACTACGATTATTATCAGCCTGAAGCCTACATCCCCCAGTCAGACACCTTCATCGAGAAAGATGCGAAGATCAACGACGAGATCGACAAGCTTCGACACTCCGCCACCAGCGCTCTCTTCGAGCGCAACGACGTGCTCGTCGTAGCCAGTGTCTCCAGTATCTTTGGGTTGGGCAGCCCGTTTCGCTACCGCGAAAATGTCCTGTCGCTGCGCGTCGGGATGGAGAGGCCGCGCAACGAGATTCTGAGAAAGCTGGTCGACATGCAGTATGAGCGCAACGATGTGAACTTCACACGGGGAACGTTTCGCGTTCGTGGGGACGTGGTGGAGATCGTTCCGGCGTCACATGGGGATCAGGCGTTGCGTGTCGAGCTGTTTGGGGACGAGATCGAACGCATTACGGAAGTGGATATCCTAACGGGCGAGATCTTGGGACGTCGTGATCACGTCGCGATCTTTCCCGCCTCCCACTACGTGTCCTCCAAGGAGACCACCGATCGGGCGATTGCCAGCATCCGTGAGGAACTGATCGGGCGGCTCGCCGAGCTTCGGGACGCGGGGAAGCTTCTCGAGGCACAGCGATTGGAGCAGCGCACGAACTATGATCTCGAGATGATGATGGAGATCGGCTTTTGCTCTGGGATCGAGAACTATTCTCGCCATTTGGACGGTCGCTCGGCCGGGGAAGCTCCCTATACGCTATTTGACTATTTTCCGGAGAATTTTCTGCTCGTGATCGACGAGTCGCACGTGACGCTCCCGCAACTTCACGGCATGTACGGCGGGGACCGCACACGGAAGCTGACGCTGATCGAGCACGGATTCCGCCTGCCTTCCGCAGCCGACAATCGGCCTCTGCGTTTTGAGGAACTCAGCCGTTATCGGTATCAAACGTTGTTTGTCTCAGCCACACCGGGACCGTATGAGAGCGAGGTATGCCACGGCGAGGTGGTAGAGCAAATCATCCGTCCGACGGGGTTGCTCGATCCCGTGATCCACGTACGTCCGATTCAAGGTCAGATCGACGACCTGATCGGCGAGATTCGCAAGCGCACGGCGCGCGACGAGCGTGTGCTGGTGACGACCCTCACGAAGAAGATGTCGGAGGACTTGACCGACTACCTAAAGGAGATCGGGATCAAGGTGCGGTATTTGCACAGTGACATCAAGACGCTGGAACGGATGTCGATCCTCCGCGACCTTCGTCTTGGGGTCTTTGATGTGTTGATTGGGATCAACCTCTTACGCGAGGGGCTGGATCTTCCGGAAGTATCGCTCGTGGCCATTCTCGATGCAGATAAAGAGGGGTTTCTCCGCGCGGAGCGGTCCTTGATCCAGACCATCGGTCGGGCGGCCCGCAACGCGTCAGGTGAGGTCCTCATGTACGCGGATCAGATCACGCGGTCGATGGAGGCCGCTCTTCGAGAGACGGGGAGGCGGCGTGAGTTGCAGATGGCTCACAACACAGCGCACGGGATCGTTCCACAGACGATTAACAAGGCCATTCGCGCCGTCATCGAGGCGACGAAGGTGGCAGATGAGACGCGAGAGATCGCAGAGCAAGCCAAGGCACTCTCGGCAGGAGATCGCAAGGTCCTGATCGGGCGTCTTGAAAGAGAGATGAAGGACGCCGCAAAGGCGATGCAATTTGAGCGGGCGGCGGAACTGCGCGATATGATTATCGAACTGTCGGCATCGTGAGCGGGTCCGTAACGCCCTGGCCAAGCAAACGGCGTGAGATGGAACCGGAAAGGGTGATACGCGAACGTGGGGCATGATCACATTGTCATCAAGGGCGCGCGGGCGCACAACCTGAAAAACATTGACGTGACGATCCCTCGCGATTGTCTCGTGGTCCTGACGGGACTGAGCGGATCCGGCAAGTCCAGTCTGGCGTTTGACACACTGTACGCCGAGGGGCAGCGACGATATGTGGAATCCCTGTCCGCGTACGCGCGGCAGTTCCTCGGTCAGATGGATAAGCCTGACGTCGATTCCATCGAAGGCTTGTCGCCGGCTATCAGCATCGATCAGAAGACGACCAGTCGCAACCCGCGATCGACCGTCGGGACCGTGACAGAGATCTATGACTACCTTCGGCTCTTGTTTGCGAGGGTGGGGAAACCTTTTTGTCCACGTTGCGGGACGCCGATCTCATCGCAGACGATCGATCAGATGGTCGATCACGTGTTGTCATTACCAGAGCGGACGCGCTTGCAGATTCTGGCTCCCATAGTCGCCGGAAAAAAGGGGGAGCACGCCAAGGTCTTCGAGGATCTCGCCAAAGCCGGCTACGTGCGCGTTCGCGTCGATGGCCAGATGCGGGAACTCGCTGAGGAGATCGCTCTGGAAAAGAACAAGAAGCACAGCATCGCAGCGGTGGTCGACCGGATTGTCGTCAAGGAGGATGTGCGTGCACGCCTTGCTGATTCGCTTGAGACGGCGCTGGCGTTGACTGGTGGCACGGCGATCGTGGACGTCATCGAGCAGAGAGAGATTCTGTTCAGTTCCAACCTCGCTTGTCCGAAGTGTGGGCACAGCGTCGACGAACTGAGTCCAAGGATGTTTTCTTTCAACAGCCCCTTTGGCGCGTGCGAGGCGTGCGCTGGGCTCGGCGCAAAGCTCGAGGTCGACCTGGATTTGGTGATCCCCGATCGGGAGTTGACGATCGCAGAAGGGGCCCTGGTCCCTTGGGCCGGAACGACATCCACCTACTATCCACAACTCTTGGCGGCGGCGTGTCGACAGCTTGGCGTGCCACTGGACCGCTCCATAGCACAGATCGAGGCAAACCTCCTGCAAAACGTGCTTTATGGGATGCCGCAAGAGAAGGTTCAGTTCACCTATGAGAACGACTTTGGTCAAGTCAAGCAGGCCGAGGTCGTCTTTGAAGGGATCGTTCCCAATCTGGAACGCCGGTACCGTGACACGGTGTCGGATTACATTCGCGAGTTTATCGAGGGTTTCATGAGTAGCCGGCCCTGTCCTGCCTGCAAGGGGAAGCGACTGCGTCCGGAGAGCTTGTCCGTGCGCGTCGGCGACAAGAGCATCAGCGATGTGACAGACATGTCGATCACCCAGGCGATTGAATTTTTCGCCCAGCTGACACTGTCTGACAAAGATGCGCAAATTGCGCACCTGATCCTGCGCGAGATCGACGCTCGCCTCGGATTCTTGCGGGACGTGGGGTTGAATTACTTGACGCTTGCGCGAGCGGCGGGAAGCTTGTCAGGCGGCGAGGCGCAGCGCATCCGCCTGGCGACCCAGATCGGGTCGAGCCTCGTGGGCGTGATGTACATCCTCGATGAGCCGAGTATCGGCTTGCATCAGCGGGACAACGAGCGGTTGTTGCGAACCCTGACCCACATGCGGGATCTCGGCAACACGCTCATCGTCGTGGAGCATGATGAGGACACGATGTTTGCTGCGGACCAGATCATTGACATGGGTCCAGGGGCCGGTGAGCACGGCGGACGCGTCGTCGCCCAAGGCAATGTCCAGGAGATCATGGCGCATCCGGATTCTCTGACGGGTCAGTTTCTCAGTGGACGACGCTTCATTCCAGTGCCAGACACGCGGCGCCAGATGACGGACCGCCGCATTGTCATCGCTGGGGCAGCGGAAAACAACCTGAAGAGTGTCACGGTAGCGTTTCCCGTCGGGCTGTTCACGTGCGTGACCGGCGTGTCCGGCTCGGGCAAGAGTACGCTGGTCAACGAGATACTCCACAAGACGCTCGCCGAAAAGTTGAACCGCGCCCGTGTTCGTCCGGGCAGGCACAAGAGTGTCCAGGGGCTCGAGTACTTGGACAAGGTGATCGATATCGATCAATCTCCCATCGGTCGCACGCCGCGTTCGAATCCGGCGACCTATACTGGCTTGTTCGATGAGATCCGCGATGTCTATGCGACGACCAACGAGGCCAAGATCCGTGGGTACAAGAAGGGCCGCTTCAGTTTCAATGTTCGTGGTGGGCGCTGCGAGGCTTGCCGCGGAGATGGCATCATCAAGATCGAGATGCACTTCCTTCCGGATGTTTATGTTCCCTGTGAGGTGTGCAAGGGCAAGCGCTACAATCGGGAGACCATGGAAGTGCATTACAAGGGTCGGTCGATTGCTGAGGTGTTGGATATGACAGTGGATGAGGCGTGCGTATTTTTTGAAAACGTCCCACGCCTTTGCCGCAAGCTGCAAACGCTGGCCGATGTGGGGCTGGGCTATATGCGGCTCGGGCAACCGGCGACCACGCTGTCTGGCGGAGAGGCGCAACGGGTCAAGCTCGCATCCGAGTTGCACAGGCGGAGTACGGGTCGAACCCTCTATATTCTCGACGAGCCCACGACCGGACTCCACGTTGCGGACATCGAACGCCTGTTGATCGTGTTGCAGCGACTAGTGGATGCAGGGGATACGGTGGTCGTTATCGAACATAATCTTGACGTGATCAAGACGGCTGACTATCTGATCGATCTCGGTCCAGAAGGGGGCGATCAAGGTGGTCGCATCGTCGTGACCGGCACGCCCGAGCAGGTGGCTGCGGCCAAGGGCTCCTATACTGGACAGTTTCTTGGGCCGGTGTTGGCGCGCGACATGGAACGGGCCGCTCGTCTGGAATCGGTGTTGTCCTAGAGTGCAAGTTCAGACAGTGTTTTGGTTGGGGGGTGTGTCCGATCGCAACGGTTGCTGACTTTCAAGAGCTGGATCTGCGTGTGGGCTGCATCCTGACGGCACGCCTGCATCCCTCTGCTAGGAAGCCGGCTTACCAGCTGACGATTGACTTCGGCGAGTTAGGGATTCGCAACAGCTCTGCCCAATTGACAAAACGCTACAAGGAGATCGATTTGGTGGGCAGGCAGGTCATTGCCGTGCTGAACCTGCCACCAAGGCGCATCGCAGGCTTTGTATCGGAAGTCCTGGTCCTCGGGGCGACTCACGAAGAGGGCGATGTGATCTTGCTGACTCCGGAGAGCCCGGCCATACCGGGAGATCCTGTCTCATGAGGGACCATTCTTCGGCGACGGGTTATCGATGGATTGGGGATTCGGCGTTACTGTTCGAGCGCCTGTCGGTGACGCAACGCGCCGCCTTGATCCGCGGTGTGCATCCTCCCGAGGTCAAGGACGTCGTGTCCGGCCTGACGGATGTCGTCGTGTTGCTGGAATCACCGCTGTGCGACGCTAAGCCTGTCGTTGCGTGGGCGCGCCGAGTCATTCACGAGGCTTCGCTGTGGCCCCTGACTGCGGATCCGTCGTCAGGTCGACAGGCGGAGCCTGACAGACGCCACGTGCTTGCCGTGAAGTACGGGGGTCCACATACCGATCTTGCTGAAGTGGCCGCAAGACTTCGGCTGTCTCCACAAGAAGTGGTCGCTCGGCATGCAAGCCGGGAGTACCAAGTTCTCGCGACGGGGTTCGCGCCGGGATTTGCCTACTGCGGGGATGTGGACGAGGCCTTGATGATTCCGCGCAAGGCTGTTCCGAATCCGTGGGTTGCGTCCGGTGCGGTGGCGATGGCATCGCGTTATACAGGTGTGTACCCGCGTCTCGGCGCTGGTGGCTGGTGGGTTCTGGGCCACCTGGAGGCCATGGTGGACGCACCTTTGTGGGACTTTGCAAGACGCCCGCCGGGACTCTTGAACCTGGGGGATACTGTCGCCTTTGTCGCTGTGTAAAGTCAGGAAAGGGGTCCGTGACGCTGAATCGACTGCAGGAATTGACGCAACTAATGCAAGGACGCATCGAGTGGAAGGACGCCTTGCCGGCGGACGTCGTCTCGGCGGACGAGGCGGCTCTGGCGCAGGGCGTGGAGTCACAAGGGCGGATTTGGCATAAACTTGGCAATCGTCATCATCATTTGTACTGCGTACACGCACCTGGAACAGTTACGGAGACGGAGTTGCAGCTGTTGCGGCTGCTTTTGGCCGAAAGTGGCACCGAGGTGTTGAACCGCAGGCCCCTTTGGGAAGAGAAGATCGAGCAAGCGCTGCACGAACCGCTTGAGGCGTTTGCCGGCCCCGTTTTGATCGAGGATGAATGGGAAACGATCGCCGTTCCTTGGACCTGGCCCGTCTTTTGTATCGGTCTGCGCCTGACCGATCGGCAGTCGCAGTCCCAGACGGCTGAAGTTCGCAACCTTCTTGAAACGCTTGGCGACCCGGCTGGGATTACGCCTTATGTCACCGTGGACGACTCGCTGATTCTCGTGATCTTTCCGCTCCTTTCGCAAGACCGGGACGAAGATGCGCAACTCGGTGAGGAGACGGCTCGCGCCATCGTGCACGGACTGATCTCCGAGACCTTCCTCGATGCCAGGGCCGTGTGGAGTAAAGCCCTGCACAGTTTCCCTGAATTGTTGCGCACCGTCCGGCGCATGCTTTTTGTGGCGCATGCGGCGGAAGGGCTGACGCCGGACAGTCGGGTGATTTCGGACCGCGGCTTGGGGGCGCTTGAACTCCTTTATTCGGCGCGCACTCAGTTTCGTCAGGCGTATGCGGACCATATTCTTCCGCCTGGCGCACTCGTGGCCCTCGGCTCCGAGCTGGAGCAGACCGTCATGATGTTTGTCGCCTACGACTTGAACATCAGCGAAACGGCGAGGCAACTTTATCTTCACCGCAACAGTCTCCTCTATCGGATCGAGCGAATCCGCGACATGACCGGCTACGACATCCGCCACTTTGTCGACGCCGTAACGGTCTGGACCGCACTGTTGCTGAAGCGCCTTTAGGGCGCATGCGGCTCGCCTCAAGTCAAGAGGCGAAGTGCCTAAAGGTGGCTCGCGAGTTTCGTATACGTTGACCGATAGAGAGAGGGAGTCCAAGCGGGTATACTGTGGGTACCACGAGATGGCTGGCAGATCCATGCGATGTTCATCGATGGCTGCATCAGACCTTGAAAGGGGACTCATCCGGTTTGGCAAATCTCTCACTTCAACACGTCTACAAGAAGTACACAGGGAACGTCGTGGCTGTGACCGACTTTAACCTGGAGATCGCGGACAAAGAGTTCGTTGTGCTCGTTGGTCCTTCCGGCTGCGGCAAATCCACAACCCTGCGCATGATTGCCGGGCTTGAGGAGATCTCTGAAGGCGATTTGTTCATCGGACCCAAGAGGATGAACGATGTCGCCCCGAAAGATCGCGACATTGCCATGGTGTTTCAGAACTACGCGCTCTATCCCCATATGACGGTCTATCAGAACATGGCATTCGGTCTCAAACTGCGCCACTTTCCAAAGGCCGAGATCGACAAGCGCGTCCGCGAGGCGGCGCAATTGCTTGACATCACAGCGTACCTGCAACGAAAGCCGAAGGCTTTGTCAGGAGGTCAGCGTCAGCGGGTGGCGCTTGGCCGCGCCATCGTCCGCGAACCGCAGGCATTCTTGATGGACGAACCGTTATCCAACTTGGATGCGAAACTGCGGGTGCAGATGCGTACGGAGATCAGCAAGCTTCATAAACGCTTGCAAACGACGTTTATCTATGTGACGCACGATCAAACCGAAGCGATGACCATGGGCGACCGGATTGTCGTCATGAAAGATGGGTTCATCCAGCAGGTCGCGACGCCTCAAGAGATCTACAATCACCCGAGAAACCTTTTTGTTGCCGGCTTTATCGGGTCCCCTTCGATGAACTTTCTGACCGGCGTGATCGAGGAGAGGACGGGCGGACTCGCCTTTGTGGCCCCTAGCCTGTCACTGGCCATCCCTGAAGGACGTGCGGACGCGATTCGGAAGGCCGGCGTGGTTGGCAAGCAGGTCGTCTTCGGGATTCGTCCTGAACACATTCACGATGAGCCCGTCTATATGGAGACGTACCCACAGGGTGTCTTTGAAGCCAACGTCGACGTGGTGGAGCACATGGGTTCCGAGATGTATCTGATGATGGATGTGCAGGGTCAGCCTGCGACGGCCCGGATTGTGGCGCGCGGGGATGTCAAGGTTGGCGACCGCTTCAAGATGGCCGTGGATATGAGCAAGTTTCATATCTTTGACAAGGAAACCGAAGACGCTGTTTTCTAGGTCCTGACGGACCTGTTTTGTCGGACCATTCTCTGGACGAGGGACGCACCGCTTGCGGATGCGCCCCTTGTCGTATAGGACCAGTTATCCGCTAACAGGATCGCACGCGTATGGAGTTGGGGGATGGAAAGGATTGTGACGATGAGCAAGTTTGTGATGGTCCATGAACTCCTGGAGGAGTTATCTCTCCAGGTCGCAGGCGCTGGCGTTGGCATGGAGCGGCCGATTACCTCGGAAGAGATCAACCGTCCGGGCCTCGCTCTGGCCGGGTTTTTGATGTACTATCCGGCGGAGCGGGTGCAGGTGCTGGGCCGCACGGAGATGGCGTACCTCAGCTCGTTATCGCAGTCGGAGCGCAAGGAGCGGTTCACTCGACTTTGCGGGTATGAGAACACTCCCTGCGTGATCGTGACGCGAGGGATGGGAGCGGACGCTGACTTAGTGGCAGCCGCCAATGAAGTGGGACTTCCGATTCTGACTACGCGACTGTCCACGCCAAAGTTGATTGCGCAGCTGACGACGCTCCTGGAGTTGCGGTTGGCTCCAGAGACGTTGGTGCACGGTGTGTTGGTGGATGTCTACGGAATCGGCATTTTGATGACGGGTTCGAGCGGAATTGGCAAGAGTGAGACGGCACTTGAGCTTCTCAAGCGCGGACATCGCATGGTGGCCGACGACGCCGTTGAGATTCGTCAGGTATCTGAGGACCAACTGGTTGGCAGTGCGCCGCCGCTCCTGCAGCATTTGTTGGAGATTCGTGGCTTAGGTGTGCTCAATGCCATGACCCTCTTTGGCGCAGGGGCTATTCGAACGCACAAGAAGATTGAAATGATGGTTGAACTTGAAGCTTGGCAAGATGATCGTCCGTATGACCGGCTCGGTCTGGATGACACGAAGCGCACGATCCTTGGGGTCGAGTTGACGAGCCTTGTGGTTCCGGTCCGGCCAGGGCGCAACCTCGCCATCATTATCGAAGTGGCCGCGATGAACCAGCGGCTCAAGCGGATGGGATACAATGCCGCACGGGAGCTGTCCGAGAAGTTGATGGCGAGCATCGAGGAACAAGATGACTGATGCCGGTTGACAGACCCCGCCGAATCCTTTAGTATGCTAATATACTAAAGGATTCGGCGGGGTTATGTATGATGATGAAGAGGTTCCTGGAACGTCCTCGCGGCACGCGCGATTTTGCGCTGTCGGAGATGCAACACCGCGCCGCGATCGAACGCGCGCTGCAAAAGGAGTTCGGACAATGGGGGTACCAACCCATCGAGACCCCCATGCTTGAGTATGCGGCCACCTTCGCCAAGGGACTCCATGAAGGGGAAGAAGAGCGGATGTATCGGCTGTTTGACGCGGCGGGCCAGACGCTGGCCCTGCGCCCTGAGATGACGACCCCGGTAGCGCGGCTCGCTGCCACGGTCCTGTCAGAAGAACCGTTGCCACTGCGACTGTGCTATAGTGCCAAGACCTATCGAGAACAGGGACCACTGGCGCACGAGGCGGCAGAAGTGACCCAAGTCGGCGTGGAGCTGCTCGGCGACGACTCTGCGGACGCGGACGCCGAGATGATCGCGATGATGGTCGGAGGGCTGGCGCGGCTCGGGCTCTCGGAATTTCGTATCGCTTTGGGGCACGTCGGGTACGTCAGTGCCATGCTTGACCAAGTGGGACGCAAGGCCCGCGAACTCCTTGTGGGCGCTTTGATGGAGCGCGATCTCGTCACCTACGAACGAACGGTGCGTGGGATCAGCTCGGAGAGTGAGTCCGACCTCTGTTCGGCGTTGCTCGAGTTACCCCATATCCGCGGCGGGCGCGAGGCCCTTCAGCGAGCTCGGGTCTTGTCGCAAAGCGGAGACAACGCGGCGCGGATGGCATGTGATGACATGTTCGACGTCTGGCAGGCCTTGTGTGAGCATGGTGTGGAGCGGTACGTTCAGTTTGACCTGGGTCTTTACCCGAACCACGACTATTATACGGGCGTTGTGATGGAGGGGTACGTGGATCGGTTGGGGCAACGGATCTGCTATGGTGGTCGCTACGACCATCTGCTCGCCAAGTTCGGGCGACCGTTGCCGGCGACCGGGTGCGTGTTGCACCTGGAGCGTCTTCAGGACGCCGTGGAAGTGTCGGCGCCGACGCGTGATCTCATCGCGCTCTCTTATGAGCCGGCCTGCCGGGCCGATGCGCTCGGGTTTGCCCGCGAATTGCGCAGTCGGGGCTACCAAGTCGCGACAACCCTGTATCTCGCGGACGAGGACAGTGCGAAGGGTCTGAAAGGCGCGCCGGAAGAACTGGGGGGTTCAGGTACGCAGGGCAGATACCCCGCGGCTCCGGTGGCACCGCGGGGTGTCTCTCGCAGCGCCATGATTTGGGACCGTTCGGGCCCCACGCTCCAAGGTGACGCGCTCCTTGCGGAGATGTTTGCTCAGTTTCAGGATAGGAGGCCAATGCCATGTTGACGGTTGCGCTGTGCAAGGGGCGAATGCTCCAGTCGACACTGGCGCTTTTGCCGACAGTCGGCTTTACGCCCGCTGAGGATGTCATCGATTCGCGCAAACTGATCATCGAGGATGCGGCCCGCCCGGATGTTCGCTATCTTTTGGTCAAGCCAGTGGATGTGCCCGCTTTCGTCGAGCACGGAGCCGCCGACGTCGGACTCGTTGGCAAGGACATCCTCTATGAGGCCGAGGCCGATCTTCATGAACTGCTGGACTTGCGGTCCGGGGTTTGCCGCATGGTGATCGCCGGGTTTGCCGGGACCAACTTGCGGACAGTGCGCCGGGTGGCGACGAAGTATCCCCGCGTGGCCCGGGAGTTTTTCGGGGTTCGCAGCCAGCAGATCGAGATCATCGACATCAGTGGGAGCGTGGAGTTGGCTCCCTTGGTCGGGCTGTCTGACTGCATCGTCGACCTGGTAGAGACGGGTCGAACCTTGTCAGAAAACGGGCTTGTCATCTTGGCCGAAGCCGGGACGATCTCCACGCGGCTGGTTGCGAACAGGCGAAGTTATCAGCTCAAGGCGGCCGCCATCGATGAGTTGTCGGACGGCTTGCGGCGTGCCACCGAGGCCGATTCTGGCGCGCACGACGATACGGCAACGGGGACGGTGAGACAGGGGGCTGTGTCATGATCGCAATCGTCGACTATGGCGTAGGCAATCTGTTGAGCGTTCAAAAGGCCCTCGCGAAACTCGATGAGGCCTCCATCCTCGTGACAAATGGCGACGCCCTTGCCGACGAACGGGTGCGCGGCGTGATCGTTCCGGGCGTCGGGGCGTTTGGTGACGCGATGGTGGCGCTACGACGTCAGGGACTGCTGAAGCCGCTCAGAACCTATGCCCGAGCGGGTCGTCCGCTTCTCGGCATCTGTTTGGGAATGCAGTTGCTCTTTTCGGTCAGTGAGGAACACGGAGAACACGTGGGACTCGGCTTCGTCCCGGGGCATGTGCGGCGGATGCGCGGCGAGTACAAGATCCCACACGTCGGTTGGAATCAGTTGGACTTTGACCACGGGCACCCGCTTCTTCAAGGAGTGACCTCTGGCGCTTACGTCTATTTTGTGCACAGCTACTATGTTGAGCCTGTCGATCCGTCCGACGTCCTGGCCACCACGAGTTACCACGTTCCCTTTGCGTCCATGATTGCACAGGGCAACATCATGGGCATGCAGTTTCACCCGGAGAAAAGCGGCGAAACGGGTCTGGCGCTGCTGAAGAACTTTGCATCGATGTGCAGTGCAAGGGAGGTGGGGACATGAATCTGTTCCCGGCGATCGATCTGTTGGGCGGGCAGGCCGTGCGGTTGACGCAGGGGGACTATAGGCGACAGTCGTCCTACGGCGACCCACTGGGGATTGCAAGAGGGTATGCACTGGCCGGTGCGACGCACGTTCACGTCGTCGACCTGTCTGCTGCCCGTTCCGGGCGTCCTGATCCCGAAGCGCTAGCGATCGTCCGTCAGATCGTCGCAGAGACAGACTTGCTTGTGCAGCTCGGAGGTGGAATCCGCTCGCGGGAAGCGGTCGCAGAGTGGCTTGACATCGGCGTGTGGCGGTGCGTTCTTGGGACGGCGGCGATTCGCGACTACCACTTTGCCGAGACGATGGTGGGCGAGTTCGGCGAAGCCGTCGTGATCGGCATCGATGCACGTGAGGGATTGGTCGCCACAGCGGGGTGGGAGACGACCGAACGCCTCACAGCGGTCGAGGTCGCGTCGGCTATGAAGGCATTTGGCTTTGGCGAGTGCATCCATACCGACATTGGGCGCGACGGAATGCTCGCAGGAGCCAACGTGGAGGCTTCCGCGCAACTCGCACAACTGTCCGGACTGAGGGTGATTGTGTCCGGCGGTGTCCGCGATGAAGAGGATATCCGCCGAGTCGTCGGCTCGCAGGCGCGGGGGCTCGTCGGTGTGATTGCCGGTAAGTCCTTGCTGGAAGGGACGCTGGATCTCACCAGAGCGCTGGCGATCGTTGGCGTCGGCACCCGAGTTGAGGCAGAGAGCCTGCCGCAAGAAGGGGGACAGCATGAGTGATCACCAAACGCATCATCCCCTGTTTTGACGTGAAAGACGGAAGGGTCGTGAAGTTTCAGTCTTTCTTCGGCAATGAACGAGACGCGGGGGATCCAGTTGAACTCGCCCGTCTCTACGACGAGCAAGGGGCTGACGAACTGGTCCTTCTCGATATCTCGGCGACTCACGAGGGGCGCGGCATCCTGCTCGGCATCGTCGAGCGCGTCGCCGAGCAGGTTTTCATCCCGTTTACGGTCGGCGGCGGGATTGGGGCGATTGAGGACATCCGCGACGTGCTGCGGGCAGGTGCCGACAAGGTGTCGATCAACTCGGCAGCGGTGCGCGACCCAAAACTGATTACAGAAGCTGCGCGCCGCTTCGGTTCGCAGTGCGTGGTCGTGGCGATCGATGCGCGCTATGACGCGGAGCAAAAGGACTGGGAGGTCTTGATCTCCGGTGGACGCGTGCGCACGGGGCTTACCGCCTTGGCCTGGGCCAGTCGAGCTGAGCAACTGGGCGCCGGTGAGATATTACTGACGAGTTTTGACCGGGATGGTCAACGGGATGGGTTTGATCTGGACCTGACAGCGCGCATATCCGAGCATGTACGCATTCCCGTGATTGCGTCCGGTGGCGCAGGGAAAACCTCGCACTTCTACGATGTGCTGACAAAAGGCAAGGCTGACGCGGCTCTGGCTGCGAGTGTGTTTCACTTCGCCGAGACATCGATCGGCGAAGTGAAGTCCCATCTGCGTGAGAAGGGAGTGGCGGTGCGATGAACGAGACGGACTGGACAGACAATTTTACATCGGACAAATTGGCGGCGCTCGAGTACGACGAGGCAGGACTGATTCCCGTCGTGATTCAGGATGCCGATACGGGGCGGATTCTGACACTGGCCTATGCAAACCAAGAGGCGCTCGCCAAGATGGTGGCATCGCGCGAGACGTGGCTGTTCAGTCGATCGCGGCAAGCCCTTTGGCACAAGGGCGAGACGTCGGGTTACACGCAGGCGGTGGTCGGTCTGTATGAAGACTGCGATGGGGACGCGTTGGTGGCGTTGGTGCGACCCAGCGGACCCGCCTGTCATACGGGGGCGATGAGTTGTTTTGCAGGAGCCCCTGACGTGCTCAGCCAGACAGCCATTCTGCACGACCTGGAGTTGCGCATCGCGGACCGGGAGAGCAAGCGCCCGGAGGGAGCTTACACCACCTATCTCTTTGCGAAGGGCATCGACAAGATCCTGAAGAAAGTCGGCGAGGAAACTGCCGAGGTCATCATTGCCGCCAAGAATCGCGATCCGGATGAACTTCGCTATGAGTCGGCTGACCTTCTCTACCACTTGCTTGTGTTGCTTCGAGAACAACGCCTACCGCTGGTGGACGTACTGCACGAATTGCAATCGCGGTACAGTGCGGGGACAGGCCAATAGGCATAGACGCGGTGAGAGGCCCATTTGCCCCCATCTTGATCGAGACCACACAAGTAAAAGTCGGCCATGGAGAATGAATCCGGGTCGGCTTTTGCCTCCTCTTTTAAGGAGTAAAATGGTGCTCCCAGTAAATATTCATATCGCACAATACTCCAGTCTATGCTACGATGGACAGGTCTTTGGAGGATAGCCTGCGATTTGTCGCGCATTCCTATAGAGAGACGGGGGACAAACGCTACTTTTTGAGTGAGGTGAGAAGACGGTTTGGATCATTTGCTTGAGGTAAAGAACCTTAAAACCAGCTTCTTGACAGCCAACGGCTACTTGCCTGCGATTGATGACGTGAGTTTTCATGTGGACAGAGGCGAGACACTGGGGATCGTCGGCGAGTCGGGTTGCGGAAAGAGCGTGACGTCGTTGTCGGTCATGCAACTCCTGTCTGCCAACGGCAAGATCCAGGAAGGGACGATCGCGTTCAACGGTCGCAACCTCGTGGGGCTCTCCGACGGACAGATGCGCAAGATCCGTGGCAAGGACATCGCCATGATCTTTCAGGAGCCGATGTCATCGCTGAACCCTGTGCACAAGATTGGCAAGCAAATCGCGGAGTCACTGAAGATCCACACCAACCTGTCGCTGGGCGATGGGAAGCGCAGGGCGATCGAATTGCTGAATCTCGTGGGCATCCCGCGTGCCGAACAGATCGTGGATGAGTACCCGCATCGATTGTCCGGCGGCATGCGCCAGCGTGTGATGATTGCCATCGCGATGGCGTGCGATCCGCAACTTCTGATCGCGGATGAGCCGACCACGGCACTGGATGTCACCATTCAGGCGCAGATTCTGGACCTGATGCGACGACTGAAGCAGGAGCGACAGATGGGGATCATGCTGATCACCCATGATCTTGGCGTCGTCGCAGAGATGTGCGATCGCGTGGTCGTGATGTATGCGGGCAAGGTCGTGGAGCAAGGGGCGGTGAGGGATATTTTCCGGAATCCGTCGCATCCCTATACCATCGGGCTCCTGAACTCCATCCCGAAACTCAAGGAACGGCAGGAACGGTTAGATTCCATTCCCGGGACGGTGCCGAGCATCGAGTTGATGCCCGCAGGATGCCGCTTTGCCGCGCGTTGTCCGCATGCGACGACGCGGTGTGTCACGGCAGAACCCGGGCTCCTGCCGGTGTCGGAGACGCATCAGGTGCGCTGCTTTTTGCGTGAGGGGGTGGCCGTATGAGTGAGCCGTTGCTCGAAGTCCAGGATCTCAAAAAGTGGTTCCCGATCCGCAGGGGGATTTTTTCGCGTACCGTGGGCAATGTACGGGCGGTGGATGGCGTCAGTTTTGCTGTGGGAGCCGGCGAGACCTTTGGACTGGTGGGCGAGAGTGGTTGTGGCAAGTCGACCACAGGTCGCACCCTGCTGCGTTTGATTGAACCGACGGGTGGGAAGATTACCTTTGAAGGCCGTGACGTTCGCAAGTTGTCGCGCACACAGATGCGGGCGATGCGCCGGCAGATGCAAATCGTGTTTCAGGATCCGTATGGATCGCTGAATCCACGGTACACGGTGCGCCAGGCGATCGAGGAACCGCTGCTCATTCACGGCTTGGCCTCGTCTTCAGCCGAGCGCGAGCGGCGAGTCGCGGAGCTGATGGACACGGTCGGGCTGTCACCAAGCCGGATGAATCGCTATCCGCACGAGTTTTCAGGAGGGCAACGTCAGCGTATCGGCATCGCACGGGCGCTGGCCGTCAGTCCGAAGTTGATCGTGGCGGATGAGCCGGTGTCTGCGCTCGATGTATCGGTGCAGTCGCAAGTGCTCAACCTGATGGACGATTTGCAAAAACAGTTGAACCTGACCTACATCTTCATCGCCCATGATCTCAGTGTTGTGAAGCATATCAGCGATCGCATCGGGGTCATGTACCTCGGCAAGATGGTCGAGCTCGCCGAGGCGGACGATCTCTACGCGGAGCCACTGCATCCTTACACACAGGCCTTGTTGTCCGCCGTGCCTGTGCCGGACCCCGATGCCAAGCGTGACCGCATCATCTTGCAAGGGGACCTGCCGAGTCCGGCGAACCCGCCGCAGGGGTGTTATTTTCACCCCCGTTGCAAGGACGCGATGGATGTCTGTCGTGTGAAGGCGCCCGAATGGCGCGAAGTGAAGCCCGGCCATCACGTGGCCTGTCATCTCTACGACGAAGAGCGAGGGGGCTCCACATGGCAGACGTCATGATGACGCCGACAGGGCTTGAACAGAGACTGGCCTATCCGGTCAAGAAGTCGCAATCCCGACTTGTGCGCCTGCTGCGGGCGTACCCGCTGGTCTTTGTCGGAGGCCTGCTCGTCGCCGCGTTGGTCTTTGTGGCCTTGTTTGCACCCGTGTTGGCGCCGTACAACCCGGATTATCAGTTCCCGAATGGATTGGCGATGAACGGTGCGCCGCTCGCCCCGAACCATCAGTTCATCATGGGTACGGATGACCTTGGCCGCGACATCTACAGCCGGGTGCTGTATGGCGCGCGCGTCTCGCTCGAAGTCGGCGTGTTTTCGAGCATCATCAGTCTGTTTATCGGAACGTCGCTCGGCATCATTGCAGGCTACTTCGGCAAATGGGCAGACAGCGTCATCATGCGCATCACCGATATGATGCTCGCGTTCCCGTTGATCCTCTTTGTCGTGGCGCTCGTAGCCGTGATCGGGCAGTCGGTCGACAATCTGTTTATCGCGATCGGGGTTCTCGGTTGGGCGACAACGGCGCGGATTGTGCGCGGACAGGTCCTGTCGGTCAAGGAATTTGAATTTGTGCAGGCCGCCAAGGCGCTGGGCAGTCCTAACTGGCGGATTTTACTGAGAATTATCCTGCCAAATATCGTTGCGCCTGTCATCGTCTTGACGACGCTGTCGATAGGCAATAATATGCTACTAGAGTCGACGCTCAGCTTTCTCGGCATCGGGGTGGCCCCACCGACGCCGAGTTGGGGCAACATGCTGGCGGAGGGGCAATCGATTTTCGAGTACGCGCCTTGGCTCCTGTATTATCCAGGGCTGGCGCTGTTGCTCGCGGTTCTTGGCTTTAACCTTCTCGGAGACGGGTTGCGCGAGTTGTTTAACCCGCGCCGCGTGCGATAGTACGGTGCGTCGTCGACGCATCAACTTACGTACCTACCGACCGCTCGTACTGGGAAGATGAAAGCATAGTGCGTCAGACATACAAGAGGGGGAACTTCAATGACGGCAAGAAAACTCAAGTTGTTCGGTGCGGTGGCATCGATCAGCATGCTGGGCATGGCGCTTGCGGGGTGCGGCACGGAGGTGGCCAGCACGCCCGTGCATCATACGGCGGCTCAGGAAGGCTCGCAACCGATTTACGGGGGTACGCTCAATCTCGATGTCAACGGTGCGTTCCCGCACCTTGACCCCGCCAAGGCGTACGACACGCTGTCCTATGAGGCCGTCACTCAGATGTACAATGGCCTCGTGACGTATAAGGGTGCCACAAACACCATTATCGGGAGCCTGGCGTCGTCATGGACCATCTCACCAGATGGCAAGACGTATACGTTTCATCTGCGCAACGCCAAGTTTTGGAACGGCGATCCCGTGAATGCGGACAGCTTCATCAAAGAATTTGAGCGGGTCCTGACGCCGGCCACCCAATCGGGTCTGTCGGGTTTCATCAACCCCTTCATCGTCGGCTCCGCGGCGTATGCGGCCGGCCATGCCAAGACACTGACCGGGATGACGTCGCTGGATGGGGGCAAGACCCTTCAGATCAAGTTGACGACGCCGGACCCGGTGTTCCTGTTGGTTTTGGCGATCCCGGCGTTCTCGGCTGTGGATCCGGCCTATGTGGACAAGCATAGTCTGGACTATTTTGACTATCATCCGATGGGAACAGGTCCGTTCGAACTGGCGAGCTACAAACCAAATCAACAGTGGATTCTGAAGAAGAACCCGAATTATTTCATCAAGGGCGTCCCGTATCTCAACGAGATCGATTTTACCAACAACAACTCGCCACAGGCCGTGTTGGAGCACTTTGAACAAGGGTCGACCGATCTGATCGCGTGGAACCAGGGGGGCATCCCGTCCGCGGACTACGTGCCACTGTCCGAGAATCCGAAGTTCAGTGGGGATATCTACAAGCAAGTCCAGGTTTCCACGCTGTATATCGGCCTCAACTCGAAGGTCGGTCCGACAAAGAACCTTGCCGTTCGACGTGCTCTGGAGTATGCGATCAACAAGGAACAGATGGTCAAGGTGCTGAATGGTCGGGCGATTGTCGCCAATCAGGTCATCCCGCCGAGCATGCCGAGCGGCTACGAGGCGAAACTTCCAGCCGACGCGACCTACTCGTACAACCCGGCATTGGCCAAGAAGTTGCTGGCAAAGGCCGGGTATCCGCATGGGTTCACGACCACGATCTACACGGACAACACCAATCCGGACGACGTGAGTGAAGCGGAGGTCGTGCAGCAGGACTTTGCGCAGATCGGCATCAAGGCATCGGTCAACCAGACGACATGGGGGACGTTCCTGAACAATAACGAGACGGGCAAACAGGGTATCTTCTTGCTTGCGTGGCTCGAAGACTTTCCGGATCCGTCGGACTTCCTGAACACGCTGTTCAACTCGAATCAGAGCCCGCAAAACAACTCGACGATGTACAGCAACAAGACGGTGGACAAGTTGCTGAACGAGGCCTCTGTCATGCCAAACGGTCCGGCTCGCTTCGCGCTGTACAAACAGGCTCAAAACATCATCATGAGTCAAGCTGCCTGGATTCCCTACGCGTACCCTCTCTTTACGGCAGCGGTGCAGCCGTGGGTCAAGAACTACTACGCGAACCCGAATCTGGTCGACGATCTCCAGTACATCTGGCTGACCAAACACTAAGTAGCGGCTTGCATTTTCTTGCGCAGGGACAGAGCGACGGTCGGGCGCCTCAAGGCGTCCGGTCGCGGTCTGAGATTGGACGGGAGGTGTGCGGTTGGTCTCGTACATTGTTCGCAGACTCGGTGGATCGGTCGTGGTGTTGCTTGGCATCGCTCTTATCACATTTATCCTTTCTTACGCAGTCCCGGCGGACCCAGCCCGACTGATCCTTGGGATGAAGGCATCCGCGGCGCAAGTCGCGGCACTGCGTGTACACATGGGCTTGAATTTGCCACTACCGGAGCAGTTCTGGAACTACCTTGTAAAGTTACTCCACGGTAACCTCGGGCAGTCCTATATCCTGGACCTGCCTGTCACGACGTTGATCGCGCAGCGTGTGGGGTATACCGCCCAACTGGCTTTGGCCGCATGGCTTATGGAACTCGTGATTGGCATCCCAATCGGCATCATTTCGGCGCTCAAGGACCGCAAATTGACCGACCACGTCCTGAGTATCGTGGCCCTGATCGGGATCTCGTTGCCCGTTTTTTTCGTGGGTCTCGAGTTGATGTACTGGTTGGCGTTCAAGGCGGGGTGGTTCCCGGTGGGCGGCACGGGTGGCTTGCCTTATATCATTCTTCCAGCCCTCGCCTACGGGATTACAGGAGCGGCCTACTATGCCCGGCTG
>JAPNUJ010000039.1:0-4703 GCA_026627155.1 Bacillota bacterium | reverse complement strand
AAGGGGGCGAGTTCCTTTCGCGCAGTCATGGGACATGCCCTGCGCAATGCCATGATTCCGGTCGTCACCTATGGGGCGACGGATGTGGCAGCGCTCTTTGGCGGCGTCGTCGTGCTCGAGGATGTGTTCGGCTATGCCGGGATGGGGCAGATGGCCGTCCAGGCGATCAATCAGTTGGACATCCCATTGATTATGGGCACTGTCTTGTTTGCGGCCGTGTTTGTCGTCCTGTTCAACCTGATCGTCGACGTGCTCTATGGATTTATCGATCCGCGCATCACGTATTGATCGCACACAAGACAGAGAAAAGCCCTCATGGCGACAAGTTTTCACTTGCTGCCGGGAGGGCCTTCGCGTGTCTCTCGGTGCGGGCTCACATACTGGCTGGCGCCTCGAGGCCCAGAAGCGAGAGCGCATGGCGGATCAGCAAGCGGGTGGCGTCGGTGAGAGCGAGACGGCGCTCACGAATGGCCGCCGTCGAAGTGAGAATCGGGCAGTCGTGGTAAAAGTGATTGTATTCCTGGCAAATGTCCATCGCCAGCTTTGCGATCAGCGACGGATCGCGCTCGTCGATCGCGCGCAACCTCACCTGCGGGTACTGACTCAGCAGCTTGGTGAGTTCCCACTCAGGCTCTTCTAGTGTCTGGATCTCGCTGAGCGAGTCAGCGGACGTGAGTGCTTCCCCTGGTGACGCGTCGCCGTCGGCCAAGAGCCCGGCCTTGCGCAGGACCGAACAGGTGCGTGCATGCGTGTACTGCACATAGGGCCCCGTCTCGCCGTCGAACGCGAGGGCCTTGTCGAGGCTGAAGTCGATGTCATGCAGGCGATTGTTCTTCAGGTCGTTGAACACAACGGCCCCCACGCCAACGGCGCGGGCGACGGCATCCGCGTCAGGGAGCAACGGGTTTTTCTCTGAAATGATCGCCTTGGCTCGCGCGATCGCCTCCTCCAGCACCTCTTGCAAGCGCACGACCTGCCCCTTGCGCGTTGACATCTTCTTGCCCTCGAGAAGCATCATGCCGAACGCGACATGCGAGCAGTGGGCGGCAAAGTCGTAGCCCATGCGCGCGAGAACGGCGAACAGTTGGGCGAAGTGCAGGCGCTGTTCACCGCCGACCACGTAAATGAGCTCGTCCGCGTGAAGTGCATGGTGCCGATACAGCGCGGCCGCCAAGTCCCGCGTGGGATACAATGTGGCCCCGTCAGACTTGCGTATCAGACAAGGGGGCAGGTTCTCTTCGTCAAGGCGCACCACTTCGGCTCCCTCGGAGACCTCAAGGAGACCCTTCTCACGCAACTCGTCGATCACCGCTTGCATCTTGTCGTTGTAGAAACTCTCGCCCAGGTTGAAGTCGAAGCGTGAGCTCAGCAGGTCGTACGTACGCTGGAACTCGACCATGCTGACCTCAATCATCCACTGCCATAACGCGAGCGAGTCCGGATCGCCCTCCTCCAAACGCAGGAAGGCCGCGCGCCCCTCATCTTCGAGTTCGGGGTGCAGCTTCTCCTGCTGGTGGAAGAATACGTAGAGGTCATTCAGTTCAGGGATGGGATTCGCGCGCACTTTGTCTGGATCTCCGTACAGGCGGTAGGACGTGATGATCTTGCCAAATTGCGTGCCCCAGTCGCCCAAGTGATTGATTCGAAGGGTCTGGTAGCCATCTGATTCCATCAGGTTGGCAATCGCCGTGCCAATGACAGTTGACCGCAGATGCCCAATGCCAAACGGCTTGGCGATGTTCGGTGACGAGAGATCGATAGCGGCGATCTTGCCAGCGCCGCGGCCGCTGTGACAGTAGCCGTTGTCCATGGCAATGGCATGCAGGACGTCCCGGGTGACAGATGATCGCCGCAGGCGCAAGTTCACGTACGGACCTGCGGTGGTTGCATCCGTCAGCAAAGTCCAGTCGTTTGGAGGTGCGGCCGCCGATGCCACTTGTTCTGCATCGTTAGCGCCTGCTGCCGCGATATGGGCCGTTACGGCGTCGGCAATCGACGTTGCGATGGCGACAGGTGCCTGACGCAGGGTCTTGGCCAAGCGAAAGCAAGGGAGGGCGATATCACCCATGGTCTTGTCCGGTGGCAACTCCAGCCAAGACCAAAGGAGAGACGAGAGGTCTGCTGGGCCACCTGTCCGTACTGAGGAATCCAGCGTGTCTGTGTCGATCCCCAATTCCGTGAAAATCTCAGCGAGAAGGTGCGATACGCGAGTCATATACTGTTGCACAGTCAACATCCTTTGTCTACAGATTCGTGAATTCAAGGTTATCTCATCATTATAGCCAATATGCCAGGGACTTTGCCACTCTTTTGGCGTGGATGAATGGCCGGGTTTACTTCGAGTTTAGCGTGCTGGAGGACGCATTCGAACTGGTAAAATCCCAGTTTCAAGTGCTTGGAAATGACACGGGCCGAACCGTTATGTTATACTTGCCCAAGGTTCCATTCTGGCTTTGCGTCGAGGAGGGTGCGAGATGGAGGGGCAAGAACGGGAATCCAAGATCGTGTCGCTCAGACCGGACGCGGCTTTTTACTTTGAACGCGGGGTCCGGTTTCTCAACCGCCATGATCTGTCGCGGGCGCTGAAGTCGTTTCAACGGGCCGTCGAGTGCGAACCCGAGAACGCTGTGAACCATTGTAATCTCGCCGGAGTGTTGTCGGAGCTCGGCGACTTTGAGCAGTCCAATCAAGTGCTTCAGAGCATCCTGACAGAACTCGCGCCTGACATGGCGGAGTGCTACTTCTATATGGCGAACAACTATGCGAACCTGGGCGAGTATGAACTGGCAGAGGCGCACGTGGTCAAGTACCTTGAGATCGACCCTACGGGCGAATTTGCGACTGATGCAGACGAGATGCTCGACGTGCTGATTCACGAGTTTGGCGGCGGCGAGATATTGCGTGAGAGCCGGCTACGGCAACAGGAGACATCGCGCGACAAGGACCGCCCCCGGAGCCTGCTGGAAGAGGGGAAATTTTACGAAGCCAGCATCTTGCTCGAGAAGGAGATCAGGCAGCAGCCGGACGCCGTCGCGGCGCGCAACAACCTCGCTTTGGCGCGCTACTACCTCGGCCACATGGACGGGGCCATTCTGCTGACGAGACAAGTACTGGAGATCGACCCGGCCAACATTCACGCCTTGTGTAACCTCGCTGTCTTCATCCGCCATCAAGGACAAGAACAAGAGGAGTACAAACGTCTCATTGCTCTGTTGCGCAAGTTGACGCCACTGCAATTTGATCAAGGCTACAAACTCGCGACGACACTCGGCATTCTGGGTGAACACAAAGGTGCGTACCAACTGTTTAACCAACTGGTCCAGTATGGGGATCGTCACGATCCCACGCTGTACTTTGCCTTGGCCGCCGCGTGCGGCAACATGAATCGCCTCAAGCAGGCGCGGCAGTGGCTACTTGAGGTGCAGGCCCTCGACCCCGAAAGCGGGATCGCCACGCATTACTTGCAGGAAGTGGAACGGGCCTTGTCGTCTGGGGAGCGTCTGTTCCTCAGTTACACGTATCAGTTGCCTTTTCACTTGCGGGCTCATAGTGGGAAGCCGGCTCCGGCAAGCGGGGCCTCGTTGACGAAGCTGGGTGCCTGGGCAAAGGATCCCAGCGTCCGCTCATCCTTGTACTTTGCCCTGTTTCGCGGACCCCGTCAGACGAAACGGGAGGCGTTGCAAGCATTCGCCCTGCTTGGGGATGTGGAATCGGCGCACGTTCTCAGGGAATTCATACAGGATCCCTTGCAACCGCAGGATGTGATCTGGAACGCATTGTTCGTACTTCAGCAGCGACTGAGCGTGACCGGATCTGTGCAGGTGTTCCTGGATGGCGCGATGCAGTCGGTTCACCTGCCGATGGCGGACCCGCGTTTGTTGTCTTGGCATCCTATTCTCGGCACGATCCTCGGCGATGTTCAAGCTGTGTTCGCGAAAGAGGATGTGGCGATGTGCGACTTTGCGCGAGGGATCTGGCTGGGCTACGTGACAGACGTGTACAGTGATTTGCCGAAGATCGTCAAGCGCAACGTCTGGGCTGCGGCGCTGGAGTATGTCGCGCGGCGGACAGCAGGGCGGTTGGTCCCGCAAGCGGTGGTGGCCAGCTACTATGACGTGTCGGTCAGTGCATTGTCGAAAGCGGCCCATGCGATATCGCTTACACTCTGAAGCTCCCATCGAAGGGACTCACCGGAAGGTTTCATCGAAAGGTGTCACAGATCGGAACCAGCGTGAAGGACACGAATAAGTCACAGACTGAGCGAACGGCTCATAGGTGGAGGAGAACGGGACGATGACGGAGATGAGGGACGACTTTGTCATCGTGGGCACGGCGGGCCATATCGATCACGGGAAGACGGCGCTTGTCCGTGCCTTGACGGGCGTTGAGACGGACCGCACCAAGGAGGAGAAAGATCGGGGCATTTCCATCGACATTGGATTTGCTCCTTTTGTGTTGCCGGATGGGCAGCGGCTTGGCCTCGTGGACGTTCCGGGTCATGAACGCTTTATTCGCAACATGCTGGCCGGGGCCGGTGGCGTGGACTTGGTCCTGCTCGTCGTCGACGCACGCGAAGGCGTCATGCCACAGACGCGTGAACACCTCGCGATTTTGGAGCTGCTTGGTGTGACCCATGGGGTCATCGTGCTGACAAAGATGGACTTGGTGGATGCAGAGTGGCTCGACCTCGTTCGCGAGGAGGT
>JAPNUJ010000038.1:24282-24550 GCA_026627155.1 Bacillota bacterium | reverse complement strand
GAACAACAAGGCGGCGTTCCAAGCCGGGTCGCTCACCCGATCCCTCAAAAGGGGTCGCGGCACAATGCATAAGGCGCGCAACTCAGTCTCTGGGCGGATGATCTTCTCTTAGTCCCAAGGTATACTGTTTCTGATACCAGGTACGGAGGGAGAGTCTGAGTGGACGCCAAGACTGAGACTCAACCCGCGGGTCAGACGGGGGTAGCCAATCCCTCGTCCGCGGATCCGAATCTGACCTCCGCACCGACCCCGAGTCCGAAGGCCGCGT
>JAPNUJ010000038.1:21371-24272 GCA_026627155.1 Bacillota bacterium | reverse complement strand
CCACCTGCTACACCTGCTACACCTGCTACACCTGCTACACAGGCATTTCGGCCCGGCGTGCACCGCTTCACCGATCTTCTGCGTGAGCGACGTGATTTTCGGTGGCTTTGGATTGGGCAGAGTATCAATTTTCTAGGGGACTCTTTTTACGATATCGCCCTGATGTGGTATGTCTACAAGGTCACCGGCTCTGCGGCGGAGTCCGGGCTAGTTCTCGTTTTCGCGTTCTTGCCAGCCGTTCTCCTGGGGACTTGGTTCGGCGCACTCGTGGACCGCGGACATCGCAAGCGGTGGTTGGTCATCGTCAGCGTCCTGCAAATGGTGGCGATCACTGGGTTCGCCACGTTGGTGATGGTTGGCTATGAACGAGTCTGGGCCTTTTACACGATCACAGCGATACTGGCGGTCGGTGAGGTCGGCTTCGGTCCAGCCTGGAACAGTTCGTTGCCTTCACTGGTCGGGCCCGACGAACTCATCACGGCCAACGCCCTGATGTCCTTTTCGCGACAAGGTTTTCGCTTGTCCGGCGCCATGCTCGGTGGAACCTTGGTCGCTGTCATCGGGACAGCCTCTGCCCTCTATGTGGATGGCGTGTCGTTTCTGGTGGCTGCACTCTGCTTTTCGCTTGCGCGCATTCCCATGGCAACGGCGATGGTCAAGGACTTGCACCCATCGGCGACGCCGACCTCGACTTGGCGCGAGATGACCGAAGGGGCTCGCTGGGTGTTGGCACGCCCGAACCTCGTCGTCATCCTCCTCGTCTCCATGCTCTCTAACGTCGGGCTTGGACCGACCAACGTGCTGCCGGCCATGTATCTGCAAAGGACATTACATGTGGGGGCCAGCGCCTATGGAGTCTTTGACGCGTCAGTTGGAGCTGGCATGATCCTCGGTAGCCTGTGGATTGGTACGCGCAGGGTCCAACGCGCGGGACTCTGATTTGCTGGCGGGTTAGCCGGACAAGGTTTGGCGCTCGCTGCGGTTGCCCTGGCGCCAACTGTAGGCGTGGCTGACCTGGCCAATGTGTTGCTCGGTCTGGCTTTGATCTGCGCAGGCGTTCCGCTGGGCACGGTCTTTCAGGCCCTCGTTCCCGATGCGATGCGGGGTCGCGTAGGCGGTATCTCCAGCGCGGTTTCCAGCCTCGCCATCCCGGTCACGTATGCCTTTGTCGGGGTGCTTGGAGATGCGGTGGGCGCGCGTGGCACGTATGCGATCGGCGCCAGTTGCCTGATGGTCTGCGCACTTGCGGCCTTCTCGGTGCGCTCGGTGCGCAGAACCCATTTGCCACAGCAGACATCGTCTTGCGAGGCCATGACACCCTTTTGATGACGTCCGGCAAATGCCACCACACAGTGCCGACGACACCGCCCAGTCGGCAGCGCTCCCTTGCAGGAGAAGCCCACTTCGTGAAGATAGAATGGCATGTGAAGAGAGGAACGGATCCGCCATGGTCGAATCGCCACTTTGGTCAATCGCTGTCATGTCAGACCTTCATGTGATGGCTTGGAAGGAGACGAACGCTCCCGTGGAGTGGGTCCCGCAAGTCCAGCAAGCGGTGGCCGACATCGCGTCACTAAAGCCTGCGTTGCTGATCATCGAAGGCGATCTCACCAACGGCAAGGTGCGCGACTACCGCTTGGCACGTCAGATTCTGGCGGCTCACTGCGACTTTCCCATCCATTATACGATGGGCAATCACGAGTACTACGGATATTATGAAGAGGAAGACTGGTCTGACGAAGCTGCCCAGACGCGGTTTTTTCAGGAAACGGGCATGTCCTCCCTACACACCGCGCTCGACTATGGACCTCTGCCTTTGGTCTGCCTGTCCACCGAACACTACGCCCCAGACATCGGTGATGCCGGTTGGATTTCCGGCACATCACTCGCCTGGCTGGCTGACCAACTCGCCGCACGTCGCGCGCAAACCGTGGCTGTCCTCTTTCACCAACCGCTCGATGACACGGTCGCCGAGAGTACCAAAACCTGCGTGCAGTCCGACGCGTTTCGTCGTACGCTGGAGACGCATGGGGATGTTTTGTTCCTATCCGGACACACGCACTGTCGGATGGACAGGCCGGATCAATTGGTCCAGGATCGCGGCGTCTTGTTTGTCGGCGGTGGCTGCCCACATGGCGACCACCCACAGTCCCGCTGGATCGACGTGTACGAAGATCGCATCGTCATCCGCATTCGCGATCACTCGGGTCGTCGCTGGCTGGCTGACTGGGACCACACGCACCGGTCAACGAATAAACGGCCGAACCCGTAGCGGCAGTCGGTCCGTCTCCTGCGCGTCCGTCTCCCGTCTGTCCGTCAACTGGTCGTCGCATTCCGTGCGGCCGCCCGAGGTCCGAGCCGAGGAGCACGCCTCACGCCTCACTCGGCGCTTGACGGCGCCGCTTTGCGTCCCTCGCGGTGACGAAGCCAGGCGACTACGCCGATCCCGACGAACAACGCGTACAGAGGCATGATCGGATAGCGAAAACGGTCCCACGCGGGAAATACAAAGAACACCGCCGTGTTATACACGATGAACACGACCGGAAGTGCCAATCTGCGCCATGGCACACCGCAGATCTTCATGCCCCAGCCCATTCCCGCGACGGCGATGGCCATCCAGAGCCAGTACGCTGCGGTGAAAATCCAGCCCATGCGATACGCGAGGCGCTGCATGGTCGCCGTACCCGCTCGAAATGTGTAGATCATCACATTGTCGTCTTTCCAGTATAGATAAAACCACTTGGCGAAGCCGTTGAACAAGGTCCAGTACGGGTGGTGAATGACGTGTTCGAAAAACGCATGCATGCCAATCTGGTTTTCCAGGTACGTGTTGGCGCCCGCCGCCAGCAAGGGATTCACATCTGGATGCCACGACCAGTAATACCCTGTGTCCGTCTT